>JBKBIN010000007.1:0-65516 GCA_046296715.1 Candidatus Ratteibacteria bacterium
ATATGAAATGAATTTTTACTGAACAGATATTGAACAGATGGCCAAAATCTACTATAAAAAATCCCGTTTAAAAAGAATAAAATAAATAAGTACTTGTAATGGGGACAAAACTGAAAAAAGAAATAATTTATAGATATTAAAAGAGAAGAAAAGATGAACCAGGGAAAATGCAATTTCCATCTTAATTTATGAAAAATATAGGTAAAGATTGTATAAGAAAAATTTCCAAAAAAACCAGCAATCCCAAGTATAAAAGGAGAGGCATTAAATTTAAAAATTAAAAATAATGGGATTGATAAAGTAACTATATAACCTGCTGAGGAAATAAAAAATGAGATTAAATATCCAATTTTTTCCATAATTTTTAGAAGAATTTTTAAGTTTAAAATTTTAGTCTTTTATAGTAAAACTTGCAAATTTTATGAAAGGTGTTAAAATTAAAGGAAAAGGGGGAAATATGAATATAGGAGCAAAGTTAAGAGAAATAGTAGAGAAAAAGAAAAACGATGTTGCTTTTGTATTTAAAGATGTTGACTATACTTATGAAAAACTTGAACAAGAAACGAATAAAGTTGCAAATTTTTTAAAAGAACTTGGTGTTGAAAAAGGGACAAAAGTTGGTATTTATATGTTAAATAATCCAGAATATATTTATTCTTATTTTGCTCTTTTTAAAATTGGTGCGATAGCAGTTCCTCTTGATCATAGATTGAAAACAGAAGAGTTATTACCTTTGCTCAATCATTGTAAAGCAGAATTTTTAATTACTTCAATTTCAAAAACTTTTGAACCAGATGTAATTATGAAAAATGTTCCTTCTTTGAGACATATTATAATTACAAAAGGTAATTTTCAAAACTGTGTTTCAATGGAAGAAAAAATTAAAGATCTTTCTTCAGATTTTCCAGTAAAAGATATTGACGAATCTGATATTGCTGCAATTTTTTATACTTCGGGAACAACTGGAATTCCAAAAGGAGTTATATGGACTTACAGACATCTTGATAGTCCGATTGATACAATTGTCAAGCATTATAAATATTTTCAAGATAATGATGTTTGTATCTGTCCTATACCTTTTTCTCATAATGGTGGTATTGTTGGAGTCCTTCTTATACTTTTTGGTATTAAACTTATTGTTATGGAATATTATCAACCATTTGAACTTTTACAGAATCTTCAGAAATATAATGTTACAGGAACTTTTTTAGTTCCAACAATGTTCATAGGAATGCTAAATCTAAATGAGTTTGATAAATTTCATTTACCCTCTTTAAGATGGGCTGCTGTTTTTGGTGCACCTTTTTCACCAGATGTAATAAAAAAATTTAACAAAGTTTGTCCTCAAGCAAAATTACTTTCTGGTTATGGACTTACAGAAACTGCTGCTCCAAATTTTCTTCCTCCACTTGACAATGTTAAATTTGGTTCTGTTGGAAAACCAGTTCCATGGATAGATGTAAAAATTGTGGATGAAGATGGTAAGGAAGTCGGTAAGGGAGAAGTTGGTGAAATCATCATAAAGGGTTGGCCTGTAACTCCAGGTTATTACAATCAGCCAGAATTAACAGCAGAAGTAATAAAAGACGGATGGTTATATACAGGAGACCTTGGTAAATTTGATGAAGATGGTTACTTATATATTGTTGGTAGGAAAAAGGATGTAATTATAGTTGGTGGTCTTAATGTTTATGCTACTGAAGTTGAAGGAGTTATTCATAAATATCCAAAGGTTAAAGAAGTGGCAGTTATTGGTGTTCCTGATAAATTAAAAGGTGAAGTTGTAAAGGCAGTTATTGTCCCTAAGGAAGGAGAAGAAATAACAGAAAAAGAGATTATAAACTTCTGTCGTCAACATCTTGCTCCATATAAAGTCCCAACAATAGTTGAATTCAGAAACGAACTACCGAAAACAGGAAGTGGAAAAATTAAAAAGGAACTTTTAAAATAATTTTATTAATTTTCTTTAAGAATATTTAAAAGATCTGAGAGATAAGCAAAAGCAAGTGAAATACATCTATCTCCGCAACCATAATACATAAAAATTTCTTTATTTCTTATAATATAACCTGTTGGGAAAATAACATTTATAGCATTTCCTATTCTCTCATACTCTTTTTGAGGTGAAAAAACCCAATTTTTTGTCCTTGCTATAATTTTTTCCGGATTTTCCAAATCAAGTAAAGCTAATCCAACTCTATAAATTGGAATAGATGCAGTGTATCTTATCCCATGATAGATTATTAACCAACCTTTTTCTGTTTCAATTGGAGGACATCCAAGTCCAACTCTATGGCAATCCCACATTCCTCCTCTTACAGGTAATAAAATTTTATGATTCCCCCAATGAACCAAATCAGGAGAATAGGAAATCCAAATATGTCCTTCTCCTTTTATAATAGGTCTGTGTATTAAGGCAAATTTTCCTTTAATCATTTTTGGAAATAAGCATCCATCTTTATCCTCAGGTGGAACTAAAGGGCCTTTTCTTTCAAATTTTTTAAAATCTTTGGTTAAAATTAAGGAGATTAAAGGACCACCTGGAGAAAAAGAAGTATAAGTTATTGCATATTTCTTTAATTCCTCAATATATACAATCCTCGGATCTTCTAATCCCCATTTTTCTTCTGAATATTTTTCATCTGGAACAAGTGTTGGAGTTTGGGGTATTTCCCAGCTGTCAATCCCATTTTTACTTCTTATTAAGGTTAAATGAGAATACCCATCAAAAGTTTCAACTCTGCACAATAAATAAACATAACCATTAAATTCAATGACCCCAGGATTAAAAACAGCATTGCATTGATATGTCCATTTTTCAGGGGTAATTATTGGATTTTCGGTATATCTTCTAAAAATTTCCATAAATTTCTCCTTTTTATAGATAATTTTTAAAAAAGTTTTTTACTTTTTCTCTATATTCATTTGTATAAGCTCTGTCAAGACCTGTATGTGGACCTTCTACTACATAAATTTCTTTTGGTTGATTTGCTTTTTCATATAATTTTTCAGCGTGACTGAAAGGAACAAAATCATCATTTCTTGAATGAATTATTAAAATAGGACAATTTAAATTAGTTGTAAAATTTTCAGGACTGTTCAATCTAAAATCACTTCTAAAAATATATTTCCCAAGGAAAATTGAAAAGGAAGAAAAAATATATTTTAAAGGACCTAAATTTTTATAATAATTTTTAACCATATCAGGGAAATTTGCAAAAGCAGAATCTGTAACAAGACATTTTATATCTTTATATTTTGATGCTGAAATAATACCAACTGCTCCTCCAAATGAATATCCCCAAATTCCAATTGATAAATTTTTAATTTTTTCATTATTTTTAATAAAATCTATTGCACTTTTTACATCAAGAAATTCCTTAAGACCAAAATAACAAACCTTCCCTTGACTTTCACCATGAGCTCTGAAATCAAAAAGCAAAAGTGAAAATTCAGGATATAAGAATTCAACAACTGGTAAAATATCTGATTTGTTTGCAGGATATCCATGAAGACATATGATTATACCTTTACTTTTTTCTGAATATATCAACCATCCTTTCAATTTTTTTCCATCTTCTGTTTCAAGAATAATATTCTCATAGGGTAGACCAATATCTTTTGGTGTGAGGTAAATACTTAATCTTGGAGGCATAATAGCCCTTGCTCCAATTATTAAACTTAATAAAAAAACAATGATAAAAAAATCAAGCAGTATCCTTATCCACATTTTCTTCATTTTTCTTGGTGTTTTACTTGTTGCCTATATTTTTCCCTCATTTTTAAAAAGAAATTAATATAATTTTCTGTTTTATAATCAGGATAAGTCCAGTTTAAAAAATTATATTTCCCTTTTGAATAATATAAAGTAAGTTCAGCAAAAATCCCTTTACCAATGTAAATTCTGTGATAATAATCCTTTGTTGATAAAAGAATTACTTTTGAACTATCAATATATCCAGGGTCTATATTTATTTTTCTTTTACCCTGTTCAGAAAAGATTTCTTCAATCTTATTTGTATATATCTTCCATTCATAAACATTTTCAGGCAAATAAAGATTTTGAAAAGAGATAAATTTCCTCTTTAAATTTTTTCCCATCTCATCTTCATAGTAATCGGTAAAGTTAAAAGAAAATGGACCTTCTTCTATATCAATTTTTCCCCATTTTTCTATAAGCATCTTTCTTGCTTCTTCAAGAATATTCTCTTGTTGATAAATTAAACCACAGAAGATTTTAGCAAAAGGTGCACTTTTAATTTTCCCCATATATTTTAATTTTAATCCTTCTTTACAATAAAAACAAATATTATATATTATAAAATGTGTGCAGAAACTGGTAAAATAAAATTATATGGAAAACGATACAATTTGTGCAATATCAACGCCTCTTGGAGTAAGTGGAATAGGAATAGTTAGATTAAGTGGAAAAGATACATATAGAATTATTGAGGAGATTTTTGTTCCAGGGAAAAATCTTAAGAAAAAGAAATTTAAAATAAGTGAAATACCAAGCCATACAGTTATTTATGGACATATAGTTGAAAATGGGAAAGTTATTGATGAAGTTATAGTTACAATAATGAAAAGCCCGAAAAGTTATACAAGAGAAGATATGGCTGAAATAAATTGTCATGGAGGGATAGTTCCACTGAAAGAGGTTTTAAACTTATGCATTAAAAAGGGAGCACGACTTGCTGAACCAGGAGAATTTACAAAAAGGGCATTTTTAAATGGAAGAATTGATTTAACACAAGCAGAAGCAGTTCTTGATATTATTTATAGCAAAACAAATTATGGACTTGTTATAGGTATAGAAAAATTAAAGGGCTCTTTAAGTAAATTTATTTCTGAAATAAAAGAGAGGATTTTTAATCTTCTTATAGAGATAGAGGCAAAAATTAACTTTCCAGAAGAAGAGGATGTTGAAAAATATCCTCTTGATATTGAAAAAGAACTGAAAAACATTTATCTTGAAATTGAGAAATTTCTGGCAAAATCTAATAAAGGGAAAATAATACAGACAGGTGTAAATGTTGCAATAATAGGAAGTCCAAATGTTGGAAAATCAAGTTTATTAAATGCTTTCTTAAAAGAGGATAGAGCGATAGTTACAGAGATACCAGGAACAACAAGAGATGCGATAATAGAAATAGTTAATATAAAAGGAATACCTTTTAATATAATTGACACTGCTGGAATAAGGAAGGCAAAAAGTAAAATAGAAAAGATAGGGGTAGAGAAATCAATTGAATGGATGAAAAAAGCAGAGATAAATCTTCTTATAATAGATGGAAGTAGAAGATTAAATGAGTATGATTATCAACTTCTTAAACATATAAAAGAAAAACCATACCTGATAATAATAAATAAAATTGACCTTCCACAGAAAGTTGAAATAGAGAAAATTGAGAAAGAATTTGAACCAGATAAAATCATAAGAGCGTCAATAAAAAACTATATAGGGATTGAAGAAATAGAAAATAAACTATTGCAACTTATAAATCAAGGATTTGGTGAAATAAAAGGAGATGAAATATATCTGAATTTAAGGCAGGAGAAAAAGATAAATACAATAAAACAATATTTACAAGAAGTATTAACTGAAAGTTCAATTGAGATTGTTGCTGAAAATTTAAAAAACTGTATAAATGAAATAGATGAATTGACTGGAAATAGAATAAGTGATAAAATTCTGGAACAAATCTTTTCAAATTTTTGTATAGGTAAATAAAAAGGAGTTAAAAATGATTTATAAAAAAATTGGAAAAAGTGATTTGAAAGTAAGTGCAATTGCAATAGGTGCTTGGCAGATAGGTGGTCAATGGGGAAGTTATGATAAAAAAGAAGTTGAGAAAATAATTGATCTTGCTATTGAAAAAGGTGTTAATTTTATTGATACTGCTGAAGGTTATGGAGAGAGTGAAACTGTATTAGGAGAAGTTTTAAAAGGGAAAAGAGATAAATTTATAATTGCGACAAAAATAGGAGGGAACCATTTTGACTATAAAACTGTAAAAGAGCGTTTAACAGGAAGTTTAAAAAGATTAAATACAGATTATATTGACTTATACCAGATACACTGGCCTAAAATGAAACACCTCTGGCACAAAGAAGATATGAGCGAAAAAGATTACCAGGATATAGCAGATTCAATGACAAAATTAAAAAAAGAAGGACTGATTAGATTTGCAGGAGTAAGCAATTTTAGAAAAAAACATCTTGAAAATTTTCCAAAAGAAATTTTTTCTTCTATTATTGTATCAAATCAGGTTCCTTATTCTTTACTTTGGAGATGTTATGATGTTGATGGGACTACAGATTTCTGTATAGAAAATAAAATTGATTATCTTGCATATAGTCCTCTTGCTGAAGGTCTTTTAACTGGTAGATTTAAAGATAGAAGTGAAATAGTAGAAAATATAAGAAAGAATAATGTATTGTTTAATGAGCCAGTTTATTCAAAAGTTTTAAATTTTGTTGATGAAATAGAAAAGATAGCAAAAGATATAGGAATGACATTACCAAAAATTGCAATAAACTGGTGTGTTTCAAAAGAATATATTGCTTCTGCACTTGTTGGAATGAGAAAATCAAAACATTTTGAAGAAAATGTAGAAGCATTTGATCAAAAACTTCCAGAAGAGATAATAAAAAAACTTGACCAATTAAGTATTGATTTCCAGAAAAATTATCTTGTAGAGCGACTTGAACTTTGGATTGGAAATTGCTTAAAAGAGGACTTAGAAAAAATCGGTCTCAAAACTTAAATATGAGAGAAATTGAAAAACAATTGGAGATAATTAAAAGAGGGACAGTTGAAATTATTGAAGAGGAAGAATTGAGAAAAAAGTTGAAAGAATCTATTGAAAAAAATAAACCACTTAGGATTAAATATGGTATTGACCCAACTTCTCCTGAAATACATCTTGGTCATACTGTTCCAATAAAAAAACTTAAAGATTTTCAAAATTTAGGGCATAAAGTTATATTTTTAATTGGTGATTTTACAGCAAGGATAGGAGATCCAACTGGAAGAAAAGAAACAAGACCTATATTATCAGTTGAAGAAATTAGGAAAAATTTATCAACATATAAAGAACAGGTAAGTAAAATTCTTGACATTGAAAAAACCGAATTTGTTTATAACTCTTTTTGGTTATCAAAATTGAATCTTGATGATATTATAAAACTTACTTCAATTTTTACAGTTGCGCAAATACTTGAAAGAGAGGACTTCACAGAAAGATATAAAGAAGGTAAACCAATTTTTTTACATGAATTTTTATATCCACTATTGCAGGGTTATGATTCTTATGTTTTAAATGCAGATATTGAATTAGGTGCTACTGAACAGAAATTTAATCTTCTTGCAGGAAGAACGATCCAGTCATACTTAGGGCAGGAAAAACAGGTAGTTATAACTATGCCTATTCTTGTAGGAACAGATGGAAAATTAAAAATGAGTAAAAGTTATAATAATCATATACCAATAAATACTACTCCTTTTGATATGTTTGGTAAGATAATGTCTATTCCTGATAATATAATGGATGATTATTTTTCATTGCTTACAAATATTGAACCAGAAATTTATAAAGATTTAATTAAGAAAAATCCAAGAGATGCAAAAGCATATCTTGCAAGAGAAGTTGTAAAGTCATTTTTTGATGAAATCCAAGCAAATCAAGCAGAAGAAGAGTTTAATAAAATTTTTAGAGAAAAAGATATTCCAACTGAAATTCCAGAGATTGAAATAAAAAGTGAGATACTTGATGAAGAAGGTGAAATTGAAATAATAGATTTAATGTATAAAACCAATATGATAAGTTCAAAGTCAGAAGGAAAGCGCCTAATAACTCAAAAAGCAGTTAGGATAGATAAAGAACTTATTTTAGACCCATTTAAAAAAATTAAGATAAAGGATGGTATGATAATAAAAGTAGGGAAAAGAAGATTTTTTAAGTTAAAAAGGAAATAAAGATGGAAGAGATAAGAAAAAAATTGACTGAGATCGGTAAAAAAATTGTTGAAAAAGGACTTGTTGCTGGTCCTGGTGGAAATATAAGTGCAAGAGAAGGGGATTTTGTTTATCTTTCGCCAAGTGGTTTTTTTCTTGATGAAATAAAAGAAGAAGAATGGGTTAAGGTAAATTTAAAGACAGGCGAAATTTTTGGGAATTTAAGACCAACTTGTGAAATTTCAATGCATCTTGGAATATATATTGAAAGACCAGATGTTAAAGCAGTTATACATACTCATCCTCCTATAACAGTTGGCTTAATTTCAGCGGGAATTAAATTTAAGCCCTTTTTCCCTGACTATGTTGCTATACTTGGAAAAGATGTCCCTGTAATTGATTATGTTATTCCTGCTGGTGAAGAAATAAGGAAAGCAGTATGTAAAGAAATAAAAAAAGTAAATGTTGTTCTTCTTAAAAATCATGGAGTTGTTGCTGTTGGAGAATCAATAAAGGAAAGTTATACAAGAAGTTTGATTGTTGAAGAAGCAGCAAAATCTATTTTTGTTGGAATTTTATGTGGTAAATTAAAATATTTTACAAAAAAAGACATTGAAAAAATAGAAAAACTTGAAGCAGAAGATTATAGGAAAGCACTCCTTAAAAATCTATGAATTGGAAAATAGATAACATTGTTTTAGAAATTAAAAAGCCATTAATAATGGGTATTTTAAATGTTACACCCGATTCTTTTTATGATGGAGGTAGATTTTTTGATTTTGATAAGGCAATTGAAAGAGGAATTGAAATTGAAAAACAAGGTGCAGATATAATTGATATTGGAGGACAATCTACAAGGCCTGGAAGTAAAATTATAAGTGAAAAAGAAGAAATTGAAAGAGTAATACCTGTTATAAAAACTCTAAGTAAAGAATTAAAGATAAAAATATCATGCGATACTTTTAGAAGCAAAGTTGCAGAAAAAGCGATTGAAAATGGAGCAAGTATTATAAATGATATATCTGCATTTTCTCTTGATAAAAATTTATTTAATGTAATAAAAGATTCTGATTGCGGATATATTTTAATGCATATGAAAGGAACACCAGAAAATATGCAAATTAATCCTTATTATGAAGATGTTATAGGTGAAATAAGCATATTTTTCAAAGAGAAATTAAAAATTTTGGAAAAAAATAAAGTTGATTTGGAAAGAGTGGTTATTGATCCAGGAATTGGCTTTGGGAAAAGAGTTTGTGATAATGTTGAAATACTTAAAAATCTTGATAAATTCAAAAAATTTAATAGACCAATTTTAATTGGAACGAGTAGAAAATCTTTTATAGGTAAACTCTTGAATCTTGAAGTTGAACAACGACTTGAACCCACAATAGCAACAAATGTATATGCTTATTTAAAAGGAGCAAATATTTTTAGAGTTCATGATGTAAAAGAAATTAAAAGAGCGATTGAAATAATATATTTGATTGAAAATGAGAATATTATGTATTGATGTTGGCGATAAAAATATAGGAGTAGCAGTTAGTGATGAGGAAAATCTAATAGCAAGAGGTCTTGGAACAATTAAATTGAAAGAAGATTTTATTGAAAGGTTAAGAGAAATAATTAAAAAATATAATGTTGGAAAGATTGTATATGGATTACCACTTAAGATGGATGGCTCATTTAGTGTTCAAACAGAAAAAACAATGGCATTTATTTCTAAATTAAAACAAGAAATTAAAGATGTTGAGTTTATACCATTTGATGAACGACTTACAACTTCAATTGCAGAAAAATTTTTAATTTCAGCAGACTTAAGTAGAAAAAAAAGAAAAAAGTATATTGATAAACTCTCAGCACAGATTATACTTCAAAACTATCTTGACTCATTAAATGTAAAAATAAATGAAGAGGAATTTGATTGGTGAAAGAAAATAAAAATTTGTTCAATTATTCTCTTCTATTTTATAGGATTTTTTTTATTACTCTAATTTTAAAACTTTTACTTTCCTATTTTTTCCCATTAACAGGAGATGAAGCATATTTTATAACAACAGGACAAAAATTTTATTTAGGATATTATGAACATCCTCCAATGATATGGTGGCTTGTTTATCTTTTTTCTTTTTTTGGTAAGAAAATCCACCATTTCTTTTTTTACAGATTGCTCTCTGTAATCTCAACCTCATTTGTTTCTTTTTTAATTTTAAAATTGCTTAAAGAAGATAAAGAAAAAAGTTTTTTAATTTCCTCTCTATTTTTGTTATCCCCAATTAATTTATTTGGCATTTTAATTACAAATGATACACCACTTTTTATATTTACTTTTCTTTCAGGAATATTTTTTTATAAAGGAATTAAGGAAGAAAAGAAAAGCGACTTTATTATTTCAGGAATATTTTTTGGTTTATCTTTCTTGAGCAAATATTTTTCTGTTTTATACTTAATTTCAATTTTTATTTATCTTCTTTATAAAAGAGAAAAGAAATTTTGGAAGAATTTTGTTTTATTTTTCCTTGTCTCTTTTCCTTTTATTTTCATAAATCTATACTGGAACTATACTCATTGCTGGATAAATATAATTTTTAACCTTGTTTATAGAAAAAAAACAGAATATTTTCATGCCAAAAATATAGTTCTTTTTTTCCTTTCTTTATTTTTTCTTTTAACTCCCTATTCCTTTTATCTTTTTTTAAAAGAAAAGTTATTTTTCAAATTAAAGAATGAATATGATTTTTTCTATTTTATTTTTGCTCTACCAACAATCTTTTTATTTTTTATTTCACTTCTCAGAGTTGTTGGACTTCACTGGTTCGTTTCTTTTATTCCATTTTACCTTTTTTTATTAATAACTATTGAAAAAGATAAAATTATCAAGGCAATAAAAACTGCTGTTTATTTTAATGGACTTATCACAATCATAATAATTTTTATTCTTTTAATCCCTGTTAAAAAATTTAAAAATCACCCTAAATATTCAGAAATATTAATGTTTAAAAATCCAGATGCTTTGTGTTCCTATTTGAAAAATTTTAAGGATAATTATGTATTTGCAACAACAAATTATACTTTTTCTGCAATTATGACTTATTATTGTAAAGTTGATTTCATTGTTTTTGCTGACTTAGGGCATAGTGGAAGAGAATATGACTTTTCTTTTGATTTTAAAAAAATAGATGATAAAGATATTTTAATTTTTTCGCCTGAAAAAATTGATTCTAAAAATTACATTCAATTCTTTGAAGAAATTAAAAAAGAAAAGATTTTGATTGGAGAAGGAGAATATTATTTACTTTTCTGTAAAAAATTTAATTATACAAACTATAGGAATATAATCTTAAAAAAGACCTACGAAAAATTTTATAAAATACCTGAATTTTTACCAAAAAAAGGAAACTTTTTTAAGGAAAAATATAACCTATAAGTTTGAACTATAATTAAAAAGTTGCGCTTTTTTTAACTGCTTTTGCTACTACTTTTGCTACATTTTTATCAAGAGCAGAAGGTATTATATAAGAGGGTGAAAGTTTTTTTTCAGGGATATAATTTGCTATTGCTAAACTTGCTGCTATTTTCATTTTCTCTGTAATTTTTTTTGCTTTTGCATCAAAAGTTCCTCTAAAAATTCCAGGAAAAGCAAGAAGATTATTTATTTGATTTGGGAAATCACTTCTTCCTGTTGCAACAATGTAAGCACCTGCTTTTTTTGCTTTGTCAGGCATTATTTCAGGTATAGGATTGCTCATAGCAAAAACAATTGAAAATTTATTCATACTTTTTACCATTTCTTCTGTTACAAGATTGGGACCTGATACACCTATAAAAACATCTGATTCTTTCATGGCATCTTTCAAAGTTCCTTTTTTTGATCCTTCCCATAAATATTCTAATATTTCTTCTTTTGCAAAATTCATATTTTCCTTTCTCCCTTTATAAATTATTCCTTCTCTATCACACAATATAATTTTTCTTGCACCTTGTCTGTGTAACATTTTTGTAATTGCTATTCCTGCTGCTCCTGCTCCATTTATTACAATCTTTATATTTTCAATCTTCTTATTTACAAGTTTTAAAGCATTTATCAGACCTGCAAGCACAACAATTGCTGTTCCATCCTGATCGTCATGAAAAACAGGAATATCTAACTCTTCATTCAATCTTTGTTCAATTGTAAAACATCTTGGAGCAGAAACATCTTCAAGATTTATCCCTCCAAAAGTAGGTGCTATTTTTTTAACAATATCAATTATTTCCTCAACTTCCTGTGTATCAAGACATATTGGTATTGCATCAACTCCACCAAATTCTTTAAATAAAATTGCCTTTCCTTCCATAACAGGAAGTGCAGCATATGGACCAATATTTCCAAGCCCTAAAACAGCACTTCCATCTGTGACAATAGCAACAGTATTCCCTTTCCATGTATAATCATAGACATTTTCTTTATTTTCTTTTATTTTAAGACAGGGAATAGCAACTCCTGGTGTGTAAGCAAGTGATAAATTACTTTTTGTTTTTAAAGGGACTTTTGTTTTTATTTCAAGTTTACCTTTCGCCTTTTTATGTAATTTTAGCGCCTCTTTTGATAAATTTTTCATTTAAATATAGAATTTTTAACTATAAATCCGGCAAATACAATTGAAACTATAGAGATTAACTTTATCAATATATTTAAAGAAGGACCTGCTGTATCTTTAAATGGATCTCCAACAGTATCACCTGTAACAGCTGCTTTATGGGCATCCGTTCCCTTTCCCCCAAAATTTCCTTTTTCTATATATTTTTTCGCATTATCCCAGGCAGCCCCTGAATTTGCCATCATTATAGCTACAGCAAATCCACTTGTTAACGCTCCAACAAGAAGCCCCACAACTCCATCAACCCCAAGCAAAATTCCAACAACAATTGGAAGAATAACTGTTAAAATTGAAGGTAGAAGCATTTCTTTTTGTGCTGATTTTGTACATATATCAACTGCCTTTGCATAGTCAGGTTTTGCTTTTCCTTCAAGAAGTCCAGTTATTTCCTTAAATTGTCTTCGCACTTCCTGAACTATCTGTTGTGCTGCGCGACCAACTGCTTTTAAAGCCATTGAACAGAAAAAGAAAGGATACATCGCTCCTATAAAAACACCACATAAAACTCTAAAATTCATAATTGATAAGTCAAGTTTTCCACCAAGAAGAACAATTTGTTCTTTATAGGCAGCAATTAATGCAAGCGCTGTTAAAGCAGCTGACCCAATAGCAAATCCTTTACCTGTTGCAGCAGTAGTATTTCCAAGAGCATCAAGTGCATCTGTTCTCTGTCTTACAAAAGATGGTTGATGTGTCATTTCAGCATTTCCTCCAGCATTATCTGCAACAGGACCGTAAGCATCTGTTGCAAGAGTAATTCCAAGAGTGCTTAAAAGTCCAACTCCAGCAAGTCCAATACCATATAATCCAAGAGAAGGGTTATAAAGTCCACCACCAAAAACATAAGCAAAGATAGTAGCAATCACAACAGTTAAAACTGGTGCAATTGTTGATAACATACCTGTTGAAATTCCTTCTATAATTACTGTTGCATGTCCTGTTAAAGCACTTTTTGCAATTGCTTTTGTAGGTGAATATGTATCTGAAGTGAAAAATTCTGTAAAAAAACCTATTATAACTCCTGCAACTATTCCACTTAAAATAGAAATATAAAGCCCTTTATATTGATAACCAAGAAGATAAACAACAGCAGGATATGAAAAGATAACTACAAGAATTGATGCAAAATAGATTCCTCTTCTTAAAGCTTTCAATAGATTTGCTTGACTTGCTTCTTCACTTGCTCTAACAAGTAAAGAACCTATTATTGAAGAAATAACTCCTATTGTCGCTATTAGCATTGGGAGAGAAATTCCTTTAATACCAAGACCAGCAGCATAAGCAAGAGCCATAGTTGCTATTATTGCATCTGTATATGATTCATAAAGATCTGCTCCCATTCCAGCAACATCTCCTACATTGTCTCCAACATTATCTGCAATTACTGCTGGATTTCTTGGGTCGTCTTCAGGAATTCCTGCTTCTACTTTACCAACAAGGTCTGCTCCAACATCTGCTCCCTTTGTATAAATTCCACCACCAACTCTTGCAAAAAGTGCTTGAGCACTTGCTCCCATACCAAAACATATCATTGTTGATGTTATATATCTCAATCTTTCCTCTATATCATAAACCCTATTTTTATAAAACCATGTTAAAAGATTATACCAAATACTTATATCTAAAAGAGCAAGTCCAACAACAACAAGTCCCATTACAAGTCCAGCAGAAAAAGCAATTCTTAAAGCACTATTTAAAGATGTTTTAGCAGCAAAAGCAGTTCTTGCACTTGATTTTGTTGCAATAGTCATTCCAATATAGCCACTTAATGCAGAGAAAAAGCCACCAGTTAAAAAAGCAAATGGAACAAAAATAGGTAAATATTTGAAAATAGAAAGTAATAAAAGAATTACAAAAACTACACTAAAAAATGCACCAACTCCTTTATATTGTCTTTTAAGATATGCTCTTGCTCCTGTTCTAACCGCCTCTGCAACCTCAATCATTTCAGGAGTCCCTTCTGATTTTTTCAATATAAATCTTGTAAGATAAAATGTATAACCTAAAGCAAAAACAGAACCTATTATTGTAATTAGTTGCGAATACTCCATCTTTTCCTCCTTCTTTATATTAAAGTTTAATAATTTATAATTTTTTTTGTTTATTGTCAATTAAGTTTAATGTTTAATTCTGGTTTTGTCAATGATAAAATAAAAGTATGGGAAAAAAGAAGGTTATTGTTGGTCTTTCTGGTGGAGTTGATTCTTCTATAAGTGCTTTATTGCTAAAGGAAAAGGGATATGATGTTTATGGTGTATTTATGAAAATATTTGATGATAAAAATGGAAAACTTGAAAAAAAGAAAAGTGCTTGTTATGGTCCTGAAGAAAAGGATTTAGAAGATGTAGAAAAAGTTTGTAAAATTCTGAATATACCTCTTTATATAGTTGATTTAAAAAGAGAATATAGTGAAATTGTTTTAAATTACTTTGTAAAAGAATATCTTAAAGGGAAAACACCCAATCCATGTGTTATTTGCAATAGATTTATAAAGTTTGATATTTTATTAAAGAAAGTCCTATCTTCTGGAATAGATTTTGATTTTTTTGCTACAGGCCATTATGCAAGAGTAGAATATGATGAAAAAAGGAAAAGATATATACTAAAAAAGGGAATTGATAGTGAAAAGGACCAAAGTTATTTTTTATTTTTACTAACTCAGGAGCAATTATCAAAAATAATTTTCCCTCTTGGTAATTATACAAAAAAACAGGTTAGAGAATTAGCAAGAAAATATAATTTACATTTATCTGAGAAAGAAGAAAGTCAAGATTTTGTTTGTGGAGACAGGTCTTACTTTTTTAAAGATAGGGGTAAAGAAGGGTTTATAGTTGATAAATATGGGAATATTTTAGGAAAGCATAAAGGTATTGTTTACTATACTATTGGACAGAGAAAAGGACTTGGGATTGCAAAAGGGAAAAAATTATATGTAATTGGTATAGATGAAAAAGAAAATAAAATAGTAATTGGTGAGGAAAAGGATTTATATAAAAAATATTTAATAGCAGAAAATTTAAACTATATCTCAATTGAAAAACTTGAAAACGAAAAAGAAGTTGAAGCGAAAATAAGATATAAACATACTCCAGCAAAATGTATTATAAAGCCATCCGATGAAAATAAAGTTGAAGTTATTTTTGAACAAGAACAGAGGGCTCCTACTCCGGGTCAGGCAGTTGTTTTTTATGAAAAGGATGAGGTAGTTGGTGGCGGTTTTATAAAATTGACTTACTAAATGGTTGCTTTTCCCCTTGTATGCAAACCACTAGTGAGATTAACAGGACTTAATTTTTATTTACAAATTTTAGTTTTTATGATATAAAATTTATGGAGGAAAAAAAATGGGTTTATGGTTAATTAGAGGTTTTTTCTTTATTTTATGTATATTGGCTGGTTTTTATTCTTTACCAGATAAAAAAATAGTTGGTGTTTTAATTGGTTGTTTTGGCTCTTTTATAGTAATTGGAATAGAGATATTAATAGGAAAAATCCCTTGGAAGAAGCTAATTCTTGCAGTTGGTGGTCTTATAGTAGGTCTTACAACAGCAATTCTTCTTGCCAATTTTTTTCTTTTAATTCCACTTGAAAATGAAAGATTAGAAAATTTAATTAGATTTTCTTTCTATTTTGTTTTCTCATATCTTGGAATAATGGTTGGGATAAAAGGTTTTGAAGAACTTGGATTTGTTTTGCCTTTTTTAGGAGGGGTGAAAGAAGGAGAAAAATTTTTACTCGTTGATACAAATATTTTAATTGATGGTAGGGTCTATGAACTTATGAAAAGCGGATTTATTGATTATACATTAATTATTCCTCAATTTATAATTAAAGAACTTCATGGGCTTGCCGATGCTTCCAGTGATATAAAAAGACAAAGAGGAAGGAGAGGACTTGAGGTATTAAATAAATTGAGGGAAGATGGTGAAATAAAAGCAAAAGTTTATAATATAGATTATGATGATGTAGAAGCAGTTGATACAAAACTTGTAAAACTTGCATCCCAATTGAATGCTGCAATTTTAACAAACGATTTTAATCTCACTAAAGTAGCAGAAGTTCAGAATATTAAAGTTTTAAATCTTAATACTTTAACAAATTTAATGCGACCAAGGTTAATGAGTGGAGAAGAAATTTCTTTAAAAATAATAAAAGAAGGGAAAGAAGTAGGTCAAGGAGTTGGATATCTTGAGGATGGAACAATGGTGGTTGTTGAGAATGCTTCAAAATATATAGGAAAAGTTGTTGATATAATTATAGATAGTGCTATTCAAACACCGACAGGGAGAATTATTTTTGCAAAATTGAAATGATTTTCACCATTCTTGTTGGAGCAGGGAAAGGGAAAAGGTTAAAATGTTCAATTCCAAAATCCTTTGTTGAAATTGAACACAAAAAGTTGTTTTTATATTCTCTGGAGAAATTTTATAAGTTTTCAGATAAAATATTTATTGCAGTTCCTAAAGGATATATTAAAGAATGCAGAAAGATAACAGAAAATAAATTCCCAAATCTTGTTATTGTAGAAGGTGGAAAAAGAAGACAGGATAGTGTATTTAATTGTTTAAAAAATATCAATAACGAACAAGGCATTGTCTTAATTCATGATGTTGCAAGACCATTTGTAAGTGAAAATTTAATTAAAAAAATTATTGAAGGGACAAAGAAATATGGTGCATGTATTCCTGTTTTAAAAATAATTGATACTGTAAAAGAAGTAGAAAAGAAATTTGTTAAAATGACTCTTAATCGGGAAAAACTTTTTATAGTTCAGACACCTCAGGGATTTAAATTAGATCTTATAAAAAAAGCATATGAGAATGTGAAAAAGATAACCGGAAGTGACGATTCTTTTTTTCTTGAAAAAATGGGGTATAATAAAATCTATTGTGAAAAAGGAGAAATAACAAATTTTAAAATAACTTATTCTTTTGATTTAATTTTTGCTGAATTTTTATTAAAAAAATGGGGAAAGGTATAACTTATCCTGAAGGTTTTTATGCAAGCGGGATTAATTGTGGAATAAAAGAAAATAAAAATGATCTATCTTTAATTTATTCAGAATTACCTTGTATTGCAGCAGGAACTTTTACAACAAATCAGTTTAAATCGTATAGTGTTATTTGGTGTATAAAACACATAAAGAATAAAATTAGAGCAATTCTTATAAATAGTGGAAATGCAAATGCTTGTAATGGAAAGGAAAACTGGGAGTTAACTAAAAAACTAATAGAAGAAATTTCTCAAAAATTAAAAATTGAAAAAAATTCTGTTCTTTTTGCATCAACAGGGATAATAGGGGTTCCATTACCATATGAAAAAATTAAAAATGGATTTGATAAACTTATTGAAAAACTTTCAAAAGATGGAAATTTAGAGGCAGCAAAAGGAATAATGACAACAGACACTTTCCCAAAAGAATTTGAAATAAAAACAAATATTTATGGTAGAAAAAAACAGGTTTATATAGGAGGCATGGCAAAGGGAGCAGGTATGATAAATCCATCAATGGCAACAATGTTATGTTTCATTACTACAGATGCTGTTATAGATAAAAATGCTCTTGAGATTGCTTTAAAAAATGCAGTTGAGGATTCATTTAATATGATTACAGTTGATAATGATACAAGTACAAATGACACTGTAATAATTCTTGCCAATGGCTTTGCAAGAAATAAAACAATACATATTGGAAGTCCAGAATTTACTGAATTTTCAAATTCTTTAAAAACACTTTGTATTGAACTTGCAAAAAAAATTGTAATGGATGGAGAAGGAGCAGGTAAACTTATTGAAGTTGTCGTAAATGGTGGCTGGTGCAAAAAAGATGTAAGAAAAGTAGCAAAAAGAATCAGTGGTTCAATGCTTGTTAAAACAGCAATTAGTGGTGGAGACCCAAACTGGGGGAGAATAATTGCTGCTATTGGTTCAACAAATGCGAGAATGGATATAAAAAAACTTGAAGTTAAGATATGTGGTATTAAGGTTTTTGAAGGTGAGCCAGCAAAATTTGATAGGGACTTGTTAAGAGAATTAATGAAAAACAAAGAGATAAAAATTGAAATTGATTTAAAAAGAGGAAATTTCTCTGCAACTTCATGGGGTTGTGATTTAACAGAAGAATATGTAAAAATTAATAAGGAATACTCATGATAAGTAGAATAAAAAAATTTACTTGCTTTTTCCTTGGGGAGGAAGAAGTTTTATTGAAAAAATTACAGAAATTAGGTATTGTTGAAATTGAAAATATATCATTTGAGGGATTTGAAAAAAAGAAATTAACAAAAGACGAAATAGAAGATAAGATAAAGAAACTTGAATTTTTGAAAAATATATTAAGTGAAACAGAAAAAAAACAAGCGAATGAAAAAATAATCATAGATGAAAATGAAGAAAATAAAATTCTTGAGACCTTTTCACTTGAAAATATTTACAATGAAAATCTAAAACTTTATCTTGATATAGAAAAAAGAAAAAGAATTATTCAAAAAATAGAAAAATTAAAGGAAGAAGTTTTACCTTTTATTAATACAGACGTAATTTTCTCTGAAGTTTTTAATCTTTCTAATTTTTCTTTTTTTGTTTTTTCACTACCACAAAAAATAAGATTAGAAAGCGTTTCTGAAGATTTATATCTGGAAAAGATTGGTGAATTTCAAAAAGATTTTTTATACATTTTATTGTTCAGAAAAGAAAAAAAAGAGATTGCTGAAGGTTTTTTAAAAGAAATAGGAGGAAAGATTTTATATGTAAGAAAATGGAATAAAAAGATAAAAGAAATTTTTGAAAAACTTGAAAAAATCAAACTAAAAAATGAACAAGCGATACTAAAAATAAAAAAGAAATTATCAGAAATAACAGAATATAAAAAAGAAATCTTTATATGTTATGACTATTATAAATGTCTTTATGAGTTTGTTTCTACAAGAGAAAAACTTGGCGTTTCAAAATTTGTAAAAGGAATAACCGGATGGGTAAGTGAAAAAAATATAGATATTTTAAAGAAAACGATATTTGAAGTTTATCCGGAAAGTTATCTAATTATTGAAGAACCAAAAGAAGGAGACAACATTCCTATAATACTTGAAAACAATAGATTTATTGAACCATTTGAGGTTGTTACTGATCTATATGGAAGGCCTGTTTATAAAAATATTGATCCAACTGGCCCTTTATCTATATTCTTCGCTATCTCATTTGGTTTTTGTTTAACTGACGCAGGATATGGAATTTTGCTTATATTAATCTCATTAATTTTAATGAAAAAATTTAGATTTTTGCCAAACTTTGTTAAATTTTTAAAATTACTTTTTATATGTGGTATTTCAACTTTGATAATAGGTGCCTTAACAGGAGGATGGTTTGGTGATACATTATATAAACTTCCAGAAAACTATCTATTTATTAAATTTTTAAAAAAAATTATACTTTTAAATCCTCTTGAAAGTGGCGATAAATCAACCCTTTTTCTATTAATTGCACTTGTTATTGGTTATATTCAGATTATATGGGGACTTATCTTAAATCTTTACAATAATATAAAAAGATATCCTTTAAAATTTTGTGGTGAAGCAATTTCTCTTCTTTTAATCCAAATACTTGTTGGTATTATTATTGTAGGTTATTTAAAAATGAAAGTATTGACTAAAGGTGCTTTTTATCTTTTGATACTATCTTTTATTTATTTAATGTATGAAAAGGCAAAGACACAAAAAGAATTAATGCTGAAAGGATTTTGGGCTATTTATGGTGCTTATAGTGTAATTGCAGGGAATTTACTTGGAGATGTATTAAGTTATAGTCGTCTTTTTGGTCTTGGGTTAACAACTTCGGTTCTTGGACTTGTAATCAATCAAATGGTGTCAATGCTTAAAAATATTCCTTATATTGGATTTTTTATCGCATCTTTAGTTTTTATTGTTGGACATATAGGAAATCTTATAATAAATCTACTTGGAAGTTATGTCCATACAAGTAGATTGCAGTATCTTGAATTTTTTACAAAATTTTTTGAAGGAGGTGGAAGAGTTTTTAAACCATTTAAAGAAGTTAGAAATTATACCTTATTGAAGACAGAAAGGTATTGATTTTTTTCAGTATTTGTTATAAAATAATTCAAAAGGAGGAAATTATGACAGGAGAAAGATTAGGTGTTCTGAATGAATTAATTAGTAAGTTTTGGTTTTCTCTTTCAAAAGTAATTGGTGCGTTGTTGATATTTTTAATTGGCTGGCTCATTGCTAAGTTTTTGAAACTGTTGATAATAAAATTTTTTAAGTATATAAAGGTTGATAAACTTTCTGAAGATTCAGGACTTAAAGAGTTGCTTGAGAAAGGGAATATCACACTTGAAATTTCACAATTACTTGGAATTGGAGTTTACTGGTTATTAATGCTTGCAGTTGTTTTCCTTTCTATTAATTTTGCAGGGATACAGATACCATCAAATATAATAGATAAGATACTTAGTTTTATACCTAAATTTATACTTGGGCTTTTAATTTTTATTTTTTCTATTTTCCTTGGAAGCTTCTTTGAAGGAATTGTAAGAACATCTGCTGGAAACGCAGGAATTGAAAAGGCACCATTTTTAGGGAAATTAACTAAAATAGCGATCATAATTTTTGGAACAGTTCTTGCTTTACAGGAAATTGGGATTGCTGCTGATTTTATTGGAGATGTCTTTATAATTGTTCTCGCTTCATTTTGTTTTGGAATTGCTCTTGCTTTTGCTCTTGGTACAAAGGATATTATTAAAGAAAAAGTTGAAGAATTTTTAAAAAAGAAGTAAAAATAAGGGCGCGTAGCTCAAGGGCAGAGCACCGTGCTGATAACGCGGGGGTTGATGGTTCGATTCCATCCGCGCCCATTTTTAAGTTTAAAAGGAGGTAGAATGAACAAAATTGTTTTTTCAGCAGAGGTAAGAGAAGGTAAAGGTAAAGGAGTGGCAAGAAAGTTAAGAAGTAAAGGTTATATTCCTGGAATTCTATATGGTCCTGATATACAACCTATTCCTATAAAACTTGAAAGAAAAACTAATGAAAAAATAATTTTACATTTAACATCACATAACATTATGGCTGAAATGCAACTTAAAAAAAATGGAGAAGAGCAAACAATTCAAGTTATTTTAAAAGATATTCAAATGGACCCTATAAAAGACGAAATAATTCATCTTGACTTTTATAAATTAAGCTCAGAAAGACCGGTCATTATAGAAGTACCCATTGTTTTGAAAGGGAAATCTATTGGAGAAGAAAAGGGAGGAATACTTGAACATGAATTAAGGGAAATAAAAGTTGAAGGACTACCAGGAAATATTCCAGAAAAAATAGAAATTGATATAAAAGAACTTGATTTTGGTCATGCAATTTTAGTTAAAGATATAAGAGTACCTGAAGGAGTTAAAATACTTGAAGATGAAAAAAAGGTGGTTGTTACGGTTTTAAAGCCGAAAGGAGAAATAACAGAGGAAGTAAAAGTTGAAGAAGTACTGGAAGAACCAAAAGTAATTTCACAGGAAAAAGTTGAAGAAAGAAGGAAGGAAAAAGAACAAGCAGAGAAAGAAGAAAGTTAACTATGATTTTTGTAGGACTTGGGAATTCTGGTAAAGAATATGAAGAAACAAGGCATAATGTTGGTTTTAAAGTTATTGAAAAATTAAGAAAAGATAGTAGAGTTATGCAAGTTTACAGAAAAAAGCTTTTTAATGGATGGGAAGTAGAAATAGAGGGGAAAAAAATAATAATTGTAAAGCCAAAAACTTATATTAATGAAAGTGGTAAAGCAGTAAAGGATGCTCTTGATTTCTTTAATAAAAAGATTGAAGATTTGTTTTTGATTCATGATGAACTTGCGATAGAACTTGGAAAAATAAAAATTACAAAAGACAAAGGACCTGGTGGACATAAAGGAGTATTATCTATAATAGAAAATTTACAAAGCAATAACTTTGTCAGAATAAGAATAGGTATAAAAGGTCAAAAGATAGAAAAAAGTTTTGTAGAATATGTTTTATCTCCATTTCTTCCTGAAGAAAAAGAAATAATAGAAAAAGTGATAGAAAAAAGTGTAAATGCAATAAAAGAAATATTAAAAAGTAATTTGGAAAAAGCAATGAGTTTATATAATAATTAAAAAAGAAAAAGGGGGTTTTATGTTAAGTGATCTTGAAATTGCCCAGAAAGCAAAAATAAAACATATAAAAGAAATTGCCGAGATAGCAGGAATTGAAGAAGAATATCTTGAACTATATGGAAATTATAAAGCAAAAGTTTCATTGGATATTCTTAAGAAACTTGAAGGTAGAAAAAACGGTAAATATATTGATGTAACAGCAATAACTCCAACACCTTTAGGAGAAGGTAAAACAGTAACAACAATAGGGCTTTCTCAGGCGATTGGTAAACTTGGTAAAAAAGTTTTTACCTGTATAAGACAACCATCACTTGGTCCTGTTTTTGGTATTAAAGGTGGAGCTGCTGGTGGAGGATATTCACAGGTAATTCCAATGGAAGATTTTAACTTACATTTAACTGGAGATGTTCATGCAGTTGGCATTGCTCACAATTTACTTGCTGCCTTTGTTGACAACGCTGTTTATAAAGGAAATTCTTTAAATATAGACCCATTAACAATTACCTGGCCAAGAGTTGTTGATGTTTCAGATAGATTTTTAAGACACATAATAATTGGACTTGGTGGAAAAGAGAATGGTTTTCCAAGAGAGACAGGTTTTGATATAACAGTTGCTTCAGAGGTGATGGCAATTCTTGCTTTAACAAGAGGACTTTTTGATTTAAGGAAAAGATTGTCAAAAATTATAGTTGCACAAACTTACGATAAAAAACCCGTTACAGCAGAAGATGTTAAAGCAGCTGGAGCAATGACTGTTTTGTTAAAAGATGCTATAAAACCAAATTTACTTCAAACACTTGAACACACTCCTGTTTTTGTCCATGCAGGTCCTTTTGCAAATATTGCTCATGGAAATAGTTCAATAATTGCTGATCTTATTGCTATTAAACTTGCTGAATATGTTGTAACTGAAAGTGGATTTGGTGCTGATTGTGGTATGGAAAAATTTATGAATATAAAATGTAGATATAGTGGACTTAAACCCGACTGTGTTGTAATTGTTTGTTCAATAAGGGCTCTGAAAGCACATAGTGGAAAATACAAAGTAATTCCTGGAAAACCTCTTGATAAAGGACTTGTTGAAGAAAATATTCCTGCCATTGAGCAAGGGGCAAGTAATCTAAGAAAACAAATAGAAAATGCTAAAATTTTTGGCATACCTTGTGTTGTAGCTATAAATAAGTTCAATACAGATACAGAGAAAGAAATTGAAAAGGTTAAAGAACTTGCTATTGAATTTGGTGCAGATGATGTAGCAGTAAGTGAAGTATGGGAAAAGGGTGGAGAAGGAGGACTTGAACTTGCTGAAAAAGTTATTAAGGCATGCGAAAAAGAGAAAGATTTTAAATTTTTATATCCGCTTGAATGGCCAATAAAGAAAAAAATAGAGACGATTGCAACAAAAATTTATGGAGCAGAAAAAGTTGAGTATTCTCCTTTAGCAGAGGAAAAAATAAATCTTTATACAAAATGGGGTTTTGAAAATTTACCAATATGTATGGCAAAAACACATCTTTCTTTATCTCATGATCCAAATTTAAAAGGTGCTCCAAAAGGATTTACACTTCCAATTAGAGATATTAGAATTTCTGCAGGTGCTGGATTTTTGTATCCTTTATGTGGAGAAATGAGAACGATGCCAGGACTTCCAAGTCAACCTGCAGGAACAAAAGTAGATATAGATGAAGAAGGAAAAGTTGTTGGACTTTTCTAAAAATGTTAAAAATTGAAAATATAAGTGTAAAAGGTGGAGATAGTTTAATACTAAAAGATGTCTCTTTGAGTATTAATGAAAATGAAAGAATGGTTATTTTTGGACCAAATGGTTCTGGTAAATCAACACTTATAAAATCAATTATCGGAATCTCAAATTATAAAATTGTAAAAGGTAGAATATTTTTCAATAATGTTGATATAACAGATATACCGATTAGCGAAAGGGCTAAGATGGGCATAGGTATTATGTTTCAAAATCCTCCAAAAATCTATGGAATTAAAATTTCACAACTTGCAAGATATCTTTCTAAAAACGAACAAGAGATAAAAGAAATTGCAGAAAAGTTAAAAGTTGATGAACTTTTAAAAAGAGATTTGAATGTTGACCTATCGGGAGGAGAGATTAAAAGAGTTGAATTATTTCAGATTTTATTACAGAAACCAAAATTACTTTTACTTGATGAACCTGAGTCAGGAGTTGATATAGAGAATATTTCAATTATGGGAAATGTTTTAAATGATTATATCCAAAAAACAAAATGTTCTGCTTTAATTATTACGCATACTGGCTACATACTTGATTATGTCAAAGGAGAAAAGGGTTGTGTTATGATAAATGGAAAAATAACCTGTCAGAGTGATCCTCAAATTGTTTTTGATATGATTAAAAAATATGGATATGAAAAATGCGAGGAATGTAAATGGAAATAAAAAGCGATGAAATAAAGGAGATTGAAAGAGTTGGTTTTGATATAGAAGAAAAGGAAAGATCTGGAAGTTTCCTACAAAAAGATAAAGAAGTGATTTTAACAAAAACAATTCAGGAAGGAGTTGAGATTTTACCAATTGAAAAAGCACTTGAAAATTATCCAGAAATTAAAGAAAAATATTACGGTTATTCTTTTAAAAAGTTAAATAAAGATTTTCCAAAAGATACAGAAGGTGGGTATTTTATTAGAATAAGAAAAGGAGTAAAAACTTTATTTCCTGTGCAGGCATGTTTGTATATAAAGACAAAAAAATTCAAGCAAAAAATCCATAATATTGTTATAGTTGAAGAAGATGCTCAAGTTTACATAATAACAGGTTGCACAAGTGCAAAGGAAACAGAAGATGCTTATCATCTTGGAATAACAGAGTTTTATGTTAAGAAAAATGGATTTTTAAATTTTACAATGATACATTCATGGAAAAAAGATATTGAAGTCCAACCTTTAAGTATAGCAATAGTAGAGGAAGAAGGAATTTTCATTTCAAATTATATATCATTAACTCCTGTAAAAAAAATAGTTATGTATCCAACAACAATACTTGATGGTGAAAATTCAAAATTCAGGTCTTCTTCTATTATTGTTTCTTATTCAGATTCATATCAGGATATAGGTTCAAGGTGTATCCTTTCAAACAAAAATACTTCAGCAGAGATAATAAGTAGAGCAATAAGTTATGGTGGTAAAGTTATTGCAAGAGGACATATAAAAGCAGATTCGCCTATAGTTAAAGGACATCTTGAATGCAGGGGACTTATAATAAATGAAGAAGGAGTTATTCACGCTATTCCAGAACTTGAAACATCATATCGTGATGTTGAACTTTCTCATGAAGCAGCAATAGGTAAAATAAAAAGAGAAGAGATTGAATATCTTGCAAGTAGAGGGATACCTGAGGAAGAGGCACAATCAATGATAATAAGAGGATTTATAAATGTTGAAATGCTTGGATTACCTGAATTTCTTGAAAAAGAAATAAAAAAGATAGTTGAAAAAATTTAAGTAAAATGAAGAAAAGGTTTTTGATCTATTTGTTTATTCTGATTTTTGGTATTTTGTCTATTAAATTTTACGAATCAAGAATTTTAAATATATTATGGGTAAAAGCAGATATAAGTTTTCATCTTGGTAATTATGACCGTGCAGAGAAATATCTTGGGAAAATAATAAAACTTAATCCAAATCTTGTTGATGCTTATGTTTTGAAAGCATGGCTTGAATGGAGTCAGGCAATATCAAAAAATGATAATAAAAAATTAAATTCTGCTATAAAAACTTTAAGAATTGGACAATGGCATAATCCTTTTGGTTTTCAACTTTATCTTGAAGAAGGAATTATGTGGAATGCCTTTGGAAATGATGAAGAGGCATTAAAAGCATTTAAAAAAGTTTATGTAATTGGAACAATACCATATGTAAGAATGTATCCTCATAAATTAAGACAGATGGGTAAGTTATATGAAGCATATAAAGCAATGAAAAAAATATATGAAAAATATAAAGATGATGTTACTTTGCAATGCCTTGAAAGAATAAAAAGAGAATTAACAACTTAACTTTCCAATAAAGCCATTAGTTTCTTTCCATATGTTATATAGGTTTTATAAGTAATTTCAGGGTCTCCAACTTTCCCTTCGTGAACTACACTTGCTAAATGTGGTTCTATAGAAACAAAACCTTTATATCCACTTTTCTTTAAATCTAAAAGAATTTCTTTTACCATTGCTTGTCCTTCCCCTGGGAAAGTTGCTCTTCCTTCTTTGTTATAATCTTTAATATGGACATATTCTATATATGGTTTTACTTTAATATAAAAATCCCATGGATTAACTTCCTTATTATGAGCAACAACATTTCCTGTATCATACAAAAGTTTAAAATTAGGTGAATTCATTTCTTCTGCTAACCTTATCATATTTTCGGCACTTTCTCCTCCCCATCCAGAACAATTTTCATGAACTATAATTATTCCACTATCCTCGGCTATTTTAACCAACTCTTTCATTCTTCTTATAACTTCTTTTGACCATTTTTCTTCATCCCAAGGATTATCTTTATCATTTGGCCAAGACATAACTCTAATATATCTTGTATTAAATTTTTTCATCCTTGGTATTGCTCTTTTTAGTTCATCGTAATCCTTTTTAAAATCGTCTGAGATTTTCGTAGCCCAGTTTGCAATACAACTACTAAAACAGGAAACTTTCATATTTGCTTCTACAACTTTTTTATAAATTTCTTCAAATTTTTCATCACTCATCATAGTTAAGTTCTCTTTATCTACATTTCTTAATTCCATATATTCCCATCCAAGTTCTTTATGGGCTTTAATCTGTGTTTCAATTGCTTGTCCTGCTTCATCACTAATTCCAGTAAATATCATTTTGTCCTCCCTTTTAATAAATAATTTTATATCAAAAAAGAGTCATAAGTCAACTTTTTACTAAATCTCTAATTCTAAAACTTCTTTCAAATATGCTATATATCCGAAATATGTTGAAATACAATCATTCCCACTTAACACCTCGTAGGTGTTATTGGTCAAAAAGGTATTACGCAGGTAGAAGATTTGTAAAACTTATTGTTTTTTAAACTTTTTTAAAGTAAAATTATAGTTAAAAATTTAAAAAGGAGGCAAATGTGGGCAAAACTTTTTCTTTAATACCAAAACAAGTTAAAAAAATTGAGACAAAATATAGAAGAATAGTAACTAATATTCCTGTTCCTGAGTCAATCCCAATTCTTGAAAAATTAAGGAAATATGAGCCAATTTCAATGACAGGACAACCACCAATTATATGGGATAAAGCAATTGGTGTAAATGTATATGATAAATATGGAAATATGTTTCTTGATTTTTCTTCTGGTGTTCTTGTTGCAAATGCAGGTCATGGAAATGAACTTGTTATTGAAGAAATAAAAAAACAGATAGAAAAACCACTTTTACATAATTATTGTTTTCCTTCAGAGATAAGAGCAGAACTTGTTGAAAAGATTGCTTCTTTATCTCCTGAACCATTGAAGAAAGTTTTTTTGCTTACAACAGGGGCAGAGGCAGTTGAATGTGCAATTAAACTTGCAAGAACTTATGGAAAGTCAAGAAATAAAAAAGTTATTATCTCTTTTGAAGGTGCTTTTCATGGAAGAACTCTTGGAGCACAAATGATAGGAGGAATCCCAAGTTTAAAAGAATGGATTATTAATCCTGATCCTGACATTATTCAGGTTCCTTTTCCAGGAGATCCAAGAACAAAAGACAAAAGTTTTGATCTGTTTTTAAAAACACTTAAAGAAAAAAAGATAAAAGAAGAGAATGTTTGTGCTGTTATAAGTGAAACATATCAAGGAGGAAATGCTTCTTTAATGCCGGTAGAATATGCAAAACAATTAAGAGAGTGGTGTGATAAGAATGGAGTTTTATTGATATTTGATGAGATACAGGCAGGTTTTGGGAGAACTGGAACTTTTTGGGGATTCCAACATTATGGTATAATTCCTGATTTATTTGTTCTTGGTAAAGGTATTTCAAGTTCTCTTCCTATATCTGCTGTTGTTGGTAAAAAAGAAATTATGGACCAATATGAACCAGGAACTATGACAAGTACACATACAGGAAATCCTTTATGCTGTGCTGCAGCCCTTGGAAGTATAAATTATATTGAAAAATATAGGTTATGGGAAAATGCAAAGAAGATGGGAGAAATTTTTGAGGAAAAATTATCTGATTTGAAAAAATATAATTGTGTTGGTTTTGTTTGTGGTAAAGGTCTTGTATGGGGATTGCATATAGTAAAGAATGGGACAGAACCAGACCCTGATACTGCATTTAAAATTGTAGAAAAATCTTTTGAAAAAGGCCTTTTGTTTTTTGCTCCTGTTGGTTATAAAGGAGCAACTATAAAGGTTAACCCTCCTTTAATTATAAATGAAAAGGCGATTATAGAAGGATGTGATGTAATAAAAGAAGCAATTGAGGAGGTCTTAATTGGATGAAATTAAAAAATTAATTGAGAAAAATTTGGAAGAGACAAAAGAATTTTTAAAGGAACTAATAAGGTTTGATAGTATTAGTGGGATTGGAGAGGAAAAGATTCAGGAATTTATTTATGAGAAATTTAAAAATTTTGGGAATTGTAAACTTGTTCAGATAGAACAAGATATAAAAAAAGACCCTGAATATACTTTTGGAGATATAGATTATGATTACACTAAAAGGAAAAATCTTTGTCTTGAAATTGGAAATGGCAATAAATACACTCTTATTTTAAATACTCATTCAGATATTGTTCCTGCTTATAACTGGGAAAAAGCGTTTTTGTCTGAAGAAAAAGATGGTTTTATCTATGGAAGAGGTGCCTGTGATGCAAAAGGTCAAATAGCAACAATTTATTTAGTTTTATTGTCTCTTAAAAATTTAAATAAAAAATTTTCTGGTAAACTTATTGTTGAAATTGTAATTGAAGAAGAAGTTGGCGGAAATGGAACTCTTTCTTTGATAAAACAGGGATATAAAGGGGATGGAGTTATTGTTCTTGAACCAACTGAATTAAAAATTACGCCTTCCAATAGAGGAGCAGTTTGGTTTAAACTTGAATTATTTGGTAAGAGTGTTCATATGGGTAAAATCTGGGAGGGAGTTAATGCGATTGAAAAGTTCTGTTATCTTTATCCAAAATTTAAAGAATTTGAGAAGAAACTTATAGAAGAAAGTAAAAATGTCCCATTATTTGAAAAGTTTAAACAGCCGGTTCAATTGAATTTTGGAGTTATTAAAGGAGATGGATGGCCAAGTATGGTATGTGGAAAGGTTGAAATTGAAGGTGGAATTGGTTTTTTACCTAATAAAACATTAAAGGAGATAAAATATGAATTTGAAAATATTATAAAAAATTGTGGTGATCAATGGATTATTTCAAATTATAGATTATCTTTTCCCAAACTACATAACGATTCTTATTCTATACCATCTGACCACATACTTGTAAAAACAATAGAAAAAGCATGTTTTGAATCAGATTTTCAACCAGTTGTTGAAGGATTTATTGCAAGTTGTGATGCTCGTTTATTTAATAAAGTAGGAAATATGCCTGTAGTTGTCTTTGGTCCTGGTTCACTTGATGATGCACATTCAGACCATGAAAAAATAAAGATTGAAGATATAAAAAAAGCAGGAGAAATTTTATTAAGAACAATCTTAAATTTAATGGAGGCGGAAAAATGATAAAACTTGGAATAATTGGTCTTGGAAAGTTTGGAACAAATATTTTAAATACATATAAACAACTTGAAAGAAAAGGTATTTGCAAACTTGTTGCTATATGTGATATAAATGAGAAAGTTTTGGATGAGCAGGTGAAAAAATATAAAACGAAAGGATATATTGATTATAAAGAAATGCTTGAGAAAGAAGAATTTGATGGGATTGCAATTGCTACACCTGATCCATTTCATAAAGAACCGGTTATTTATTGTGCAAATAAAAAAATTCATATTTTTGTTGAAAAGCCATTAGATATAACTGTAGAAGGATGTATTGAAATGATAGAAGTTTGTAAAAAAAATAATGTACTACTTCAGGTAGATTTTCATAAAAGATTTGATCCTTTCCATCAAACAATTAAAAAAGATATAGAACAAGGAAAAATTGGTAAGATAGAATATGGTTCTGTTCATATGGAGGATAAAATTGTTGTTCCGAGGGATTGGTTTCCTAACTGGGCTGATAAAAGTTCACCTGTTTGGTTTCTTGGAGTTCACTTTTTTGACTTAATGAGGTGGTTTTTGAAAAGTAATGGTAAGAAGGTCTTTGCTAAAGGAATAAAAAATAAATTAAAATCGCTTGGAATAAATACATTTGATGCAGTTAAAGCAATTGTTGAGTTTGAAAATGGTGCTATTATTTCTTTTGAACTTTCTTGGATTTTACCAGAAAATTTTGAAAGTATTGTCAACCAAGGTTTTAAACTTGTTGGAGAAAAGGGAATTATAGAGTGTGATAGTCAGGATAGAGGAACAAGAGTTTGTTATGAAAGTTCTGGTGTTATGACTTATAATCCTGTTTTTATAAATGAAGTTGAAAAATTTGGTGAGATTTTTTATTCTGGATATGGTATTGAAAGTATTGAAGATTTTGTTTATAATATAAAATATTTAAAAGATGGTTGGAAAATAGATGATCTTTTGAAAAATAGAACAATTGCAGTTGGTGATGATGGACTTGAAGCAACAAAAATTGCTGTAGCAGTCCATAAAAGTATAGAAACTCAGAAAGAAGAAGAAATTTAGAGGAGAAAAAAATGGCAACAAAAATAAGATTGGTAAGAATAGGGAAAAGGAATAGACCATTTTTTAGAGTGATTGCAGTAAGTGATGAAAAGGATGGAAGAGGAGATGTTCTTGAAGTTTTAGGTTATTATGATCCATTGCCTGATCCTGCTATTTTTAATGTAAAAGAAGACAGAGTTAAATATTGGTTAAGTGTTGGAGCAAAACCAAGTCGGACAGTTGAATCGTTTTTAAAGAAAAAAGGGATTATATAAAATTTAAATGCAAATTGATATCCTAACAATTTTCCCTGAAATTTTTACTCCATTTGATGTAAGTATTGTTAAAAGAGCAAAAGAAAAAGGGATAGTAAAGATAAGAATTTGGAATTTGAGAGATTTTTCAAAGGATAAGCATAAAAAAGTTGATGATAAAGTTTATGGTGGAGGCAAAGGTATGGTTTTAAAATGTCAGCCAATATATGATGCAGTTGAGTTTATAAAAAAGGAAAATAAAGATGCAAAAGTTATTTTAACAAGTCCAACTGGCAAACTTTTTGATCAACAATTTGCAAAAAAGTTAAGCCAGGAAAAAGGGCTTATAATAATTTGTGGTCATTATGAAGGGATTGATGAAAGAGTGAAAAAAATATGTGATTATGAGATTTCAATAGGTGATTATATTTTAACAGGTGGTGAACTTCCTGCAATGGTTATAGTTGATTGTGTTGTCCGACTTTTAAAAGGAGTTCTACCAGAGGGTGTTCCTGTTTATGATAGTTTTTACAATTATTTATTTGACTGGCCATGTTATACAAGACCTAAAAATTTTAGAGGAATGAAAGTGCCAGAGATATTACTATCAGGAAATCATAAAGCAATAGAAGAGTGGAGAAAAAAAATTGCAATTGAATATACTAAAGAAAAGAGACCTGACCTATATGAAAAATATATAAAACAAGGAGGGAAAGATGACATTAAAAAAAGTTGAAGAGATTGAAAAAAAATTTAAACCAGATAAAGAAATTCCAGAGTTTTGGCCAGGCGATGAGATAGCAGTTCACATTAGAATTAAAGAAGGAGAAAAAGAAAGAATTCAAATTTTTACAGGTACCTGCATAGCAAGAAGAGGCAAAGGAATAAGGGAGACATTTACAGTTAGAAAAATTTCTTATGGAGAGGGAGTTGAAAGGATTTTTCCTTTATATTCGCCAAATATTGTAAAAATTGAGGTATTGAAAACAAGAGAAAGGAACCGTCTTGCACCGAGAGCAAAAATGTATTATTTAAGAAATAAAAATAAATGAGAAATATTGAACTTGGGAAACTTGGTGAAGATAAAGGAGTTGAATTTTTAAAAAAGAATGGATATAAAATAATTGAAAGAAATTATAGAACTAAAATAGGAGAAATTGATATAATTGCAAAAAGGAAAAGAGAGATTGTTTTTATTGAGGTGAAAACAAGAAGTTCAGATATTTGTGGACTTCCAGAAGAATCCGTTAATCAGAGGAAAATAAAGAAGATTGAGAATATTGCTTATCTATATTTAAAATCTAAAAAAATTAATCTTCCAATAAGGTTTGAAGTTTTATCTATTATTAAAGATAAGAATGGATTTAAATTTGAAATAATACCTATTTAAAACTGAAACCTTTCTTCTTGAATAAATCAAAGCATATATCCACTACTTTCTCATCATACTTTAACCCTCTATTCATATAAATTTCATTGAGTGCTTCATCAAGAGTTAAAGCAGATCTATAAGGTCTATGATTAATCATTGCATCAACAACATCACATACAGCGATTATTCTTGCCTCTTTTAAAATTTCATCTCCTTTAAGCCCTCTTGGATAACCAGTTCCATCAAGTCGTTCATGATGTTGTAAAACTATTTGAGAGATTTTTTCAAATTGTGGGATTACTTTTAAAACATTATATGCAACAATAGGATGGGTCTTTACTATACTAAATTCAATAGAAGTTAATTTTCTTGGGACTACAAGTATTTCAGAAGGGACTGAAATTTTTCCAATGTCATGTAATAATGAAGCCCATAAAATTTGTTTAATTTCTTCTTCTTTTAATCCCAACTCTTTTGCTACTTTTTCAGCCAAAACTGAAACACTTAATTGGTGACCAGCAGTATAAGGGTCTCTAATTTCAACTATTTTTGATAATGCATGAATTGTTCCATTTAATGTTTGTTCTAATAATTTTTTTTCTTCATTTAATTTATTTTCAAGTTCAATCTTTTCAGTTATATCTATTGCAGTTCCAACTATTACTTTTTTCCCTTTATATCTTCCAACTCTTTCAGAAACATAACAGTATTTTATTTTTTCATCAGGTCTTTTTACTCTTAGAATAAAACTTGCAGAATCAATTTGTCCAGAAAATCTCTTTTCAGCCATTTCTTTTACTAAATCTATATCCTTTTCATAAACAATTTCATATGACTTTTTCTTTCCAATTAATTCATCTTTACTATAACCAATAATATTACAAAAGGTTGGGTTTATATAGACAAAGTTATAGTTTTCATCATAAACATATATTCCAGCAAGACTTTTTTCTGCAAGACTTTCCCATTCAATAATTATTTCCTCATCCTCTTTCAATTTTATTTTTAATAATTCTTGATCTGTGATATCGTGAAATAGTAGTAAATATTTTGGATTATCAAGGTCTAATTCATTTAATTTGGCAAGTACATATCTTTTCTGGTTCTCAAAAGCAAGGTAAATTTTAATTAGTTTATTTTTAAAATTAAAAAGATTTTCTAAATCTTTTGGGTTTAAGAAAGGAAGATTAAATATGTTTTCACCAATTAAATCTTTAGTTTTTAATCCGTAATCTTCAATTTTTTCATTAACTTCAATAATATTTTTTTCTTTGTCCAATAAAAAAACAATACAAGGGATATTTCTAAAAATTAATTTGTATAAAATAGATTCTGTCGTTTCTTTATTCATAAAAATATTTTACCTTAAACTTTAGATCTTGTAAAATAAATATATTAAAAAGGAGAATTGAGATGGCTTTAGTTGTTCAAAAATATGGAGGGAGTTCAGTTGCAGATATTGAAAAGATAAAGTTTGTTGCAAAAAAAGTAGTTGATAGAAAAAAGAAGGGAGATAAAATAGTAGTTGTTGTTTCTGCTATGGGAAAGACAACAGATAATTTAATTTCACTTGCAAAACAAATTATTTCAAATCCACCTGAAAAAGAACTTGATCTACTTTTATCTACTGGTGAAATTGTTTCTGTTGCATTATTATGTATGGCTATTGAGAGTTATGGAGAACAAGCAGAGGGATTTCCGGGATATTTTGCAGGAATAAAAACAGATACATTACATACAAAAGCAAGGATCCAGAAAATTGAACCATCTAAAATAATTGAAGAATTGAAAAAGGATAAAATTGTTGTTGTTGCAGGTTTTCAGGGCATAAGTTCAGAAGATTCAATTACTACTCTTGGAAGGGGTGGTTCAGACCTTACAGCAATAGCAATAGCAGGTGCAATAAAGGCGGATATATGTGAAATTTATACTGATGTGAAAGGTGTTTATTCAGCAGACCCAAATAGGATAAAAAATGCAAAACTTATACCTGTTATTTCATATGATGAACTCCTTGAAATGGCAAGTTCAGGAGCAAAAGTTATGCAATCAAGAGCAGTTGAATTTGCAAAAAAATATAAAATTCCTTTTATTGTCAAATCTACTTTTGAAGACACGGAGGGAACAATGGTAAAAGAGATTGAATTAAAGGAAGGAGCAGTTGTTTCATCTGTTTCAATTGATGAAAATCAAGCAAAAGTTTCAATTTTTAGAGTTCCTGATAGACCCGGTATTGCTGGTAAGATATTTTCAGCACTTGGGCAAGCAGGAATAAATGTAGATATGATAGTTCAAAATGTTGGAAGGGATAATTTTGCTGACTTATCATTTACTGTTAATATTAATGAAATTGAAAAAACAAAAAGTATTATTGAAAAGATTGCAAAGGAAATAGGAGCAGAAAAGGTTATTACAGATCCTGATATATGTAAGGTTTCCATTATTGGCATAGGTATGATGAATCAACCAGGAGTTGCTGGAAAAATGTTTATGTGTCTTGCAAATTCAGGAATAAATATTGAAATGATAAGTACATCTGAAATAAAGATCTCATGTGTAATAAGAAAAAAAGATGGAGAAAAAGCTCTGATTGCACTTCATAAGGAGTTTATTGAAAATAGATGAACTTATGACAAATAAAGGGATTACATTTATTGAAATTTTGATAGTCATTTTTATTTTTCTTCTTTTTTTAATCCCAACAACTATTTTTATACAGAAATATCATCAACAGTATCTTTTAAATTCAACTTGTGCAAAAATAATAGAAGGGATAAATTTTGCAAGGGAATCTGCAATAAATGAAAGATGCAATTTTTCTGTAGTTTTTGATGAAAGGAGTTTTAAAATTTTAAAGAATGAAAAATTACCTGTATGGAAAGAGATAAAATTCCCAGAAAATATTAAAATAAAAGAAAAGAGCCAAGGAATGGATATTTTAATTTTTTTACCTGATGGAACAGCACAAAAAGCAGGATATATAATCTTAACCGATGAAATTTCAAAAAAAGAAAAAAAGATTAAAATCCATAATATAACTGGGAAATGTATAATAGAGGAATAAAATTAGGATTTTCTTTGATTACTGTTTTAATCGGACTTTTTATTCTTGCAGGTGGAATTATAACTTTGATAAAAGTTTATCCTGTAATTATGAATTTAAGTGAAAGAAGCAAAAATTTAGTCAATGTTTCTTTTATAGCAGATAAAATTTTTACAATGATTGAGCAGATTTACGGTGATAAAGAAAATGAAATACCTGAAAATTTTGAAGGAGTTTTAAGTGATTATCCTGATTATAGGTTTAAAGTAATTTTTACTGAAGAAAAACAGGACCTCTATAAAGTTGAACTTGAAATTTACTGGAAAAAAGAAGGAAAAGATGAAAAAAAATATTTTATTTCTTCACTCAGAAGAAGATAATGGCTTTACATTAATTGAAGTTTTAATATCAATTTTTGTTTTCACTTTTGTCTGTCTTTCTGGTATTTTTATTTTAAAAAACTCACTTTTATCTTCAAGAAAAAAGCAGATTGAAAAGGAGATTATGAAGGAAATTATTTTTATTTATGACTTTATTGAAAAAAGGATTTCAAATGCTATGATAAATGATCTTTCAGGCGTATATAGGATGAATTTTAAAGGTGGGAATAAATGGGTAAAGTTTATTTCTTCTTTTTCAGAGGATAAAGATGGAGATATTTCAAAATTTGGGATTTACTGGAAGGATAATAAGATAATGGTTAATATGGTAAGAGTAGACAAAGATAACCCTGATTTTACTTTTTTTAATGGTTTTCCAGGAGCCCAAACTCTCGGACTTGATATTAAGGATTTTTCTATAAGATATTATGATGGAGAAAACTGGCATGAAAATTGGGATACAGAAGTAATGGAAGAACCAAAATTACCAGAACTTGTTGAAATAAAAATAGTTATATCAAAAGGAAAAATAGAAGGGAAGGAAATTGAAAAAGAAATTAAAAAAACAATTAAAATTGGATTTTAAAAAAGGAGATATTATAATTCTTGTCATTCTTATTTTGCTTCTTATATTTCTTTTTACTTCAACTATGCTTATTCTTTTCAATTTCTGGACAAAAACAACAGGGAAGATTATTTTTGGAAGAGAAGCAAAAAATTTTTCAAAAATTGGAATTGAAAATGCAATATGGGAAATAGATAAAGATGATAGAGAATACGATTGTTTTTTAGATTTATGGAGAAAAAATTTTGAAGGTGATGAAGTTGATTTAAACAATGATGGAGAGAAAGATTCAAAATGGTTTTATATTAAAGATAAAAAAGGGAATATTATTGGAAGATATGCTGTTTTGGTTGAGGATGAAAACGGGAAAATAAATATAAATGCAAATGGGAATTTAAATCTATCTTTTAATGAAGGACACAGTTGTTTTGAAATAAATATATTTGAAAAAATTTTAGAAAAGACACTTTATTTTAATATTGTAAATTTCAGATATGGACAGGATGGAAAACCTGGGAAAATAGGAATTGATGATAACAAAAATAGTTTAATAGTTTTAGCAGATGGAATAGACAATAACGGTAATGGAATTATTGATGAACAAAATGAAGGGATAGATGAAGATGCAGAATTTTATTTTATAAAACCTTATGGAGATGATAGACCTTATTTTTCTCCTTCTGAAATTAAACTTGTTCCAGGATTTGGAGAGAAAAATTATGAGAAGATTAAAAATTATATAACAACATTTTCATATGATAGAGATTTAAATAGGAAAGAAGAAAAAAGGATTGATATAAATAATGCGGATTTTTACGAATTAGTTAATTTTTTTAAAAAAATGGGATATCCAGAAAAACAAGCAATACAAATTTCTTTAAATATAGTTGATTTTAGAGATAAAGATTCTATACCAACTGTTTACAAATATAAAAGTGAATATATGACAGGGATAGAAAAGGTTCCTTATTTAAATGAAATAGATGCTGTTAAAAGATGGGAATACAGGGAACTTGTAATAGGTAGAGTATTTGAAGAAATAGGAGGACAGTTTATAGAAATATTTAATCCTTATCCTGACCAATTGGATATAGGTGGATGGAGAATTGAAGGAGTTTTTGTTTTATTTTCAAATCATTGGGAAGAAGTTTTTAATAATTCTAAAGAAATTTATGACGATTTTGTAAATAAAGAAACAGAAATAGATCATGATAAGGCAGGGAAAATTACAAAACTTGTTGATAGAATGACCTCTATTACTATTCCTTCTGGAGAAAAAATACCACCTCATTCATTCTATACAATTGGCGATACTATAAGAATAGTAATTTTAATTCCAAATGAATCACCACCAGTTATTCTGTTTTTTCCAATGGATGGAGATCCAGATAATTGTAAACAATATGAGAGAATAATTGCTTTAAATCCAGGTTCTTTTGGTATTCTTTCAGGTATTTTGGGACAAATTCCATTTTTTAGTAATCATGGTCTTGATTTTACGATTAAATTATATGATAATAAAGGAAATTTAATTGAATTTTGTGAATATTTTGCTGATGCTCCAGAAACAACTGTTCAAAAGAATGATCCGAGAATGAAAAGCATGACTGATTGGTTTTTAGGAATTCCAAGTCCAAATAAGTTAAATTATTATTTTCAACCATGGATTGGTGGAGAATTTGGTGTAACTAATTGGATTTTTGCATGGCCAAGCAGTTTTTATGTTAAGAATAACCAATTTTCAACTCTTGGCGAACTTGGTTTTATTCATAAAATGGAACACTGGAAAAGTTTGAATTTCTGGAAAGGAGAAGATAATAAAATTGTTGATTATCTTACCTGTTATAAAAAGGTTGACGAAAATATTTATGGGAGAATAAATATAAATACTGCTTCAAAAGAAGTCCTTGAATGTTTGCCGCTTGTTGAACAAGAACTGGCAGAAAAAATAATTTCTGCAAGACCATTTAAGGATGTTTCTGAAGTTCTGGGTATTTTTGGTGATAAAGGGGAAAAAGGGAAACTTAACCAAGAGATTACAAAATATGGGTTTGATTTGAAGGATAATGATTTAGACCTTTTTGTGGATATAAAAAAGGAAAAAGAGATGGTATTTTCAAAGATTATTAATCTGATTACAACGAAAAGTAATGTTTTTAAGATTATTTCACTTGGCCAAAAGGTGCAAGATAAAAATAATAATGGTAAAATAGAAGATGATGAAGTAACTGGAGAAAAAAAATTGGTTGTATGGTATGATAGAAACAAAAAGAAAATAATATATAAAAGGGAATTATGAAAATAAAAATTTTTTTTAGGAGATGGAAAGGAATTATTGGACTTTTTGTTTTAACTTTTATCATTCTTAGTTTAATTATTTTTTTGATAATAAATGATATAAGAAGTACTGTAGCAGTTGTTAATGGATATAAAATTAAATTTGATGAAATAATTACTAAAATTGAACTATCACCAGAAATATATAAAGAATATTTTTTAATTGATCCGAAAGCCATTATTGATGATTATGTTAATCAAATTTTACTTTTCCAGTATGCGAAAAAGTATGAAAGAAAATTAAGAAAAAAAGTTGAAAGTAAATTAAAAAACTACTATATGGAAGTTTTAACTCATCAGTTTGTTGAAGATATTCTGTCAAATAAGATTGAGATTTCCGAACAAGAGATTTCTGATTATTATAATACTCATTTACAAGAATTTGTAATTCCAGAAAAAGTTCAAATTTCAGAAATTGTAGTTGATTCAAAAGAAAAAGCGGATGAAATATTAAATAGATTAAGAATGGGAGAATCATTTGAAAAAATTGCAGAGGTAGAATCAATTGCTCCAACAAGAGAAAAGAGAGGAGAAATTGGATGGATTGAGATTGAAAAATTAGATCCACAAGTTGCATCTTTAATTAATCAGATGAAACCTGGAGAGATTCTTGCAAATATTATAAAAACAGAAATGGGATATCATATTATAAAATTAACCGGAAGAACAGAAAAAAGAATTCTTTCGCTTGCTGAGGCAGCTCGTATGATAAAAAATTTACTTTTATCCCAGAAAAAGAAAGAAGAGGTTGAAAATCTTTTGAAAAAACTTAAAGAAAAAAGTAAAATTGAAATTTATCCAAATAAAATTGAAATTTTAAAGGGGAAAATTAAATGAAACTTTTTATTATATTTTTTTTTATTATTTGTAATATTTTTGGACAAAATAAAGTTTTGGTTGTTGTGGGGAATAAACCTATTTTTGAAAATGAAGTAATCTATAGAAGTAAAAAAGATAGAATTGACCCTTCCTTTGCATTACAGATGTTGGTTGAAGAAAAATTACTTCTTTATCAGGCAGAAAAAAAGAAAATAGAAGTAAGTAAAAAAGAGATAAAAGACGAACTTGATATTATTAAAAAAAGTTTTTCTTCTTTGGAAGAATTTTATGAGCATCTTAAACAAAGAGAGATAAAAATTGAACAACTTGAAAAGGAAATAGAAAATAATTTGAAAATAAGAAAACTTATAAGAAATGAGATTATATCAAAAATAGAAATTACCCCTCTTGAGATTGCTAATGAAATGAAAAAAATTGAACAAGAACATAATGAATATGAGATTTTTTTCAAATGGTTTGATAGCCAACAGGAAAGTGAAAGATTTATTGAAAAATTTAATTCTGAAAGTTTAAAAGAAATGGAATTTGCGAAACTTAAAAGTTCAGAAATTATAGATGAAATTTTAGAAGAAATTTTAAAATTAGAAAAAGGGAAATTATCATCTCCTATTAAAGTTAGAGAGAGGTGGATTGTTATATATCTTCACGATAAAAGAGAATTAAATATAGATAAGATAGAAATGTATAGACAGGCAAAAGACAGAATTTTTAAAATTAAGTATTCAAATTTATATAAAGAATATATTGAACAATTGAAAAGACAGATACCGATAAAATTTCTTTGATGAAAAAAATTATTGGTATAACAATAGGAGATCCAGCAGGTATAGGTCCTGAAATATTGTTGAAGGGATATAAAAGGATAATAAAATTTAAAAATTTCATTCCACTTGTAATAGGAGATATCTCTGTTATTGAGAAAAATATTGAAATTTTAAATTTGGATATAAATATAAAAGAGGTAAGGGAAAAAGAAGAAATTGACGAAAATTTTTTAAATATTTACAATGTTAACTTTATAAAAAATAAAGATTTTCCAGTTGGAATTGATAATAAAATATGTGGACAAGCATCTTTCAAATATGTTATTGTAGGAATAGATCTTTGGAGAAAAAAATTTATTGAAGGACTCGTAACACTACCAATATCTAAAAAAGCATGGAATCTTGCTGGATACAATTATTCAGGTCATACAGAATTACTCGCTGAAAGATTGAAAGAGAAAAAATATGCTATGGTAATGATTGCAGAAAATTATAAAGTTTTGCTTTTAACAACACATATTCCATTAAAAGATGTTTTTAAATATTTAAATGAAAAACTTATTATTGAAAAAACACAAATTGGTTATGAATTTCTGAAAAAGATGAAAATTAGAAATCCTAAAATTGGAATCTGTGGAATAAATCCTCATTCAGGAGAAGATGGAGTTATTGGAGATGAAGAAATTAGAATTATAAAACCAGCATTAGAAAAAATAAAGAAAAGAGGAATAAAGATTGAGGGACCTTTTCCAGCAGACACAATTTTCAAAAAAAAATTTGATTTAATAATCTGTATATACCACGATCAAGCACTTATTCCTTTAAAAACATTTTATTTTGAAAAACTTGTAAATTTTACAGCAGGAATAAATTTGCCAAGAACAAGTCCAGGGCATGGAACTGCTTTTGATATCGCATATAAAAATAAAGGAAATCCAGAAAGTTTTATCTGTGCATACAAGTTTATTTTGAAACTACTTAAATGAAATTTTTAATTTTAAAAGAGATAAAAAGATTAATAGAAACAGGACAGATTGATATAAAAAAAAATTTAGGCCAACATTTTTTAATTGATAAAAATTCAAGGGATAAATTGCTTTCTTTTGCAGAATTAAATAAAAATGATATAGTTATTGAAATTGGACCTGGACTTGGTTCTCTGACAGAAGGAATTATTGGAAAAGTTAAAGAATACTATGGATTTGAGATAGATGAGAATTTTTGTAGAATTTTAGAAACAAATTTTTCAGATTATAAGAATTTTCATTTAATCAAAAAGGATTTTTTACAGTCGGATGAAAATTTTTGGAATTCGTTTAAAAGAAAAGTCAAAGTTATTGGAAATACCCCTTATTATTTGAGTTCTCCTATAGTTTTTCATATTTTAAAATTTCACAAAAAGATTAAACTTGCTCTTTTGACTGTACAAAAAGAAGTTGGCGAAAGATTTATAGGTAAACCAAATAGTAAGACATATGGTTCTATTTCTGTTTTACTTTATATCTTCACAGATACAAAAATATGTTACAATCTAAATAAAAATGTTTTTTACCCAAGACCAAAAGTTGAATCTGTTGTTGTTAAAATTGTTCCTTTAAAAAATCCAAGAATAAAATTGACTGATGAAAAAAGATTTTATGATTTTCTACCAATAATTTTTAGTTATAGAAGAAAAATTTTAACTAATGTTGTTAAAAAAGTTTTTAATATTGACAAGGAGATTATGATAAAAAAATTAAAAGGTATTGGTATTTCGCCTCTTAGTCGTGTTGAACAACTTAGCCCAGAACAGATATACGAAATTTTTAAAATTATAAAAAATTTGAAAGATCTAAGGTGAGTTAAATATGGTAAAAAAAGCGAAAAAATAATATAATAAAATATAAATCAATAAAACTTTTTAAAAAGAATCTATTTTCAAAAAGGAGAAAAAAAATGGCTATGTGGATAGGAATAAACAGAAAAGCACGCGTTTGTTATGGATTTGATGATATTTCTCTTGTTCCAGGAACATTAACTATAAATCCTGAAGAAGTTGATATAAGTACCCAAATAGGCCCTTTTAAACTTGATATCCCAGTATTTGCTGCTGCAATGGATGGAGTAGTTGATCCTAAATTTGCAGTTCTTTTCGGTAAGATGGGTGGAGTTGCAGTTTTAAATCTTATGGGAATTTATACAAGGTATAAAGATCCTTATTCAGTAATTGAAAAAATAATTTCTTCTTCTCCTGAAGAATCTACACAGATTATTCAGAATGTTTATAAAGAGCCAGTTAGGGAAGATTTAATAGAAGAAAGGATAGCAGAGATAAAAAAGGGGAAAGTTATTTGTGCAGTTAGTTGTATTCCCCAATATGCTGAAAGATATCTTGAAATTTGCCAAAGTAGTGGTGTTGATATTTTTGTTGTTCAGGCAACTGTCATTACTACAAAACATATTTCAACAAAATATAAACCACTTGATTTAAATTCTTTTTGCAAAAAAGCACGTATTCCAGTTTTAGTTGGTAATTGTGTTACTTTTGATGTTGCGTATGAACTTATGGAAACAGGAATTTCTGGTTTGCTTGTTGGAATTGGTCCTGGTGCTGCCTGTACAACAAGAGAGGTTCTTGGAATTGGAGTTCCACAGGTCACCGCAACTGCTGATTGTGCCGCTGCAAGGGATTTTTATTTTAAAAAGACAGGAAGATATGTTCCAATAATAACAGATGGTGGAATGGTTACAAGTGGAGATATTTGTAAGGCATTTGCATGTGGTGCTGATGCTGTTATGATTGGTTCAGGACTTGTTAAAGCAGAAGAATCACCAGGAAAAGGGTATCACTGGGGTATGGCAACAAGTGATGAGAATTTGCCGAGAGGGACAAGAATAAAAGTTGGCACAACTGGGACTTTAAAAGAAATTTTGTTTGGACCTGCAAAGGTTGATGATGGTAGTCAAAATTTAATGGGTGCACTTAAATTATCAATGGCATCTCTTGGTGCAAAAAATATAAAGGAAATGCAACTTGTTGAAATTGCTATTGCTCCAAGTGTTAAAACAGAAGGGAAAATTTATCAAACAGTTAAAAAAATTCAGAAAGAAAAATGAAAAAGTTTGTTCATCTTCATTTACATACTGAATATAGTTTACTTGATGGAATGTGTAGGATTGAAGAAGTTGTTCCTCTTGCCCATAAATTTGGTATGAATTCACTTGCAATTACAGACCATGGGACAATGGCAGGTGTTATAAAGTTTTATACAAAATCTATTGAGAATGGAATTAAACCAATAATTGGGATTGAAATGTATATTGCTCCGAAATCGCGATTTGAAAGAAAGACAGATGAACAAAGGTCTTCTTTTCATTTAACTTTACTTGCAAAAGATATAGATGGATATAAAAATTTGATGAAACTTTCTACTATTTCATATCTTGAGGGAGTTTATTATAAACCAAGAATAGATAAAGAAGTTCTTTCAAAATATTCTAAAGGAATTATTGGACTTTCAGGATGCCTTCAGGGAGAGATAGCATGGTATCTTAAAAATGATAATTTTCAAAAGGCAATTGAAACAGCAGGAACTTATTCTGAAATTTTAGGGAAAGACAATTTTTATATTGAATTAATGCTTTTAAATTTACAAGAAGAAAAAAAAATTATACCACTTTTAATTGAGATAAGTAAAAAAACAGGGCTAAAGCTTGTTGCTACTAATGATTGTCATTATATTCATAAAATTGATAAACTTGCACATGAAGTTTTGTTATGTATTCAAACTCGTTCAAAACTTGATGATCCTAATAGATTTAAATTTCAAACAGACCAGATTTATTTTAAAAGACCTGAAGAAATGATAGAGACATTTAAAGATATACCAGAAGCAATTAATACAACATTAGAAATAAGTGAAAAATGCAATCTTACTTTTGACTTTAATAAATACTTCCTTCCAAAGTTTGAACCGCCATCAAAAAAAACAGTTGAGGAGTTTTTTGAAGAGTTGATTAAAAAAGGTTTAAAAGAAAAATTTGGGATTGAAATAGATAATTTAGACGAAAAGAGTGATAATGATATTGTAAAAAGAGTATCTTATGAGTTTAAAGTTATAAAACAAATGGGATTTTGTGGATATTTTTTGATAATAAATGACATTGTAAATTATGCAAAAAATAAAGGCATAAGAGTTGGTCCTGGGAGAGGATCTGCTGCTGGTAGTTTAATTGCTTATTTACTTGATATTACTCAAATAAATCCCATTCCTTATAACCTAATTTTTGAAAGATTTTTAAATCCTGAAAGAATAAGTCTGCCAGATATAGACATTGATTTCTGTGATAGGAGAAGGGGAGAGGTTATTGAATATATTAAGAAAAAATATGGAGAGAATAATGTATGCCAAATAGGAACATACGGTACTATGCAAGCAAGAGCAGTTGTTAAAGATGTAGGAAGAGTTCTTAATTTTACATTTGCTGAAGCAGATAGAATTTCAAAATTGATTTCATATGAACATCAATCATTAAAAGAAGAAATAGAATTAAATCCAGAATTAAAACTCATGAAAGAGAATGACGAGAGAATAAAACAATTATTTGACATATCAACAAAACTTGAAGGGCTTGCAAGACATTCTTCAATTCATCCTGCTGGTATTGTGATAACAGAAAATGATGTGAGTGAATATGTTCCTCTTTTTAAAGGTCCTAATGGTGAAATTGCAACTCAATATGAATTTGAATGTATAGAAAAAATTGGACTTTTAAAAATAGATATACTTGGACTTAAAACATTATCAGTAATAGAGGATACTATAAAACTTATAAAAGAAAGAAAAGGGATTGAAATTAAAGAATTTCCTTTAGACGATGAAAAAACATATCAATTATTATCAAAAGGAGAAACAATAGGTGTTTTTCAACTTGAAAGTGAAGGGATGAGAGCCTTGTTGAAAGAAATACAACCACAAAAATTTGAGGATATTATAGCGGTTTTAGCTTTATATAGACCAGGACCTATGAAAAGCGGAATGGTTAGGGAATATATAGAAAGAAAAAAAGATCCATCAAAAATCAAATATGATGTTGAAATTTTAAGAAAAATTCTTGAGCCAACTTATGGCGTAATAATATATCAAGAACAGGTAATGCAAATAGCAAATGAACTTGCAAATTTTACAATGGGAGAAGCAGATGTTTTAAGACGTGCTATGGGTAAGAAAATTCCTTCTGAGATGGAAAAAATGAGAGAAAAATTTGTTAAAGGTGCTATGTTAAATGGAGTTAAAAAAGAAGTTGCAGAAAAAATCTTTGATGATATATCAAATTTTGCAGGATATGGATTTAATAAATCACATAGTGCTGGCTATGCTTTGCTTTCATATCAGACCGCCTATTTAAAAGCAAATTATCCTCTTGAATATATGACAGCGCTTTTAAATAGTGAAATTGGGGACCAAGATAAGATTGCAGAGTATATTGAAGAATGCGAAAGAATGAATATATGGGTTTTACCTCCCTGTCTTTGTGAAAGTGATGAAAATTTTAAAATTTTTGGTAATGATATAATTTTTGGGCTTGCTGCAATTAAAAATGTTGGTTCTGCTGCTATAAAATCAATTATTGAAAGTAGAAAGGATGGAAATTTTACTTCTCTTTATGATTTCTGTGAAAGGGTCAATTTAAGGAGTGTAAATAAGAAAGTAATTGAAAGCTTAATTAAAGCAGGTGCATTTGATTATCTTGGAATTTATCGTTCACAACTTTTTGCGATGATAGATGATGCAATTGAACATGGAAGCAAAATTCAAAAACTTAGAGAAGAAAATCATATTGAAATTTTTACATCAAAAGAGATGAAGAAATTAACACCTACTTTAAACAAAGAAGCAATTAGTTCTTTACCAGAATGGCCACAGACAAAACTTTTATCTTATGAAAAAGAAATGCTTGGTGTTTATCTTACTGGACACCCAATAGAAAAGTATATCCCTTTAATTAAACTTTATTCAATGCCAATGTCACGGATTGAAAAGATTAAAGATGGAGAAAGTGTTATTTGGGGTGGTGTTCTTACTGATATTAAGAGAACAACAACTAAAAAGAAAGCAGAGAAAATGGCTATAGGTGAAATAGAAAATATAGAAGGGAAAATTAAAGGTCTTTTTTACCCAAACGTTTTTGCAGAATTTTCAACACTTATTAGAGCAAATAATCTTATTTTTGTAAAAGGAAAATTAAAAAGGGACTCCGATGAAATTAAAATTATTGTTGATGATGTTGCCAATATAAATAATGTAAAGGAAAAATTTTTGAAGAAAATTGAAATAGATATAAAAATTCCAATAGAACAAAGTCGTTTTGAAAAAATTAAAGATTTATTTTTGAAATTCAAAGGAGATTATCCGTTTTTCATAAATATAATATTTGATGGTGATAAAAAGATAAAGATTAAGCCAAAAAGTTTTGGGATAGATTTAAATGAGGAATTTCTTGAAGAACTAAAAAAAGTTATTGGAGAGGATTGTGTACATCCATCAATTTAAAAATGAAGAAAATACCTGTAAAACCATTCTGGTGGGAGGATAAAATTTACATAATTGACCAAAGATTTTTACCACAAAAAGAAATTATTTTAAAACTGGAAAGTGTAAAAGGTGTTTATGATGCGATTAAAGAAATGAAAATAAGAGGAGCACCTTTAATTGGATGTATTGCTGCTTATGGAGTTGTTATTTCATTTCTTGAGAATAAGAATCTTTTAAATGAGAAACTAAAAGATAGAATTAACAAAGATATCAATTTTTTAAAAACATCAAGACCAACTGCTTATAATCTTTTTTATGCTTTAGATAGGATGGAAAAAGTTGTTAAAGATTGGGATGGAAAAAATAAAGAACAATTATTTAAAAAATTGTTGAAGGAAGCGGGAAATATTTATAAAGAAGATTTAAATGCTTGTTATAAAATAGGGATCTATGGAAGCAAACTTATAAAAAATAATATGAATATTTTAACTCACTGTAATGCAGGAGGGCTTGCTACAACTGGCTTTGGCACAGCACTTGCACCAATTTATGTAGCAAAACAGAAAGGTAAAAAAATTCATATTTATGTTGATGAAACAAGACCTGTTTTACAGGGAGCAAGATTAACTGCTTGGGAACTTAAAAAAAACAAAATTCCTTACACAGTTATATGCGATAATATGGCTGGATATTTAATGAGTAAAAAAAAGATAGACATTGTAATTGTTGGAGCAGATAGGATTGCAAAAAATGGAGATACAGCAAATAAAATTGGAACATACTCTCTTGCAGTTTTAGCAAATTATCATAAAATCCCTTTTTATATAGCTGCTCCTTTTTCTACTTTTGATTTTAGTATAGAAACAGGGGAAGAAATAATAATTGAACAAAGGAATGAGGATGAGATAAAAAAAGTAAATGGGAAATATATATGTCCTGAAGATACTCAAGTTTTTAATCCTGCATTTGATGTTACACCAAACTATTTGATAACTGGATTTATAACTGAAAAAGGGATTTTAAAAGTAGAAGAGATAAAAAATTTGGGCGGTTAGCTCAGTGGTTAGAGCGCTTCCTTCACAAGGAAGAGGCCACAGGTTCAAGTCCTGTACCGCCCACCTAAGGTTTTTTGAAAAACTACAGCAAGGGGTCAGGAGAATCGTAGTAATCAAATTTGAACCAGGACTTGAAGTGAGGCATGTTTTGGGATTGCGACGAGAAGGAGCAATACCAATGCCGATTGGCGACCGAAACCTGCTTTTCCAGAATGGAAAAAATTTAATATGCAGGCGAAGACACCAAGTCCTGTACCGCCCACCTAAGAGTTTTTGGAAACTATGGCAAGGAACTTAGAAAATTGTAGTGAGTAAGATTTTAAGCGACTTGAAGTGAGATAGTTATTATATTGCGATGAAAATACGAAAAAATCTTGCCAATTATAAATTGGAAAAGGAAGAAGTTTTATATATAAAAATTAATGAAGCATTAGGTAGTTTTTATTTATGGTTTTACATTTCAATTTTTGAAATCATAATTTACTAAGATATCTTCCAAATAATTATGTCTTTTTTACCCCAACTATTAGCAATTTTCTGCAAATCAACAAGAATCTTTATTTTCTCCTCAAATGGAAGTTTAGCCTGTTGTGCATGGGTTTTCTCATACTCTCTATATAACTCTTTTAAAGTAATGACTTTATTCTCCTTTATAAGGATTTTTATATCTTGTTGATTCATTTTATTGAATTGAATTTTTCAGTCAAGTTATATTTCTTTAACAACTCTTTTAATTTATCCATGTTTATTTCTGATTGTTGAAGCAATAAATGTATCTTCAATTTATCTTTTTCTCTAAATGCTTTTAAAAACATTATAATCAAATATTCAGGTGTTATAACTTTTGTTTTTATCCCTTCAAACTCTATTTCAACAGCATTTTCTACTGCTTCCTTTGACATCTTTTCTGCTGGTATAAGTTCAACAGGGATGCCTTCAATAATAAGCCATTGTCCTATCCATTCGTTGTAACCTTTTTCTTGAAGAAAATCATAAATTTTTTTGAGTTCAATAACTTCTTTTTCCGAATATTCTTTTATAGGAATAACAAAAACATCTAAATCACGAGTAAAAAATGGTTCAGTCCATCTTAAAGCCGCTATCGCTCCACCAATAGCATAATCTTTTATCAATCCCTTTTCTTTTAATTCGTTTAGAACCTCTAATGTCTTCTTCATCTTATACTAATTAAACAAAATATTTAGATACCTCCCTTTCCAGTTTTTTTCTATAAAGCATTTTAAAAATAACACCAATTTTATCAACTAATTTATAATTTAAACATTGATTTGTCAAGTCAATGTATAGATTAGTTATCTGCATATTTACTTTTTTATCTAATTTTTGATCAAAAATTTTATTGTGTCTCATTCTTAATGAGTGATGTGGACGAAGAAAATTATACTTTAATTAACTACTCTTATTGAAATAACACCTCGTAGGTGTTAGTTGGAAATATTACCTATTTTTGAAGTTTTATTTATTCTTCTGCATGATGTTTGATATTTTTCCCTTCTACTATAAATACCACATCTTCACAGAAATTTGTTGCATGGTCTGCCACTCTTTCAAGAGAACGTGCTATTTTAATAAGTTGCAAAGCCCTTTCAATAGTTGAAGGATCTGATATCATATAGGTAATGAGTTCTCTTACTATTTGATCTCTTAAATTGTCTACTATGTCATCTCTCATGCATATCTCACGAGCAAGAATAGAATTTTCAGTTATAAACGAATGAATACTATCTTTAAGCATTTTAACACAAATTTCTGCCATACGCGGTATATCAATAAGTTTTTTTACATCTGGTTTTGTAATAAGAAAAAGTCCTGCTTGTGCTATATTAACTGCCTCGTCTCCAATTCTTTCAAGATCATTGTTTATTTTCATAATCATAAGGACAGTTCTTAAATTTTTTGCTTTTGGTTCATATCTTGCAATAAATTCAATACATAATTCTTCTATCTCCATCTCTATATGATTTGCCTTATTTTCGTCTTCTGTTAATACTTTATTCAATATTTTTTCATCTTTTTCAAGAAGTCCTTCAATACTATCTTCAATCATTCTTGCTGTAAAAGATGCATAAGCAATAATATTTTCTTTTAGTTGCTGTAATTCATTTTCTATCATTTTTTAACCTCCTTTATCCAAATTTTCCTGTTAAATACTCCTCAGTTATCTTATTTTTAGGTGTTGTAAATACTTCCTTTGATGCTCCAAATTCAACAAGCTCTCCAAGATATAAAAAAGCGACATAATCTGAAATCCTTGCTGCTTGAGCAATATTGTGTGTAACTATCAATATTGTAATAGTTTGTTTTAATTCCTCCATCAATTGTTCAATCAAAAGAGTTGATTTTGGATCAAGAGATGATGTAGGTTCGTCAAGAAGTAATATATCAGGATTCATTGCAAGTGCTCTTGCTATACACAGTCGTTGCTGTTGCCCTCCTGATAAAAATGTTCCTCTTTTATGAAGATTATCCTTTACCTCTTCCCACAGGCCTGCTTTTTTAAGTGAAATTTCTACTATATGATCTTTTTCTTCTTTCTTTAATTTAATTCCATTTAATATGAAACCAGAAAGCACATTTTCATATATACTCATAGTGGGAAATGGATTTGGTCTTTGAAAAACCATTCCTATTTTTCTTCTTACGATTATTGGATTCATTAAATAAATATCTTCATTATGAAGTAAAATTTTTCCTGAATGAAAAGCGCCTGGAGAAAATTCATGCATTCTATTTATGCATCTAATAAGAGTAGTTTTGCCACAACCAGAGGGTCCCATAATTGCAGTAATCTTATTCTGTTCAACAGAAAGATTAATATTTTTTAATATAGTAGATTCTCCAAAACCAGCACTAAAATTTTCAATTTTTAAAATTGCACTTTCCATTTTTTTGTAATTATCCTTGAAAGAATATTAAATGTCAAAACAATTATCAAAAGAACCAATGCTGCTGCCCATGCTATTTGATGCCACTGCTCATATGGACTTGTAGAATAAAAGTATACAACCAGTGGTATTGCGTTCATTGGTTTGGTAATTTTAAGGTTCATAAATGGATTTCCAAAAGCAGTAAAAAGAAGTGGTGCTGTTTCACCAGCAATTCTTGATATTGCAATAAGTATACCTGTAATTACACCTTTTAGTCCTGCAGGAAAAATAACCTTCAATATTGTTCTGTAATAAGGAACACCAAGAGCAAATGATGCTTCTTTAAGAGTGTAAGGAACCATAGATAAAGTTTCTTCAGTTGATTTAATAACAATTGGCAACATTATGATTGCAAGGGCAACACTTGCAGAAAGAGCAGAAAAAGTTTTCATTGGTTTTACAATCCATAAATATGCTATAATACCTATAACAATTGAAGGAATACTTGATAGAATCTCAACAGATATCCTAAGAATTTCTGAAAAAATACTTTTCCTGTTTTCTGATAAATAAATTCCAACAAAGATTGCCAGAGGAGTTGCAATAAAAAAGGCAAAACCAGTTATTATAAATGTTCCAATAATAGCATTTGAAATTCCACCTCCTTGTTCTCCAACAGGTTTTGGTAGATGAATAAAAAATCCAATATTTATTGAAGAAAAACCATTTTTGATGATAAAAGCAAGAATCAAAATTAAAGGGACAGAGGCAATAAAAGCAAAAAGTATTATAATTAAGGTGAAAATATAATCCTTAACAATTCTTTTTCTTAGTTTTTCCATAATTTTTATGCTTGAACTGCAAGTTTCTTGATTATAATTTTCCCTGTAATACTTATAATTGTTGTCACTATAAAAAGGACCACCCCAATTTCAATAAGAGATGAAAGATGTAAATTAGATACCGCTTCTGTAAATTCATTTGCTATTACAGAAGCCATAGTATTTCCAGGTGAAAAAATACTTGATGGCATAATGTTAGAATTACCAATAACCATTGTGACAGCCATTGTTTCTCCAAGAGCCCTGCCAAGAGCAAGCATCAAACCAGCAATTATTCCTGACCTTGTATAGGGAAGTACGATATACCTAATTACTTCATATCTTGTCGCACCAAGAGAGTATCCTGCCTCTTTAATTTCTGCAGGGACCATTTCTATAACTTCTCTTCCAATAGATGCTGAATATGGAATTATCATTATTGAAAGGATTATTGAAGCAGTAAATATTCCTACACCATAAGGAGTGATACCAAGTTTTATCTGTAAATATCTTATCCCAGGCACAAGCATAAATAAACCAAAAAAACCATAAACAACTGATGGAATACCTGCTAAAAGTTCTATTGAGTTTTTCAAAAATCCTGCAATAAATGATTTTTCTTTTATAAAATCACTTCCAAGATAAATAGAAATAGCAAGCGAAAAAGGAATTGAAATGATAAGAGCAATAAAAGAAGTTAGAATTGTGCCAGTAATAAAGGGTAAAACACCATATTCTCCAAAAACAGGGTCCCATGTTTTACCCGTAAAAAATTTAAAACCGAATGCTTTTATAGATGGTAGTGAATTTATAATCAGGGATAGAAAAAGGGAAATAACAAGCAGTAGAACAATTAAAGAGGAAAAAAAGATTAATTTTTTAAAGAAAAAATCAGATATAAAATCAGAAATTTTGAAGTATTTTTTAACAATTGAGAATTTTCCTTCATGAAAACTTACATTGTATGATGTTTGCTTGTTATTTCCCATTTTTTTCTCTATTATACAATAAAAAATTTAGTTCATCAACTTTTTGCCACTATAAGTTATTGATTTTATTAAATTTTCTGCTTTTTTTACTGCTTCTTTTGAAAGTGGAGCATAATGAAGTTCTTCTGTGTATTTTTGTCCTTGGTGAGTCATCCACCAGAGTAGTTCAACAAGAGCTTTTGCTTTTTCATATGTTCTGTTTCCATAATTTTGTTCTTTATAGACAAGTATCCAAGTAAAACCACTAATTGGATATCCGTCCTTTGCATCAGTATTTGTAACAGAAACTCTCATATCATCAGGAAGTTTTATATTTGCAGAAGCACTCGTAGTTAAAAGAGATGGTACAATAAAATTTCCACTTTTATTTTGGACTTTTGCAAAGGGGATTTTATTTCCAAGAGCATAGATAAGTTCTATATAACCAATTGAACCAGGTGTTTGTTTAACAAGTCCTGCAACTCCAGGATTTCCTTTTCCACCAATTCCAGTAGGCCAGTTTACAGATGTTCCACGACCAACTTTATTTTCCCATTCTTTGCTGATTTTGCTTAAATAATCTGTGAAAATAAAAGTTGTTCCACTTCCATCAGATCTATAAACAGGAATAATATTGATATCTGGAAGTCTTACTTTTGAATTTACCTTTTGTATTTTTGGATCATTCCATTTTTTGATTTTACCTAAGTATATTTCAGCAATAATTTCAGGAGTAAGATTTAGTTCATTAACACCAACAAGATTATAAGCAAGAACAACTGCTCCCATACAGATTGGAATGTGAAGAACTTCTCCAATTTCTTTTAGTTGCTCGTCAGTAAGATAGGCGTCAGAACCACCAAAATCAACAGTTTTTTCTTTGAGTTGCCTAATTCCACCACCTGAACCTATAGCAGAATAATTTACTTTTATCCCTTTTTCTTTGTAATAGGCATCAAACATCTTTGAATATAGTGGATAAGGGAAAGTGGCTCCTGCACCAATCAGTTCAATTTCTTGTCCTCTTAAAATCTCATTTTTTGCAAAAATTAACACCACTATAAGCATAACTAAATTTTTTAAAATTTTTCTCATTTTATAACCTCCTTTTTTTAAAATGACACTACAAAATCAATTTGTAGTGTTTTTACATCTTTTGTTTTATTTATTCCAAGTGCATTTGATATAAGATAGGAAATACCAATGGAAGAATTATTTGTAAGAGCGTATTTAAATCCAATCATATGACCTTTTATATCTGTTCCTCCAAAATCACTATCTGGCATAAACTCTATTATAGCGTCTGCTTCAAGTCGCCTATAATCATATTTTATTTCCCAGGTATTTTGTTTTTTTGCTGACCCAAATTTGAATCCGCAGATAAATCCATTGTTATTTTCTGAAACAGAAGAAGAAATATTTTTTATATACTCACCATATAAGGTAAAAGGTATTTTGTTTTCTTTAGAAATAAATTCAAAAGGAGTAAATTCAATGTAAGCATCAAGAATATCATAGTTATATCTATAATATTTTTTCCCACCAATTGTATATAATGTATTGCCTTTGTTATAGTAATCTGGAGAGATACTGGATGCTTCATTATCAGCAATGTAATTATAGTCATAATATCCAATAGCTGCCTTAAAGTCCTTCTGTCGAATTTTTCCTCTATATCCCAATTGCATCCCAAGCATATAAGGGTCTTTAACATCATTTTTAATTTCAAGTACTGGGAAATATCCTCCTGTTACAAAAAACTCACTAATAGTTTTTTCTTCTCTTTTAATTGGAAATGTTTTTTGAATAATAAACCCTTCTGGATTTATGTCTCCATCCCAGACAAGATCTGATGAAATAAAGGGGTTTTTCATTTTTCCACCAGTAATTGAGAGTGTCGGAATAGAAGAAAAGGTATATTTAAGGTACGCTAAATCAAGCCATATTTTTTTATCACTGAAAGCATTTGTAAATGTTTGATTTGAACTTGTTGGATCTGTGCTTTCACCAGTTGCAATTCTAAAACCTACATCTAAACCTTCATTAACCATTGTATCAAAACCCCATCTAAATCTTATTCTTGTCCTATTTCTGTCTGGGTCTTTTGTAACTTGAGAATAATCATATCTTAAACGAATATCTCCTTTAAACTTTGTATCTTTTATCCATTTGAATATTTTCTCTATATCTTTTTTCGCTACTTTTTCTTGTTCTTTTGCCTCTTTTTTTGCTTCTTCAACTATATTTTTTGCTTCTTCTTTAGTTAGAATACCTTTTTCTACCAACTTTTCAACCAGAAAATCTATCTCAGTAGCAAAAGATATTCCTACCATCATTAGTAGGATTATTATTATTTTTTTTATCTTTTTCATTTTTCCTCCTTTTTTAGATAAACTTTTTTTATCTTTTCTATTTTAATCTCCCCTTGCCTTTCCTTTTTCTTTTTTTCATCACCTCCTTTCTTGGCATTTTTCAAGGAGAACGTTTTTTTATTTTTTTCACTTATAATTTACCTGTGCAATGTTAAAAATAAATAAAGAATTTGTTAAATTTTGGTTAAATTTTTTCAGGAGGGAAGATATTTTATGGTTGATTTAATTTTAATGGAAGAGAAACGATAACTTCTGTCCCTTGCCCAAGAGAACTTTTTATATCAATAGTCCCTTTATGAAGAAGAACTATATGTTTTACTATTGCAAGTCCAAGTCCTGTTCCACCTGTTTCCCGCGAACGGGATTTATCCACTACATAAAATCTTTCAAATACCCTTGGAAGTGATTTTTCTGGTATACCAATTCCTGTATCCTTAATCCTAATAATTAAATTTGTATCTTTTTTTTCTGTTTTTATTTTTATTTCTCCTTTATCCGTGTATCTCACAGCATTATCAAGAAGATTTATAATAAGATCTTCAATCTTATAATAGTCTCCATATATATAACGATTTATCTTATCTATTTCTAAAGTTAATGTAAGACCTTTTTGTTTTATTTTTTTCTCAAACATATCAACAATTTTTTCAATCAATTCTTTTATGTCAACTTTCTCAAATTCTATCTTCTCTTCTTCAAGTTCTGAAAGTTTAAGTAGATCATTTATAATTCTTACAAGCCGTTCAGTATGGTTTTTTGTTATTTCAACATATTTCTTAATTTTATCATCAACCTCATCATATATTGTCTCAAGATATCCTTTTATTACAGTAAGAGGTGTTTTCAATTCATGTGAAATATTGGAAACTATTTCTTTTTTTATTCTTGATATTTCTTTTGTATCAGTTATGTCTTTAAATATTATGAATGTCTCATTATTTTCTAACCAGAAAAAAACTTTATATATTTTTTCTTTATGAAGTAGTTCTTCAATAATAACTGTTTTTTTCTCTTGAACTTTATGGATTGATTCAATAAATTCTGGTTGGTTAAAAAATTCAAAGTAGTTATGTTCTTCCGTGGAATTATCTGTAATATGTTTTAATTCGGCATTTGCAAATTTAATCTTTCCTTTTTTATCAAGGACTAATATAGGGATAGGAAAGTTTTGTAAAATATTTTCTATTTTATTTTCTATCTCTGCGTTTATTTGTTTTATCTCAGCATTTTCTAATAAAAGTTTTTTGTTTATCAAAGTTAAATATTTGTTGTGTAAAATTAAAAATATTAACGCACCTATAAACACAAAAATTAAAACAATTAGTATTATAACTATCATTCTTCTATCTTATAACCAACTCCTCTTACACTTTTAATATATTTACCTGCCTTACCTAATTTTTCTCGGAGATTTTTTATATGGACATCAATAGTTCTATCAATTACAAGTTTTTCTCCTTCCCACAATAAATTAACAATTTTATCTCTTGGAAATACCCAACCTTTTTTAGACGCAAGAATTTTTAATATTCCGAATTCTGCAAATGTCAATTCTACCTTTTTATTTTTTACATATACAGAATGTTTTGGTATATCTATTAAAATGTCATTACCAATTTTTATTATTTCTTGTTCAAATGTTGTTGTCTTATATCTTCTTAAAACAGCTTTTACTCTTGCAACAAGTTCCTTAGGTGAAAAAGGTTTTGTTATATAATCATCTGCTCCAATTTCAAGACCTATCACTCTATCCGAAATTTCAGTTCTTGCAGTAACCATAATTATGGGGAGATTCGGAGAAATAGATAATTTGATTTGTTTACATACATCAATACCATCCATATCAGGTAAAATAAGGTCAAGTATTAAAAGGTCAAATTTTTCTTTTTCAATTGCCTTAAATAGTTCATCTGCCTTTAAGAATTTATATACCCTATAGTTTGCCTTTTCAAGATGGAGAGATATAAGTTCTAAAATATCTTTTTCATCTTCAAGTATTGCAATTTTTTCATTCATATAATAATTTTAACCTAAAATTCCAATAAAAAAAATTTTTATGTTAATCTTCTGAATTTATCTGATAAGGATTTATAAGGTTTGATTCTTATTTTAAAAACCAAAGGTGGACTTGGCCAAGATATTTACCTGTAAAGGGTTTTCCTACAATTGCTGGTTTTTCATTAATTTTAATTAATTTAGCATCATGGCTTCCTACGCCTTTATCAACAACATGAGCTTCAAATTTACAATTTCCTTTATTAACAAAAAGAATTACTTCTGGATTTTCAGTAAAATCCATTTCAATAACACATATATCTGGATAACCATTTCCAGTAAAATCAGCAATTATTAATGAATGAGGGTCAACAAGGTCAGATACAAGAACATATTCTTCCCATAAATTTTTCGGATCTTCCTTTACTTTAAAATATGCAACTCGTCCTTTTTCTTTTCTTCCACCATATTGAGCATCTCCTTCTGAAACTATAATTTCAAATTTTCCATCCTTATCTAAATCTTCAACTGCTACAAGTGTTTTTACATATCCTTTTGAATACTGAAATTTCTGCCAGTGTTTTTTTATATCATTTGATGGTTTAAACCAAAAGTTGCCTGTTATAATTTCATTTTTTCCATCTTGGTCTATATCTGCCCATACAAGTCCCTCTTCATTTATATCTTCTGCAATTATATATACATCCCATTGTTTTGTTGGGTTTTCTTTTGGCTTTAGCCATAAAATTTTATTCTGCCCTTGGTTATGGGTTATCAATTCTCCTTTGCCATCACCATCTATATCTGCCCAAATCTGAGTATGAAATTTTGGAGCAAAGCATCCGATTATATATCTATCCCATTTTTTATTTAAATCATCTGGCTGTTTCCACCAGTACAAATAAGGATTTTTATGATCTCCACCTGCAATAAAATCAAGTTTTCCATCACCATCAACATCTGCTAATATTCCTCCAGATTCAAGATTTTCTATCTCATCGTCAATTAAGTAAGTTTCCCATTTATCATAATTAATCTGTTTTAACCATATAAGACCATCTTTACTTTTCTGTCTACTCCCAATTACAACATCTTCCTTTCCATCCTTGTCTATATCTCCAACAACGCAGATAGTTCTATTAACATCAGAAAGGAGTTTTTTTATTGTTATCCTTTCCATTTGAAAAATGTATTCCTTAGGAATTTTTGCTTTTGTCCATATAGCAACTTTTTTAAAGAAATTTCTCTTTTCAGGTGTATTTATAAGCCAGTTTGTTGGCGGAGATTGAAAGCCATCTCTGTAATTATTTTCTCCTTGGTCATAATATCCCCAACTAACTCCTTCTTTTAAAGCAACTTCCATATTATCTAAATTTGTACTATCTTCATTAAAAACTATAGGTTTTTTCATATTCCACGAATTTAATTTTTCTTTTACAATTCCTATCATTTCTTCTATTCTTTTAGGCCTCTGTCCATTTCCATGTAAAAGAACAAAATCAACAGTTTTTAAAATTTCATCAGGAGGAATTATCCCACCGCAGAAACTTGTTGAAACTAATAATTTATGATTACTTTTTTCTTTAACAAGATTAATAAGTTCATTAATTCTTTTTGGTTTTAATATTTCATGGTCATATCCAGGATGATCACATTCATTCGCAATCTCTATAAGAACATTTTCATATCTATTTTTTAGTAACCAATTAACAATATTTATTACTCCATTTTTTATTGCTTGTTCATCTTTTAAAATTTGGTCCTGACCAAAATAAAAAAGTCCAAGTATTACTACCATATCAAGTTTATTACTTTCATCCAGAATTCTCTTCAATCTATTTAGCCATTGTTCTTTTAAAGATCCATCTGGTTTAAAAGCAGAAACTATCCACTCTTGTTTTCCAGAAAATTTTCCAGCAACAGGACCACCACACTGTAAATTAATTGTAAATCCAATAAGTCCAAATTCTTTATAAATTGGCAATGCATTTATAAATTCTTGTATATTTCTTTCAGGGTCAAATCTACTTCCATCAGGATATTTCCACAAAAATTGTGTGTTTGGATTTTCATCATCAAAAAGTGCTTGAACCATCCTTGAGTTAATTATTGTTCCAAATATTTTTTCATTTGCTTTTAAATTTTCGGAATAAGTAATTTTATCGTTTATATAAAACTTTTCACCTTTTATACTAACTTTTATCCTCATTTTTTCCCTTTCGTCTGAATATAAAATTTGAGTTTTTACTATTATAATTATAATAAAAACAAAAATTAATAAAAACAATGCACCAATAAAGTGTAATAATATGTGAAACTTTTTTATTTCCAATTTTTTAAAACATTTAGTCCAACTTTCAGAGATTCATAACCGTCAATTCCACCAACAATTGGTTTTTTATTGTTTTTTACACAATCAATAAAATGTTCCATCTGTTTTTCAAACCCTATACTAAGAGAATTTAAATGAATTGGTCCTATTTTTTCTTCTTGGTTTTCTCTCTTTATAACAAAATATTTCCCTTTCTCATCTTGAAAGCCACCAAAAATTAAAACTCCACCAGGTCCAAGTGCTTGATGGACATAACAAGAAGAAACATTTTTAGGTAATCCCCAACTCCAGTATAGAACAAGCATATCTCCACTTTCAAATTCAATAATTGCAGTTCCTGTATCTGGAGAAGTAAAATTTTTAAATTTTGTCAATGAACTTTTAACTTTTTTAACTTTTCCAAATGTATAAATTGCAAAATCATATGAATGAACTGCTCCATCTACAAAAGGTCCCATTCCCTTTTTAATATCATAATACCATTCAGAAGAAGGTCCATTACCACCCCATATCTGATGCCATACAACAGGTCTTCCAATAATTCTTTCCTCCATAAGTTCTTTAAACTTTAACCATTCTTCATCAAATCTTCTCACATAACCAATCTGAAATATAACATTGTTTTTTTCGCATTCATCTATCATTTTTTCTGCTTGCTTTAAATTTATTGCGATTGGTTTTTCACAGAATATATGTTTTTTTTGCTTTTGCTGCATCTTTTACAATTTGATAATGAAGATGAGTTGGTGTTGAACAAATAATTGCATCTATGTCTGATTTTTTGAGCATCTCTTTATAATCAGCATAAATTTCTTCTACTCCAAACTCATTTTTAAATGAATTTAAAACATCAGGAATTATATCTGATGCTGAAATAATCTTTACTTCCTGAAATTTTTTTAAAATATTTGCATGATACTTACCCATTCCACCACAACCAATTATACCTATCTTAACCATTTTGTCTCCTTTTTATCCTATATTATATTTCAAAATAAAAAATGTTAAAATAAAAAAAGAAAAAAGGAGGTAGGTATGGAAGTAAAAATAAAGTTTGAAAATTCAGAAATAGATGTTGAAATATTTGAAACAGAACTTGGGAAAAAAATAATTGAGAAATTGCCAATTGAATCAAAAGCAAGGTTGTGGGGAAAAGAGATATATTTTGAAATTCCCATTAAAAGTTCTATTTTAAATCCCAAAAATGAAGTTGAGAAAGGAGATATTGGATATTGGCCTGATGGTAGTTGTATGTGTTTATTTTTTGGTCCAACTCCTATAAGTAAAGGAGAAAAAATTATTCCAGCCAGTTCAGTAGAAATAATAGGAAAAATAAAATCAGACCTAAAAATTCTTGAAAATGTAAAAAGTGGAGAAAAAATAAGAGTTGAAAAAAAATGAAGATAGGAGATTTTTTACTTGATGAAATTTATTGTGGAGATGCATTGAAATTATTAAAGAGAATCCCTGATGAGACAATAGATTTAGTAATAACTGACCCACCTTTTGCTATTGATTTTAAGGGAAAAAAGAATAATTATAATAGAAAAAATGAAAAAGTAATTGATGGTTATAATGAAATTCCAAAAGAAAAATATTATGAGTTTACTTATAGAAAAGAAATAAGAAAACATTTATGGGCTAAAGAAATGAATTCTAATCCTTCTAAATACAATCTTTTTTTTACACAATCACCAAGAGGTATAGTTTCTATTAAACAAGTTCTTGACTATGTTATTCATAGATGGGGTGTTCCTCTTTGTTGCTTTTTAATTATGGAAAAAGATTTAGAAAAACAAAATAAAAAAGGAGAAAAATATGAAAGCAGCGATTTTTTATGGAATAGAAGATATAAGAGTTGAAGAGATAGAAGAACCAATTTGTGGTGATAATGAAGTTAAGATTAAGGTTGAGTATTGTGCTATATGTGGAACTGATGTAAGGATTTTTTATTCTGGACATAAAAAAGTTATTCCTCCTACTATAATTGGACATGAAATTACAGGAATAGTTGTAGAAATAGGTGAAAATATTGAATATCCAGATTTAAAAATTGGAGATAAAGTTACAGTTGTTACTTCAATTGGTTGTGGTAAATGTAAGATGTGTAAAAGTGGTTTTTATAATTTATGTCCTGATACAAAAGCAATTGGTTATTATTATAAAGGTGGATTTGCAGAATATTTAGTCGTTCCTGAAGATGCTGTTAGACAAAAGGCAATTTTAAAATTACATGAAAATCTTTCTTTGCTTGAAGCAACAATAATTGAGCCACTTTCTTGTTGTATAAATGGTCAGAATTATTTGAATATTAAAAAAGATGATTTCGTTTTAATTTTTGGTGGAGGACCGATTGGTTTTATGCATGCAGTTTTAACAAAAGCAATTGGTTGTGAAAAAGTTGTTATTGTTGATCCTGCCTATGATAGATTGGTTAAATTTGGGAAGAATTTTCCTGATATAATTTTATGGGACTTAAACAAAATAAATTTAAAAGAAGAAGTTATAAAGATTACAGATGGGTTTGGAGCAGATGTCATTATTACTGCATGTCCAGCAAAAAAAGCACAGATTGATTCGCTTGACTTAATTGGGTCAAAGGGAAGAATAAGTTTTTTTGGTGGACTTCCAAAGGATGATTCAATGATTCAGATTGATTCAAATATTATTCATTATAAGGAAGTTTCTGTTTTTGGTGCATTCGCATCAAATAGGAACGACTATATAAAAGCAGCGGATTTAATTTCTTCTGGTAAAGTAGATACTAAAAAATTTATAACAGATGTAATACCTCTTGAAGATATTGTTGAAGGAATTAAAAAAGTAAAAAAAGGAGAAGCTCTTAAAATTGTTGTAAAAATATAAATGGTTGACCATAAAAAATTTTTAAAAAGATGTTTTAAACTTGCTGAAAAAGGGAAAGGACTTGTAAGTCCAAATCCTCTTGTTGGAGCAATTATTGCAAAAGGAGAAAGAATAATAGCAGAAGGGTATCATAAAGGATTTGGGCTTGCTCACGCAGAGATAGAAGCATTAAATAGAGCAAAAGATAAAGCAAAAGGTGCAACTTTATATGTAAATCTTGAACCATGCTGTCATTGGGGAAAAACTCCTCCTTGTACAGAAAGTATAATTAAATCTGGAATAAAAGAGGTCATTGCCTGTATTATAGATCCAAATCCACTTGTGAATGGGAATGGATTTAAAATACTTGAAGAAAATGGAATAAAAGTAAGGTATGGATATTTAGAAGAAGAAGCAGAAGAATTCAACAGATATTATATTACAAATATAACAAAAGCAAGACCATATATAATATTAAAATGGGCTCAAACAATAGATGGAAAAATCGCGACATATAATGGTTTGTCAAAATGGATTACAAGAGAAAAAACAAGAGAGTATCTAAAAAAGAAAAGGTTTGAAGTAGACGGTATTTTAGTTGGAGTAAATACTATTTTAAAAGATAATCCCTTTCTTGACTATATTGCAAATAAGTTTCAGGCAAAAAGAGAAATTCTTGATAGGAAAAGATATTACAAAATAATACTTGATCCAGAAGGTAAAACTCCTATTGAAAGTAATATATGGAAAAATGAAAAGTCAAAAGTATTAATTGTTTTTGATGAAAGAATTGATGAAAGTAAAATAGAAAAATATAGTATAAAGACAAATTTTGATTATATTAAAATTCCAAGAGAAAATGGTAAATTTGAAATTGAAAAATTACTTGAAAAACTTTTGGTTGAAAAGAATATCGGAATAATTATGGTTGAAGGAGGGAAATTTACTTTAACACAATTTTTTGAAAAAGAAATTTTTGATGAAATTTGGGCATTTATTGGAAAAAAGATTCTTGGTGGTGAAAATTCAATATCTGTTTTTGGAGGGAAAGATAGAGAAAATATAGAACAAGCGATTGAATTAGAAAAAATTGAGGTAGAGCAAATTGAAGATGATATTCTGTTAAAGGGAAGGATTTTTAGATAATTTAAGTTTTTATAGTATTATGTTAGAATTTATCTATGTTTACAGGAATTATTGAAGAAATAGGAAGGATTAAAGGAAAGAAGAATAAAGGCAAAGGATTTGAAATTTTAGTTGAAGGAAACAAAATTTTTGATGATTTAAAGATTGGGGATAGTATTTCTGTAAATGGTGTATGTTTAACTGTAGAAAAAATTGAAAATAAAATATTCTTTGTATCTATAAGTTCTCAAACAAAAAACCAGACAAATCTTGGTGAAATTAAAATAGGAGAATATGTAAATCTTGAAAGGGCTTTGAAACTTGGGGATAGAATTGGTGGTCATTTTTTAACAGGTCATATTGATTTTAAGACAAAGATAAAGACATTAAGGAGAGAAGGAGAATTTTTTTTAATGAAGATAGAATTACCAAATGAATACAAAAAATATATAGTAAAAAGAGGTTCAATAGGAGTTGATGGTATTTCTTTAACAATCGCAGAGATTGAAAATAATGATGTTTTAATTTATCTCATTCCTTTTACAATTGAAAATACAAATTTGAAATATAGAAAGGTAGGAGATTTTGTTAATGTTGAAATAGATATTTTTGCCAAATATCTTGTAAAATAATGAGAAAGGCTTGTATTTTTGGAGAAGTCCTATTTGATATAATTGAAGGTAAAGAATATCTTGGGGGTGCTCCTTTCAACCTTAGTTGCCATTTAAAGAAATTAGGAATAGATGTTATTTTTATTTCAAGTATAGGAAATGATGAAAGGGGAAAAAAGATTTTAGAAGTGATGGAAAAATTTAATTTAACAAAAGATTTTTTGATTATTAATGAAGATTTACCAACAGGGACTGTGAATGTTTTTTTGGAAAATGGGAATCCTTCTTTTGAAATAATTTATCCTTCACCGTGGGATTTTATAATGCTTAACGATGAAAAGATAGAAAAATTAAAAAATGAAAAAATTGATATTTTTTGTTTTGGTTCATTATCTCTAAGAAATGAAGTAAGCAGAAATACATTTTTCAAATTGACATCTCTTTTCAATAAAATTAAAAAATTCTGTGATATAAATCTAAGAAAACCTTTCTATAACAAAGAGATAATTGAAAAACTTTTAGGAATTACAGATATACTTAAACTGAACAATGATGAATTAAATGAGATTGGAGAGATGTTTAATATAAGAGGAAATTATGAAGATATAATGAGAGGTTTATCAGAGAGATATAATATTGAAATTATATGTACAACTTTGGGAGAAAAAGGGGCTATAATGTTATGGAAAGATAAGTTTTATAGAGAAGAAGGGATTAAAGTAAAAGTTATTGATACTGTTGGAGCAGGAGATGCTTTTTCTGCTGGTTTTATAAAGGGATATATTAAAAATTTAGATCCTAAAAAAATTCTTGAAATTGCAAATAAACTTGGTGCTTTCGTTGCTTCAAAAAGAGGAGCAATTCCTCAATCCGAATATGAGATAGATTAACTTTTTATTTTAAATTTTTCAATTTTGCAAAATACCATGGAGTTAATTTAAGACCACC
>JBKBIN010000008.1:0-65162 GCA_046296715.1 Candidatus Ratteibacteria bacterium
TGCTGTTTCATTATCAGGGACAGAACCAACAATAGCAGCAAATCCAGGAGCAGTTCCATCAACAAATTCAATTCCTCTTTTTCTTAAAATTATGTCATTTGCAGCACCAAGCCATAATTTATCTTCAGGAGGTTCTTCCTCTGGATAATAAAAATCTGGATGTTCTATATATCTTATTGCTTCAAGCATTTCTTCTGCAAAAAGAGTTGCCATTCCAGCATCCAAAACTGGCCCAAGATATGGTAAATGACAATCTTTATAAACTGGTTCTGGAAGTATTTCATTACATATTTTAAAAACCTTCTCCATATGTGATAATTTTGATACAGGTATTCCAAGTATTCCATAGATTATAGGTAAGTAATAAGCAGTATCTGGAAATGCTACATCTTGATTTAATCCATATTTATCAACTGCCTGTTTCCATTTATTTTCTGCCATTTTTACAATCTTATGTGCTCCATTTATAGCAGCAGATGCAATTATTTTTGACATTCCCTCCTCCTTTTCTCTCTAATTTTACCAACATAATAAATAAATGGATTAAAATAATTCTCCCATAACTTATCACTTGATTTAAACTCGTTATTACCGTAAAAATAATCAATGAGAATTTCTTTTAATCGGCAAATTTCCTTCAATCTCTTTCTATTCTTTAAATCCATTTTTGTTAAGTCAATAAGTTCAATTGCTTTTTCAATTGAAACTTTAAAATATTTTTTATTTTTACTTTTCCAGTTTATTCCTCTTAGTACTTCTATCCCTATGTTTGCCATCTGTTCAATAAAATCAATTTCAAACCATTTACTTTTTTTCAAAGATTTATAGTACATCGTCTATCACCAATTCATTTATAATCTTTTTAATTTTCTCTTTTATCTCTATACTTTCAACATCTCTTGATTTATTTCCAAAAGATGGCTTTATGTTAATCACAGAGTCAAACTCAATAAAATTTTCTTTCTGTTCAGGATAGAGATTAATACCCCATAAGTTTTCTGGGCTTGAACCATTTTCAAGTAATAACGCCTCTTCATCCGAATGAAGTTCTCCACCAATAACCATAATCTCTTTTTCTATATCTACCACTCCTTTTACAAGAATATCAAACATTTGCTCTGCAATTTTTTTTAATTCAGACATTTTTATTTTATTATTTCTATCAACAATTCTCATCATTCAAGTTCTCTTCTCATTGCCATATCATAAAGGACTCTTTCTCTTGCCTTGTCTATTCCAAGTTTTTTTCTTTTTTCATCTATATGTTTAAGCATAAGATCTGCAATTTTTTCAGGATCTTGTTCAAATGCCCATTTCCCACCAACTTCTTTTTCAATATCTTCAAATAAATATTTTGTTAAATTTTTACTTCCAAATGTAGGCCATGTAACTCCAAAAACAACAAAAACACCAGAAGAAACAAAATATTGTCCTATACTTAAAGCTTTTTCACTCATCCATTCAGGTGCAGAACCAGCAACAGGTAGTTCAGAAATATCATCTCCAAGTCCACCTTCTTTAACTACACATGTTGCAGCCATTAAAATTCTTGAATTATCAACACAACTACCCATGTGAATAACTGGTGGAATTCCAACTGCTTCGCATACTTCTCTTAATCCTTTTCCAGCATAATTTAATCCTTTCACAGAATCCATAAATCCTGCTTTTGCACAGGCAATTGCTGAACACCCTGTCATTAATACAAGAACATCATTTTCTATAAGTTTACTTACAAGTTTTATATGAATCTGGTCTTGAGGAACTTTTGGATTGTTACAACCAACAACTCCTGCAATCCCTCTTATTTTTCCATTTATTATATTGTCATTTAAAGGTCTATAAGATGCTCTAAATCTACCACCAAGAATATAATAAATACTTTCATAAGAAAAACCAGCAATCAAGTCCATAGAATTTTCAGGTATTAAAATACTTTCTTTCTTTCTATTTTCAAAATTTTCAATTGCCATTTTTATTATCTCTTTTGCCTTTTCTAATGCATTTTCTTCAGTAAATTGAATATGTATTGCACCTGGAATTTTTGCTTTTTCAGATGTTGTTATAATTTTTGTATGGAAACAGGATGCAACTTCAGGTAAAGAAGCCATTATACATTGAACATCAACAACCATAACTTCAACTGCTCCTGTAGTTATTGCCATCTCTTGATTTAAAAAATTACCTATAATTGAAATTCCATGTCTCATTAGAACTTCATTTGCAGTACAACATATTCCTCCTATATTTATTCCTTTTGCTCCTTTTTGTTTTGCAAGATTTATAAGTTCTGAGTCTTCTGAAGCAACAACAATCATTTCAGATAAAAGTGGTTCATGTCCATGTACAATTATATTTACATATTCTTCTTTCAAAACACCAAAATTAACCTTTCCAAGGATTGGTTCAGGTGTTCCAAATAAAATGTCTTGTAAATCTGTCGCAATCATTGAACCACCCCAACCATCTGAAAGAGCACATCTTTGTGCTTGTTTCATTAAATTTAAATAATCCTGATCTGTTCCCATATGAGTTCTGTGAAGTGCTTCAACAACTTCTCTATCAATTCCTCTTGGAGTTATTCCAAGTTCAGTCCAAATTTTTTGTCTCTTTAAAGGCGCTCTTTTTGTAAATATTAAATCTCCTTCCTGTTGTCCAAATTGAGACAAACATACCTGACCAACTTTTTCAGCAATTTCTTCTGTTTTTTTATCTTTTATTTCTATTCCAAATTCAAGGGCAAGTTTAATAAGTTTAAATTCATCTTTGATTTCGTATCCTTGTGCCTCTTTCCTTGCTACTTTAACCAATGTCTCTGCAACTGCTCTTCCATGGTCTGAATGTGCACTTGCACCAACAGCAATTTTCCTTAATAAATTTCTTGCAACAATTATATCTCTATCAGCACCACAAATACCCTTTTGTGGATCTTTTTCAAATCGACTTATTCTACAAGGACCCATAGAACAATTTCTGCAACATATTTCAAGAATTCCAAAAGGACATTGTGGTTGTTGTAATTTTAATCTTTCATCTAATGTAATAAATTTTTTTTCCTTGTTCATTTTTTCCCTCCCATTGTTGAAAAAAACATTTATCTTTCAACATAATTTTTCACTTTACACATTAATCACATATTTTCCTAATTTTTACAGATTGGGCTCTATCTGAAATTTCAATAAATTTAAAAAAATCTTTTCCCTTACTATGTGAAAAAGCACATTCAATTTCACATGTTCTACAGGCAAAACATTTTTCAAAATCAATTATTATCTTCCCTTTTTTCATTTCATTTCTTGTATAAGTTCGTTTATTAATTTTGCAGTTTCAGGATGCCTTATAACAACTATATCTGCTCCTGCAAGTAAAAGTAAAGTTGCGGTTAATGCTTCAAACATAATTCCTCTTTCCTTTTCTTTCCCAAGTTTAATATCAAAATTTTCAGGAATACTTACTTCCTTTATTTTCCACACTTCTTTTGATAAATAACAGTATAATGGAAATGCAAGTTTATCATCTCCTTGAAGCAAACCAGCAATTCTATCTCTTTCCATAACAGAATAAGTATATTCAATTCCATAACCTAAAGCACCAACAGTTGGATCCATAATAATTTTATTTTCAGGGACTCCAAGTTCAATAAGTAAAATATTTAATTGTTTAGCAAGGTTTATATCAATTGGAGTTGATGCAATAACAACATGTTTATAAGCAATTGCACTTGCTCCAATTTGTTTGTAATTTTTATCAAGAACAGGTCCAATTGCTACATTTTTTCCACTTGCAACTTCACAAACCATTTTTAAGACACTTATATCCTTTTCAACATTACCAGTCCCCCAGAAAATTAAAGGAACATCTATTTCATTTACAATTTTTTCAACAATTGGTCTTACTTCTTCTACACTTTTATTCATTCCATTAGGATCTGTTGAATTTAAAAAGATTGTTAGACATTTTGCATTATATTCATTTATACATTTTTTAGCCCAACTAACTGGATCATTTACAACATCTTTATAAGGAGAAAGACATATTTGAGACCATTCTTCAGGAGTACTATCCCATACTTCATAAGATATTATTGGTTTATTTGGAATTTCTCCTTCAAATGAATGAAAATTTAAACATGTCTGTCCACCAACTTTTATTTTTTTATCACCTATCCCTATTTCAACTTCTTTTATTTTCCCAGTATATTTAAGTTTTAAATCTTCCATATCTTCTCCTTTTATGCTGGCGTTTTTCTTTTTTCACTTCCATATCCTTCACCAAACCAGTATCTTTCACTTACCTTTATAAATTTTACTATTTCATTTCTATTTTCAAATTTTTTCCATTTAAGAGGTTTTTTAGGTTTCCCTTCTTGATATGTCTCTCCAAGAACTTCTTTATTTTCCATTTTCTCCCTCCATTTTTTTAATTATCTCTTCAACATAATTCAAAATTTCAGGAACAGCTTCCCATGGGGTTTGTCCTTTCAATTCACTCTTTTTAAATTGAGAAAAATATGGAATAAAACCAAGAATTTTCATATTACCTAACTTTTCAATCAAAAATTTCTTTTCATCATCTATTTCAATCTTATTTCCAATTATACCAACATTTTTTATTTTTATATCTTTAGCAAGTTTATCAATCCTTTTTGTCGTTTCTATACTTTTTTCAGTAGGTTCTGATATAATAAGTAGCCAGTCAATTCCTTCTGTTGTTCCCCTACCAAGATGCTCAATTCCTGCTTCCATATCAAGTATAACGACTTCATCCCTTTTGAGAATTAAATTTCTCAAAACTGCCTTTAAAAAAGCATTTTCTGGACACATACATCCAAGCCCTCCACCTCTAACTGTTCCCATAATTCCTAAAAGTAAATTCCCATTCTTATAAAAAAATCTTTCAGGGATATCATCAACTTCTGGATTCATTTTGAAAATGATTGCTCTTTGACCAGGTGTTGTTTCTGTCCTTTCTGCTATTATATCTTTTAGTTCAATTAATGGAGTAATTTCATCTTTAATATTTAAGGTTGTTTTTAAATTTGAGTCTGGATCAGCATCAATTAAAATAACTCTTTTCCCCTTTTTTAGATATACTTGTGATAAACACGCAGCAAAAGTTGTTTTTCCTGTTCCTCCTTTTCCAGAAATTGCTATTTTCATAAGAAAATTATTTTAAAACAGAAAAATTATATATGTCAAATTTTTTAAAACTAATTCAAGATGATTATATTAAAACTATACTTCACTCACTAACAAAGACATTATTTCTGCCCGATTTTTTGGCATTATAAAGAGCTTTGTCTGCTGATTTTATTAAATTTTCAACATTTTCTGCGTCAGAAGAATCAGCCACTCCAATACTTATTGTGATTTTTTTAGATGGTTGGCTTTCTTTTTCTCCCTCAAATTCTGTATTTTCAACAATTTGCCTTAATTTTTCAGCAACAAAATAAGCAGATTTTTTATCAGTTTCTGGCAGAAGAATTACAAATTCTTCGCCTCCATAACGGTAAATAAAATCAGAACTTCTTAAATTAGTTTTCCATAGTTCAAACATTTTTTTTAAAACAAAATCTCCTTTTTGATGTCCATAAAAATCATTGTATTTTTTAAAATAGTCAATATCAATCATTAAAATAGAAAAAACTCTTCCATATCTTTTTGCTTTTGCAAATTCAACTAATATATCTTCATCAAACTTTCTTCTATTGAAACATCCAGTTAAGCCATCTTTAATTGAAATTTCTTTTACTTTTGAAAACAACTCTGTTCTTTCTATTATTATTGATATCTCATTTGCTAACAGATTAATAAACTTCACATCCTCTTTACTAAAAGCATTAAGTTTAATAGAATCAACATGTATAATACCTTTTACTTCATCCTGAATTATAATTGGTACACATATTAAAGAAGACATTGAACAACCAGAGGGAACACAGGATGACACTTCAGGTGTGTTTTTTATATCTCCTGTTATTATACTTTTTTTCGTAGTCAATATATATTTTATTGCAGGTGTGTCAATTGTAAATTCAATATTCCCTAAATTTTTTTCAAATCCACTTTCAGATATAACTCTAACTTTTTGATTTTCAATTAACATAATAGCACATCCTGAACAATTCGTTATATCTTTAATCTCATCAACCAATATTTTACAAACTTTATCAATTTCAAGATTAGCACCAACTGCACGATGTATTTTTAATAAAGCATTTAGAATTTTATTTTCATAACTTTCCATTTTTAATATATTAAACGATTAGATTTAAAAATTCAATTTTTACAAAAATTTTCCAATTCTAAAAATTGAAATATAATAAAATTTAAAGGGTGGACTATGATATATGAAGGTTTTGAACCATCTTATTTAAAATTACACAAAACAGGAGAATTGAGAAAAAGAGTAGAAGATTTATGGAATTTAATGGAAAGATGTTCTTTGTGTCCGAGGGATTGTGGAGTTAATCGTCTCAAAGGAGTAAAGGGTTTTTGTCAGGCACCTGGAGCAAAACTTATTGTTTCATCATACTTCCCACATTTTGGAGAAGAAAAAGAATTAGTTGGCAAAGGTGGTTCTGGAACAATCTTTTTTGCTCATTGCAATTTAAGGTGTATATTTTGCCAGAATTGGGAGATAAGTCATTTTGGTACTGGTCATGAAATTACTATTGAAAAACTTGCAGATATGATGCTTGAACTTCAGAAAATAGGATGCCACAATATAAATTTTGTGACACCGACGCATTATTCTCCTCATATTTTAAAAGCGATAGATATAGCAGCAGGAAAAGGTTTAAGATTACCTATTGTTTACAATACAAGTGGATGGGAGAAAATTGAGATACTTAAATATTTTAATGGAGTTGTTGATATATATCTACCGGACTTTAAATATTGGGATTCAGAGATGTCAAAGAAATATTCAAAAGGAGCAGAAAGTTATCCTGAAATTACAAAACAAGCAATACTTGAGATGCACAGACAGGTTGGAGTTGCAAAGCCAGAGAAAGACGGGATTATATACAGAGGACTTATGATAAGACATCTTGTTATGCCGAATAATGTATCTGGTTCAGAACATATATTAAAATGGATAGCAGAAAACTTACCAAAAGAAACTTACATAAACATTATGGCACAATATACTCCCTATTATAAAGCATTTGATTATCCAGAGATAGCAAGAAGAATAACAATTGAAGAATATAGGAAAGTAGTGAAAAAAGCAAAAGAACTTGGCCTAACAAACCTTCATACCCCCTTTTAACACCTCGTAGGTGTTAATTGGAGATTGTTGATAGAGTTGGTTTTCCAGAGTTGCCTTGCTCAAACAAAAAAAATATTAATAATTAGTTTTTCAAAATCAGAAGTAACCAGTCCCTTGAATCAGGAGTTTCCAATTTTGTAATATTTTCAGATATTTCAATTTCATTCAAAAAGTCTCCATTTCTAACATTAAACCATTTTGCAACTGCTGGCTTTTTTATAAATTCAGTTTTTAAAGATATCTTTCCTCCTTCAGGTATATATATTACAGCAAAATCGTCATCTTCAGATTTACTGGCAACAATTTTTTTGTATGGATTTTCTATTGTTCCTGGTTGTTCAATAAGTAAATCCTGAAAAGGTTTTAATTTCCACCATTCAATTAAAGAGAAAAATTTTCTTAAATTTTTTACAGAAATTGCTCCTTGACTTACGACCGCTTTATTCCAAATAGGAGTAAGTCCACTGTTTGGATGGTCAGTTGGAATTTCTTCTTTTTCTGCCCAGAACCAAATTCCATGATTACCATACGAAACACCACAAGTTGGAGAAATTAATAAACTCCAGTAAAGCGCTCTTCTAACATGAAAAGCATTAAATGGTTTTTTTGATTGATATGCAAGATGAAATTCATAATTTGGTTCAAGATTTACAATAGGTCTTGCCGGTTTTTTTTTCCACTCTTCAGTAGGTGGACCATAAGTAAGCCATTTAATATCCTCAATACTATCACCATGTCCACTTTGATATCCTATAAAGTCAAACCAATCTTCGTTGCGGAATTCGTCAGCAATCCAGTGTAATCCTCCTGGATGCATAGTTACCAATCTATAATGCCTTTTCTCAAAAACTTCTCTTCCAATTTTTTTCCATCTTTCTGCTTTTTCACCACGATAATCACCATCCCCACCCAGTATCCAAATAACATGATAGGCACCCCATCGGGCAACGATATAATTAGCAAGTTTAATTAAAGCCTCTTCATTCAACACAGCACCAGGGGAAGGAGGTTTTAATGCCCATAGAATTACTGGCATCGCAACTAATCCATAATGATTTATCATAGCGACCTTACTATCAAGTCGTTTAAAAAAATTAGGATTAATCTGAATTTTTTCTGTTCCTTTGTAAGCAGTTTCGCCATATTCATCATAAGGATATGCTCTCCAATGAGTACAAACAAATTGAATTGCTGTAAAACCCTGTTCTTTTCTAATTTTTAGATATTCTTTCCAGTCATCTATTTTTGCTTTTAATACTCCATTCCAAGCAGTATCTGAAAGAAGAAAAAAAGGTTTGCCATTAGAATGAACAAAAAATCTCCTATTATCTGAAAGTTTAATAGTGCCATATAAATAAAGAGGATTATCCCCTTGATACGTAGTACATAAGAAAGAACCAGATTTACCGTTCAAACCATCATTTACTTTATCAGAACATTCAATATTCCATTTCCATTTTCCAATCTCATCAGGACAAAAACGAACTTTCCAAACTTTTCCGCCATCCCAGAAAGCATCAATTATATATTTTTTTCCAGAAGGAGATGTAAAAACAACAAAAACATTAACATCCCATAGTGGATTTGAGTATTCATATTTACTATCAAAAGTTAGTTCCAAAATATTCCATATTATACTTTCCATTTTTCGCCTCCTTCACCTCGTAGGTGTTAGTTGGAGATTGTTGATAGAGTTTGTTTTTCAGATGCTGTTTAATTCGGACCATTTTTGTACAAGATAATCCCTTCTTGGCTTATAAACTGACTCATAAAAATATCTTTGAGAAAGCAGAATTCCTTTGTCAACACTTTTACAGATTGAAACTGCTTCTTCCCAAACTTTTTCAAAATTTTTAAATCTACTTTCTACCTGCTTTTTAAATTTTTCCTCATCTTGTATTTCTCCACCGATTGTAAAAAATTTAATTCCATCAATTAAGACACAGTAAGCCATTTCATCTCCTATTTTCTCAATTCCAAAACTTTTTTCTATCTGTTCTATTTTTTCCTCTGGTAATTTTGCTTTCTTTTTCAACAATTCTTTTTGAGGTTTTTGTGTTTTAAATCCTTTTTTTGCTGCTGCATAAAATATCGCCCTGTTTAAACCAAAACTTTTTGCAGTTGTTATTGGATATCCAAGAACATATGCTCTTGCTGCCTGTAAAACTGCCATAACCTGAAATCTACTTATAGCCATATTTCAATTTCCTCCAGTCAATTGTAGCAACTGGTGCTTCATTGCCAACAAGATAAATTGAACTCCAATTTTTTAATATAATTCCTTCTGCATCTTTTGAAACTTTTACGTCTGAAAAACTTTTAAAAAAATTATAATTAAGAAAATGAAATGGTTCAATAAATTTTAAATCTTTTAAAATTTCTTTTCTCTCTTTAAGTGCTTTTGAACCGACAAATTCCTTTTCCAAAAAAACAATATCAAAAACATAGATAATCGGTTTTATCTTTCTATGTTTTGTAAAAAGTGAAGGAATCCCTTTTCTTCCTTTTTCTGAATAAAGTTCACAATCAATAAGAGTATATTGTGGTAAAAATTTCATAGCAATCTCTTTCAAATAAGTAAGTTTCTCTGTCCAGTTAGGATTTTTTTCTAATCTTCTTCCCCAGAATTCAATTTGATTTTTATATTTTATAACTTGCATTCTCCATCCATCAATTTTCTCTTCATAAATCCATTCACCTACAAGTTCTTCACCAAAATATGGTATTGGCTGCATTAACCATATAGGACCTATTTTCATCTTGATAAAAATTTTGAGTTTTTAATTATGAATCTCCAAGGTAAATCTTTGTTTTTTCCTGCATAAGGGATGTTTATTCTTGGGGTTGCCATTATTTCCTCTTCTTTTATCTTTTCTCCTTCTAATAAGTAAATTAACCTACCTTCAACCATATCTTCACCATTTAATTTTCTATCTATTTTTAATCCCTTACATATTTTCCCTGGACCATTTAAAATTTTAGTAATATCATATTTTTCTTTTTTATTCAGATTTTCAAGAACTTTTTCAATACCAGAAATTGGTTCAATTGCACGAAAAAGAACTCCTCCTGCTTTTCCATTTTCATGAGAAACTACATTAAGACAGTAAGTATTTATATAAACAGGGTAGATATATGCTTTACCTACTTGTCCAAATAATATTTCTGTTCTTTTTGTTTTCCCAAATCTTCCTACATGACAACCTTTATCTTCAATTCCACCATATGCCTCTGTTTCAACAATTTTACCTATAATTTTTTCTCTATCAATTTCCCTTACTAAATATTTTCCAAGTAATTCTTTAGCAACAACAACTGGATTTCTTTCAAAAAATTCCCTTTTTATATGCTTAAAGACCATTCTATTTATATTATACTCTTAAACTTTTCAAAATTTATTTGACATCAAAAGGATGAAAGTTTTAATTTAAATAATGAAAATGAAAAATGTTTTAAGGTTAGCTATATTAACTACTGGATTTTCTGGCTTTTTTGTTCAGATGCTCCTTTTAAGAGAATTTTTAATTATTTTTACTGGGAATGAATTATCAATTGGAATAATTTTAACAAGTTGGTTAATTTCAGAAGGGATTGGAAGTTATTTATCAGGTAAAAAATCAAAAAATTTTATAAGTAATGAGGAGAATTTTTCTATTTTAACCACTATTTTTACTATTTATTTTTCGTTCAGTATTTATTTAATTAGAATTTTGAGGAACATTTTAGATATTTCAATTAATCAGCCTGTCGGAGTTTTTCAAATTTTATATTCTTCTTTTTTAATTCTTTTCCTTCCCGCTTTTATTCATGGTGCATTATTTACTTTATCCTGTAAAATATACTCAAATATTTTGTATGAAAAAAGAAAATCCGCTGGTTATGCATATATTTATGAGACAACTGGAACAATTTTAGGTGGAGCAATTTGGACTTTCCTTCTTAGTATAAATAGATTGCATTCATTTTACATATCCTTTTTAATCTCATCATTAAATTTCTTTACATCATTTCTTGTTGCAATTTTCTTATTCAATAAAGATAAAATTAAATTAAAGGCAATTAAAATTTTTTCAATTTTTCTTTTTCTTTTAAACAACTACCTAATTTTTACAAACTATCCTGAAAAGATTCACAAAATTTCACTACTCAAACAATGGAAAGGTCTTAATATTATAAATTATCAGAATTCAATATATGGAAATATCTGTTTAATTGAAAATCAACAACAATATTCATTTTTTCTGAATGGAAGACATTTGTCAACTATACCTATTCCTGATATAGAATATATAAGGAAATTTGTTCATTTGCCACTTCTTTTACATCCAAAACCAGAAAAGGTCCTTATTATAAGTGGAAATTTTGAAATGATAAATGAAGTTTTAAAATATGAAACTATAAAACTCATTGAATATGTTGAGATAGACAAAACTTTAATTCAAATTATAAATACATTACCACACCATTTAACTAAGGTTTTTAAAAATCAAAAAGTGAAAATTATAAATGAAGATGGTAGATTTTATTTAAGTAAAACAAAAGAAAGTTATGATTTAATCTTCCTTGGAATTTCTGAACCATCTGATTTACTATCAAACCGATTTTTTACAAAAGAATTTTTTAATATTGTAAAAAATAAATTAAATGAAGATGGAATTTTAGTTTTTGACCTTTTTGGTTCTTTAAGTTATCCAAATCAGGAATTAATTAAATTGCATAGATGTATTTTTGAAACTTTAAATTTAATTTTCAAAGGATATAATGTTTCAACATATAATGTTAGAGTAATACCTGGTTCAGGTTCTTTTTTATATCTTGCAGCAAAAAATGATAAAATTTTATGGATTTATGAGATTTCTCCTCAAAAACAAATAGATTCAATTTATTATCCTGATTATAGGATTCTTCATTATGGCTGGTTTAACTTTTATTTAAATACAATTAAAAAAGAAAAAATTATAGATGTAAATAGAGATTTTAAACCTGTTGGGGTTTTCTATTCTATTGCATACTGGAATACAATATTTGCTCCGTATATAAGACATATTTTCAAATTTCTTGAAAAATTAAAAATTGAACCGATTTTAATTTTTATTCTATTGATTTTACTCATCTTAATTTTAGAAAGAAAAAACAAAAAGACATTTTATACTGTTCCATTTTGTATATTTTCAACTGGTTTTTCTGTTATGATATTTAATTTGATGATAATTTTTTCTTTTCAGGTAATTTATGGATATGTTTTTCATTTGATTGGAATTTTAACTACTTTTTTCATGAGCGGTTTAATAATAGGAGCATTGTTAGCCAATTTAATATCAAAATATAATATTAAACCTTTGAAGATTTTTAAATTAACAGAAATACTCATAATCTTTTATTCCCTATTACTTCCCTTTTTCATTATAATTTTCTCTAAATTAAGTTTTAATATTCACCCTTTTCATTTTATTATATTCATTTTTCCTTTGTTATCTCTTGTAAGTGGTTTTCTTGCTGGAATTCAGTTCCCTATCGGAAATATTATATATTTAAAAAATCAAGATAATGTAGGGAAAACAGCAGGAATTCTTTATTGTAGTGATTTATTGGGTGGATGTATTGGAGGTCTTTTAGGATGTCTTGTTTTATTCCCTGTTTTAGGAGTTTTAAATTCTTGCTTAATTGTTTTTTTGGTTAAAATATTTAGTTTATTTACCTTTATAAAAAAGGTATAATAAATTAAATGAGGTATTGGAAGTTTAAAGAATTTATTTTGTTTTTAAGTGTATTTATATCTATGGTTTTTATATTTTTAAATTTCAAAAATGAAAAAAGCAAAAAAATAGAAAAATCTGAGAAAAGTTTCACTTCTTTTATTTCTAATTTTGAGCCATCTTATTTAAAACTTTACAAATCAGGCCAGTTAAAAGAAAGGGCAGAAAAATTATGGAATTTAATGGAAAGATGCTCTTTATGTCCAAGAAATTGTGGAGTAAATCGCCTTAAAGGACAAATAGGTTTCTGTCGCGCTCCTGGAACAAAACTTATTGTTTCATCTTACTTTCCACATTTTGGAGAAGAAAGGGAATTAGTTGGAAGGGGCGGTTCAGGAACAATATTTTTTACCCATTGTAATTTAAGATGTATATTCTGTCAGAACTGGGAAATAAGTCATCTTGGGAAAGGATACGGAACAACGATTGAAGAACTTGCAGATATGATGCTTGAACTTCAAAGAATGGGATGTCATAATATAAATTTTGTAACACCAACACATTATTCACCCCATATTTTAAAAGCGATTGATATAGCAACAGGAAAAGGTTTGAGATTACCAATTGTTTATAATACAAGTGGATGGGAAAAAGTTGAGATACTTAAATTTTTTGATGGAGTTGTTGATATATATTTACCAGATTTTAAATATTGGGACCCAAATATGTCCAAAAAATATTCACAAGGAGCAGAAAGTTATCCAGAAATTACAAAAAAAGCAATACTTGAGATGCATAGACAGGTTGGAGTAGCAAAACCAGAAAAAGATGGGATTATATACAGAGGGCTAATGATAAGACATCTTGTTATGCCAAATAATGTATCAGGTTCAGAAGAAATATTAAAATGGATAGCAGAAAACTTACCAAAAGATACTTATATAAACATTATGTCTCAATATACACCATATTATAAGGCATTTGATTATCCAGAAATTGCAAGAAGGGTGACTCTTGAAGAATATAAAAAAGTAGTGAAAAAAGCAAAAGAACTTGGATTAACCAATCTTTACATAACCATTCCCACCTCGTAGGTGGTATTTCGGGAGCGTTGAGCCAGTTGCATTTTGGCAATCTGTTTTTAAAATAAACTTTTATTCTTTTAAAAATGTCTAAATTAAAAAGGAGAAAGATGAAAAAGAAAATTATATTCGGTTTATTGTCTTCTTTTTCTATTTTTGTTTTTTCTCAGAATATAAAACTGCCTGAAAATGTTAAAATTATTAAAGATGTTGTATATGGAAATGTTGATGGTAAAAATTTGTATCTTGATATAATAAGACCTAAAAAAGCAGAAGGAAAGTTGCCTGTTATTGTTTTTATTCATGGAGGAGGATGGAGATCTGGAGATAAACAAACAGGTATTTTTAGATTAATACCTTTTGCAGAAAAAGGATATTTCTGTGTAAGTATAAATTATAGATTAAGTGATGAAGCAAAATTTCCAGCACAAATTGAGGATTGTAAATGCGCTATAAGATTTTTAAGGGCTAATGCTGAAAAATATAGTATTGATCCTGAAAAAATTGGTGTATGGGGAACTTCTGCGGGAGGTCATCTTGCATCATTACTTGGGACAACTGGTGATTTTAAAGAGTTTGATAGAAAAGGTGGCTGGGAAGGTTTTTCAAGTAAAGTTAATGCAGTTTGTGATTGGTTTGGTCCATCTGATTTTTTAATTGGTTTTGAAAAATCTAAAAGAGATGGGATACCTTATAAAACACTGATAGAACTTTTTGGTGAGAATATTGAAAATTTAGAGGAAAATTTGAAGAAAGCAAGTCCTGCTTATCAGGTTAATAAAAATTGCCCACCGTTTTTAATTATGCATGGTGATAAAGATAATGTTGTTCCATATATCCAAAGTTCAATTCTTTATAATAAATTAAAAGAAAATGGAGTCCCTGTAGTTTTAGTAAAAATAAAGGATGCCGGTCATGGAATTGGTTTTGGTGAGAGTGCTTTAGAATTTGTTGAGAGTTTTTTTGAGTGTTATTTAAAAGATAAAAAGGCAAAGTGGCAATCAATCACAGGAGGAAGAGATTTTATAGAAATATCAATTAAATAGTTATAATATCCAAAAATTCATCAATTTAATTCTTCATAAGTTTTCATAAATTTTCAGTAAATGGTATAATTTTTTTATGAAAAACATCTTTATTGTTGCAACAAGACAGAATGATGGAAAAACTGTTATAAGTGTAGGACTATTCCTTGCATTAAAAAAATATATAAGTGAAATTGGTTTTATAAAACCTGTTGGTCAAAAGTATGTAGATATTGATGGAAAGAAAGTTGATAAAGATGCTGTTTTAATAAAAAAAATATGCAAATTAGAAGATGACCTTGAAGATATGAATCCTATCGCTGTTGAGGAAGGTTTTACAAGGAATTATCTTGATAATCCAAATAAAGAACAACTTGTTGAAAAAATTGTAAGAAGTTATAAAAAAATTTCTGAAAATAAAAAATTTATGATTATAGAAGGAACAGGTCATGCAGGAGTTGGTTCAATATTTGATCTTAATAATGCAGAAGTAGCGAGAATTCTTAATTGTCCAGTTATTATAATTTCAATAGGAGGAATAGGCCGACCAGCAGATGAAATAACCTTAAATTTGTCACTTTTTAAAGAAAAAAATGTTCCTGTAAAAGGAGTAATTATAAATAAGATTTTGGAAGAAAAAAGGGACATGCTTAAACATTATTTAGAGAAATTTTTTAAAAAAATAGATTTGAGACTTTTAGGTCTTATCCCTTTTGTTCCTGATTTAACATACCCAAATCTTTTTCAAATATGTGATGCTGTTGATGGCAAAATAATTACAGGTTGGAATAAAATGAGAGAAAAAATAAAAAATATTGTTGTAGGAGCGATGACTCCAAGGAATGCACTTGATCACTTTAAACCAGATTCTCTATTAATAACTCCTGGAGATAGGGAAGATATTATACTTGCTGCTCTTTCTACATCTATGCAAAATTTAATCAAAGGAATTGTTTTAACAGGTAATTTATATCCTCATAAAACGATACTTGATTTGATTAAGAAATATGATTTTCCAACTATTGTTGCAGAAGAAGGAACTTATGAAGTAGCTTCAAAGATTAACGAACTTGTAGTTAAACTTACTGAAAATGATATTGATAAAATAGAAATCGCAAAAACGCTTATAGAAAAAAATATAAATATTGAAGAGATTTTAGAATGAAAGAATATGTAATTTTAAATGTTCAACCGTTTAATAAAAAAATACTGATTAGAAAAGGGACAGATATTTTATCCGCTTTAATTAAGAGTAATATTTTCATTACATCAAGTTGTGGTGGAAAGGGGATATGTGGCAGATGTAAAGTAAAAATTTTAAGAGGAGATTTTTATTCAGAACCAACTGGAAAAATTACTGAAGAAGAAAAAAATAATAATATTGTTCTTGCATGTAGAACAACTATTCTTGGTAATCTTGAAATTGAGATACTTCCTTCTTCAATTATACCTGAAAAAATATCAAAAGAATTTGAAAAAGGAGAAGAGTTTGAACATTTTAAAATTGACTTGAAGAAAGTTTACCCTTTTTCCCCTATTGTCAAAAAAATCTTTTTGAGATTACCTACTCCAAATTTTGATGATACTTTAAGTGATTATGAAAGATTAATTAGGAGTTTGAAGAGATATACAGCGAAAGAAAGATTTAATATAGATATTTCAAATTTAAGAAGATTACCAAATATATTAAGAACAAGTTTTTGGGAAATAACTGTAAGTATTTTTGAAGATAAAGAAACAGTTGAAATTATAAATATAGAACCAGGAGATACATCTAAAAAAAATTATGGGATTGCTGTAGACATTGGAACAACAACAATTTCAGCAAGTTTAGTTGACATGAATAAAGAAGAAGTTTTAAAAACAGAAATAACATTTAATAAACAGGTATCTTTTGGTGAAGATATTATTACAAGAATTATCTATGCTGAAAAAAAAGATGGGCTTGAAAAATTACATCATATTGTATCAGAAACGATAAATGAATTAATAGTAAATCTCTCTAAAAAGTGTGATGTTTCAATTAATGATATAACATGTGTTTCAATTTCAGGAAATATGACAATGGTTCATTTACTTTTAAAAATAAATCCTTCTTTTTTAAGAAAAGAACCATACATTCCAGTTGCAAATATTTTTCCTATTTTAAAATGTTCAGATGCAGGAATTAGAATTAATCCAAATGGAATTCTTGCAATAGTTCCTGGTGGATATCCTTATGTTGGAGGAGATATAACTTCTGGAATTTTAGTTTCAGGTATTTATAGAGAAAATGAACTTTCTATTTTTGTAGATGTAGGAACAAATGGAGAAATAGTTGTTGGAAATAAAGATTTTTTAACCTGTTGTGCTGCTTCTGCAGGTCCATGTTTTGAAGGAAGTGGAGTAAAAAACGGTGTGAGAGCAATAAATGGGGCGATTCAGAAAGTTAAAATAAAAGATGGAGAGGTCTTTTTTGAAACTATAGGGCAAAGTGAACCAATAGGAATTTGTGGTTCAGGATATATTGAACTTCTTGCAGAACTCTATAGAAATAAAATTATAGATAGAAATGGGGATTTCGTAAAAGAAAATAATAGGATAGTTGAAAATGAAGGAATTAAAGAATTTGTAATTTATGAAAGGAAAAATCAGGAAAGAATAGTTATAACCAAAGCAGACATAGAAAATTTAATAAGAGCCAAGGGAGCAATTTATTCAGCAATTTCTACAATTTTAAAAACACTTGGATTGGAAGTCAAGGATATTAAAAAATTTTATATCGCAGGTGGATTTGGTAGACATCTTGATATTGAAAAGTCAATTGAGATAGGATTATTACCAAATTTACCAGTTGAAAGATTTAAATTTCTTGGGAATACTTCTTTAATTGGAGCAGAACAATATTTATTTAGTGAAAAATTTAGGAATTTATCAGAAGAAATAATTCAAAAACTAACTTATATTGATTTATCAAGAAGTCCAATTTATATGGAGGAATATTTAAGAGCACTTTTTATACCGCATACTGATTTTTAAGGGGAAGGGAAAAATGTTGAAAATTGGAGTTGCAGGAAAAGGAGGAACAGGAAAAACAACTCTTACTTCATTGATTATTCTTTCACTTTTAAAGATGAAAAAAAACCCAATTCTTGCAATTGATGCAGATCCAAACAGTAATCTCGCTGAAAATCTTGGGATAAAAAGTCCTCGTTCGCTTGTAGAAATTGTTAATGAAATTGAAAAAATTAAAAATAATTTGCCTTATGGAATGGAAAAAGCAAAATATCTTGAAATGAAAGTTCAGGAGGCAATAAAAGAAGAAAAGGGTTTTGATTTACTTGTTATGGGTAGAACTGAGGGTCCTGGATGTTATTGTTATGCAAATAATCTTTTAAGAGAATGGATGTCAAAATTAGAGAAGAATTATAAATTTATTGTTATGGATAACGAAGCAGGAATGGAACATATTTCCAGAAGAACCTCTGGAGATCTCGACATACTTTTTATTGTCTCTTTGTGTGATAAAATTTCATTAAGAACAGCCGAAAATATATATAAAATGATAAACTCTCTTGAGTTGAATATAAAAAAGGCATATCTTGTTCTGAATGAGTTTTCCTTTAAAAAAAATATAAAAGACATAAATTTACCTGTTCCTTTAGGATTTAAATTACCTTTTGATCAAGAGATTTATGAACTTTCAGAAGAAAATAAAGGAATTTTAAACTTATCTGAAAATTCAACCGCTTATTTAATAGTAAGGGAATTTGTAGAAAAATGGATATTAGAAAAAAATTTGTGAAATTTTTCACAAAAAAATTGAATGAAAAAGTAAAAGTATCTATAATTTTTATTTAAAAGGAGGGAATATGGCTTTAAAACCGCTTGATATATTTAAATATCTTCCAAAAACAAACTGTAAAGAATGTGGATTTCCAACATGTCTTGCCTTTGCAATGCAAGTTGCGATAGGGAAAGCAGAACTTAGTAAATGCCCTTATGTTAGTGAAGAAGGGAAAAAACAATTGGCAGCAGAAAGTGCTCCTCCTATAAGGACAATAACTGTTGGGGATAAGGAAAAAGTAAATCTTGGTGGTGAAATAGTTTTATATAGACACGAGAAGACATTTTATAATCCACCAGGAATTGGTGTTTTAATTAGAGAAGATATGAGCGATGAAGAAATTGATAATGAAATAAAGAATTTAACTGAATTTAAATATGAAAGAGTTGGCTTAATATTAAAAGGAGAATTTATTGGAATTGAAGATAAAAATTATGGGAAATTTTTAAATATTGTTGAAAGGTCTTTAAATACAGGGAAAAATTTAATTCTTATAAGTGATAATATTGAAAATCTAAAAAAAGCCATTGATATTTGTAAAGATATTAGACCCATTATCTTTTCTAAAAATATTTCTGATGCCTTAATTGAATTGGTTAAAGGAAATAATTTGCCAATCATTGTAAGCGGAAACTCTTTTGAAGAAATAGTAAAGAATGTTGAAGAAATACAGAATAAAGGAATTGAAGATATTATAATCTATCCAGAAAATAAAAATATTTTGGAACTATTTAAAATCGTTATTTGCATAAGAAGAGGAGCAATTTTAAAAAGAATGAAAAATGCTGGTTTCCCTATTTTGATTATCCCTAAATTTTTAACTGATGATTATTTGAAAGAAGGTATTTATGCAGGTGTATTTGTTGCTAAATATGGAAGTATTATTTTACTTTCAAAAATTAAAGGAGAAGTTCTTTTTCCACTTTTGGTTGAAAGGTTAAATATTTATACAGACCCACAGAGACCAATGACAACTCCTGAAGGAACTTATGAGATAGGAAAGCCAGATGAAAATTCACCTGTCTTTGTTACAACTAATTTTTCACTTACATATTTTATTGTTTCAGGTGAAATAGAAAATTCAAAGGTTCCTTCTTATCTTCTAATTCAAGATACAGAAGGTCTTTCTGTTTTGACCGCATGGGCTGCTGATAAATTTAATGCTGAAACAATTGCTAATCTTGTTAAAAAGACAAAGATTGGAGAGAGATTGAATAAAAAAGTTTTAATTATTCCAGGTGTTGTCGCTCAGATTTATGGTGAATTGGAAGAGGCATTGCCTGAATGGAAGATTGTTTTGGGTCCAAGAGAAGCAGCACATATACCTTCTTTTTTAAAAAATGTTGAAATTTAAATGGGAGGATGAAATGATATTGATAGGTGAAAATATAAATATTATGAATAAAAAGATTAAAGAAGCAATGCTAAACAGGAAAAAAGAGGTAATACAAAAAATTGCAATTGATAGTAAAAATAATGGTATGCACTATCTTGATTTAAATATTGGGCCTGCAAGAAAAGATGGTCCATTTTTAATTGAGTGGTTAATTAAGATAATTAGGGAGGTTTGTGATTTGCCTTTGTCTATTGATACAACAAATGTAGAGGCATTAAAAGTTGGACTTGAAATGGAAGGAGAAAAAGCAATAATAAATTCAATTCAGGGAGTTGAAGAGAGGATGGAAGAGTTATTACCACTTGTTAAGAAATATAACTGTAAATTTATTGGATTACTACTCGGTAAGGAAGGTATGCCAAGAGATGAAAATGAAAGAGGTGCTATCGCTGCAAATTTTCTTGCAAAAATTGATGAATATGAAATTTCTCATGATAAGGTTTATTTTGATCCAATTGTCTTGCCTGTCAGATTTCAACAGGAACAAGTTGTTGCAACACTTGAATTTATGAAAATGTTTAAGGAACTTTTTCCTGATTGTAATTCAACATGTGGTTTATCAAATGTTTCAAATGGTGCTTTAAATGAATTAAGAGGACTTTTAAATAGAACCTATCTTGTAATGTTGTGGAAGTATGGTATGGATAGTGCAATTGTTGATGCATATGATAAGGAATTAGTTTCTATTGTAAATCAAGAAAAAGAAGATATAAAAAATTTAATATGGAAAGCAATGGATGGTGAAGTAGATATTTCTGCTCTATCAGAACAAGAGAAAAATTATGTAAAGACAGTTTATGTTTTGCAAGGCAAATCTATATATTCAGATTCATATTTGAAATTGTGAAATGGAAAACTCATATATAGATGTTTTAAATAATGCATGGAAACAAGTTTTAGAAAAATTGGAAAACAAAAAGGTGAAAATTATATATTTTGGGAAAGAGATAGAAGTTGATTTAAATCTAAAAAAGTTTAATCATCTATTGGAAACAAAAGAAAAAATTTTGATTTTACATTATTTATTGAGAAAGCCAGAACATAATTTTTTAAACGACAAGATTATTAATTTTAAAGAACTAAAAGAAGGTTCTTTTTATTTTCCATCAATATATTCAAGAGTGCATTTACCATTGATTGAAAAATATGGTAAAAATCCTGAAAAATTTTTAGAAAGTGCTATTTCCTTAGGGGGGCAGAAGATTTCGGATTTTAAAATTAAAATTAATGTTTTTCCAGAAGTTTATTATATTTTAGAATTAATTCCTGAAGATGAAGAGTTCCCAGCCGATATAAAGATTTTCTTTAACAAAAAAGCAAGTGAAATTTTTGAAATAGAAGACCTTACAATCATTGGAGAAATAATAGTTTCAAAAATGTAATTATGGAACTTTTTAATTCTAAAAAAGAAAAAAAGAGTGAAAATCTGCCTCTTCCAATAAGAGTTAGACCTGAAAATCTTGAAGATTTTGTTGGACAAGACCATTTACTTGGAAAAGATAAACCATTGAGGAAAATAATTGAGAGTGACAGAATTCCATCAATGGTTTTTTATGGACCACCAGGATGTGGTAAGACAGCACTTGCCACAATTATAGCCAATATGACAAAGAAAAAATTTGTTTCTTTAAATGCAGTTACATCTACTACTTCTGATGTAAGAGATGTTTTGAAAGAGGCAAGAGAATTGTTAAAAATGGAAGGCAAAGGCACTATTTTATTTCTTGATGAAATCTCACATTTTAATAAACTTCAACAGGATGCATTACTTAAGGATGTTGAGGAGGGAACAATAATTTTAATTTGCGCAACTATTCACAACCCTTATTTTTATATTAATACACCTCTACTTTCAAGATGTCTTGTATTTGAATTTAAACCATTAAGTGAAGAAGAAATAAAAAAAATTATTGAAAGAGCATTAAAAGATAAAAGAGGACTTGGAAATTATAGGATAAAAATAACGAAAGAAGCGATTGATTATATTTGTAAAAAAAGTCAAGGAGATGCAAGGAAAGCATTAAACACTCTTGAATTTTGTGCATTGACTTCAGAAATTGAAAAAGATGGTTATATTTTAATCAATGTCAATAAAGTTAAGGATTCTTTGGATAAGTATTTTATTTATGATAGAAAAGAAGATGCTCATTATGATACAATTTCAGCATTTATAAAAAGTATGAGAGGTTCAGATCCTGATAGTGCCTTATATTATCTTGCCAGGATGATTTTAAGTGGTGAGGACCCAAGATTTATAGCAAGAAGAATGTTAATATTTGCTTCAGAAGATATAGGGAATGCAGACCCTCAGGCACTTGTTATTGCAAATTCATGTTATCAGGCAATTGAGGTTGTTGGTATGCCAGAAGCAAGAATTATTCTTGCTCAGACAGTTATATATCTTTCAACTTGTCCAAAATCTAATTCCTCATATCTTGCAATTGAAAATGCGATTAGAGAAGTAGAAAATGAAAGAGTTGAAGAAGTTCCAGACCATCTTAAAGGGACAGGATATAAAGGAGCAGAAGAACTTGGTAGAGGTATAGGTTATAAATATCCACATGATTATCAAGGTCATTATGTAGTTCAGAAATATAGAGAAAGTGAGAAAAAATTTTATTTTCCAACAGATATAGGTTATGAAAGTAAAATAAAAAAGTTTCTTGAAGAGATTGAAAGAATAAAAAATGAATCAAAAGAAGATAGAGATAAGGCAGAAAATAAAGAAGATAAGAGAACAACTTAAACCAGAAATATGGGAAGAGAAAAGTTTAAAAATTCAGAAAAAATTTCTTTCAACAGATTATTATATAAACTCAAAAGTTATTTTTACATATTTTCATTTTGATAGGGAAGTTAAAACAGACCTAATTATAAAAAAAAGTTTAGAAGATGAAAAAGTCGTTTGCCTGCCTTATATCGATTGGGGAAAAAAAATAATTATACCTTCTGAAATTAAAAGTTTAAAAGAGATAATTGAAATTAAGGGAATTCCTAATCCTAAATATTTAAAACAAGTAAAGAACATAGATCTGGTGATTGTTCCAGGTGTTGTATTTGATATTTATAAGAATAGAATTGGAATGGGTGGAGGATTTTATGATAGGTATTTAAAAGAAATTTCTGGGAAAATTTTAAAGATTGCACTTGCTTTTGAATTTCAAGTCATAAATGAAAAACTTCCAACAAACGAAAAAGACGAAAAAGTTGACCTAATAATAACCGAAGAAAGAATAATTACTTAATATTATTTTTGGCTTCCTGATATTATATCAAGAGGATGTTTAACAATTAATTCTTTTTGTGAAAAATAAGGATTATCAGGACTTGTTCCTTCTGGACCAATTCTTTTTATTGTTAATTTTACAGGAAGTTTTATTTTATATGGTTTTAATTTTGGCAGCATTTTTATTGCTTTTTTTGCCCCTTCTTTAAGTAAAATTTTTGTTTCATCAGGAGATAATAAAATTGCTGCTTCTCTACTTATTCCTTTTTTAACTGCAACTGTTGGTAAATCTTTTCCAAGTAAATCTTTTGCTTCTCTACAAGTTGCTTCATCTCCTGTTACAAGTATAACGGGAACATTATAATAACCTGCTATTACTGCTGATTGAAAAATTTCTCCTCTTTCAATTCCATTATAGAAATATTTTAATTCTGCTAATGAGCTCTGTGTGTGATGTAAGACACCATCAGGTGTCCCATTCATAGCATGATATCCGAGTAAAATTATTCCATCAAATGTTTGATCAAGTCCATATAAAATATCTGGTCTTGGATATCCTGTAATATATTTAACTCCTTTAACCATTAATTCAGGTATAAAATTATTTCCTCTATCATGACCATCAAGAACATAAATTTCATTAACTCCTGCTTCTTTTAAACCTTCTACAACTGCTGCTATATCTCCCATTAAAAGTTTCATTGCTTCATAAAATTCATCGCCTCTTTCTCTTGTTTGTTTAAATTTAAATACTCCTGTTGCTCCTTCAAGGTCTGTTGCTATATATATTTTCATTTTTCACCTCCTATTTTTTTAACTCCAATTAAATTATAATCTTTTAACTATCAACCCTCAAAGGCAACTTTTTGTGGAAACTGTAATTCAAAATTTTTTTATTTAAATCTATAATAATTATTGGGAGTATAAAAATGTTAATAAAGGTTAAAGTTTTTCCTGAAAGTAAAAAGGTAGAAATAATTAAAAAGGCAGAGGATAGATTTGAAATAAAAATAAAAGCAAAACCAGAGAAAGGAGTGGCAAATAAAGAAGTGATGAAGGTTTTATCTGAATATTTCAAAACTTCAGAAACAAAAATAAGATTGATTAAAGGACATACACAAAGAAATAAAATTTTTGAAATACTGAAATAAAGTTTAAATAGATTCAAGTGTTTTTATTGCCTCTCTTATTTTTGCAAGGACATCTTTAATCTTCTCTCTTTTTTCTATTTCATATAAATAAGGAAGGGCTTTTTTATCTCCTATTTTTTCAATCGCTTCTACAACTTTTTTTCTCACTGTCCATTCATCATCATTTAACATCTTTATCAATAAATCAATTGCTTCTTTATATCTTATTTTCCCTAAACTTTCAGCTGATGCTTCTCTTATTTCATAATTGATATCATTAAGATTCTTTATTATTGCTGGTCCTGCTTCTTTATCTCCAATATCTCCAAGTGCTTTTATTATTATCAATTTTATATCCTTATCTTCTGTTTTTTCTAATAAATTTATCAATCTTTTTACAAGATTTTTTCCAATTTTTCCAATTGTTTCACCTATTAAAATTTTAATATCAGAAGGTTTATTTTTTGCTTTACTTATAAGAATTTCAAAAGTACTTTCATCTTCTAATTCTCCAATCGCTGTAATTGCTGCTTTTTGAACATTTCTATTTTTGTCGTCTATAAGTTTCAATAACTTACCAGTTGCTTTTTTATCTTTTAATCTGCCAAGAGCAAAGCAAGTTGCATATCTTACTTCCCAATTTTCATCTTCAAGTTTATTAATCAAAATATCTACACAAGATTTTTCACCAATAATTCCAAGTGCTTCTATAACTTTTACTCTCACATGCCAATCAGGATCATCAACTTTTTTTATTAAATAGGGAACTGCTTCTTTTATTTTATATTTTCCAAGGATTTCTGCTGATTTCCATCTTATATATGGGTCATCTCTATAATTTAAAAGTTTTATAAGTCCTTTAAAATTACCAGTTTTTTCGTATTCAACTGGATCAGGTTTTGAAATTCTAAATAGTCCTGTCATTGTAATTTCATCCAGAATTCATAAATTTCTTCAATTTTTTCGTTTTCTTTTATAGAAGGAATAAATATTAAATTTTTCCCTTCACAAATTTCATAAACTCTTTTTAAATAATCTTTCCAATTTTCATTTTTTTCTCTTGGTATTGTGCCTAAGTAAACTTTATTTCTTTCATTAAGTTTTTTAAAAACACATTTAAAATCATATTTTTCAGGATTTCCAAAGTTAATACCACTTAATTCAGGAATTTCACATAACATATTGAGTAAATATTCTGCTTTACCACAGAAATGAACCCAACCACCTCCAAAATGTTTTAAACATATTTGAGTATAAATTAAAACTATTTCAATATGTTTTGGAGAAAGTAAAGTTGTTGAATCTTCACATATCCTTATCCCTCCTTTATCAATATAATAAAAACCACTATGATAACTTCTTTCAAAATCTTCGCCAATCATTTGTTTTAATCTTTCTGTTACTTTTATATAGACAAAGGTAGAGATTTCAAGTATAAATTTGAAAAAATCTAAATCATCATAAATATCTGTAAAAATTTCATTACCTCTTAAAAGATGTGCAATATCAAATGGTCCTTGAGTATCTGGCAAATAAATTTTTATCTCATCTGGTAAATATTTTTTATAAACATTATAATATTCTTTTACTTTTTGCATAAGACCCATATTTTCAATCTTTTCAAAATCATCAAACTTAAATTTTTTTATTTCTTCTTTAGATAGATGTTTTTTAAGCCATGGCATTTTGTCTTCAAATATTTCAGATTCAAGTCCAAAAATAGTAGGAATAAAACCAGTTCCAAAGTTAAATCTTACTGAGGGAACAGTATCTGAATATTCTGAAACTGTATTTGATATTCCTTTTAACTGCATATATAACATTTTTTCAGGGTTATAAAATGACTCTTTTAAGTTAAAATCAGGGAAATTTTTAATCTCTTCATCTTTTTTGCTTAAAATAATCGGGATATATGTCTTTTCATTTTTCCAAACATTGCTTTGTATTTCTTTATTTTTTTTAATTTTCTCTTTATTTTCTGCAATCTTATCAACCAACCTTTTAATTTTTTCCTCTATCATTTTTCTTCCTTCAATTTTTTTATTTTATCTCTATAATAAATTGCTGTCTCAAAATCAAGTGCTTTTGCTGCTGCCATCATCTTTCTTTCAAGATTTCTAATTATCTTTACAAGGTCTTTTCCATAATATTCTTCTTCTTTTATCTTTTCTTCTTTTTCTTTAATTTTACTTTTCCCTCCAAGGATTTCAACTAAACTTTTATATATTGGTTTTTCTATAGATTTTGGAGTTATGTTATGAATTCTATTATATTCCATCTGTATTTTCCTTCTTCTTTCTGTCTCTTCTATTGCAGACCTCATAGCATCTGTTATTCTATCAGCATACATAATTACTTCTCCATCTACACTTCTTGCAGCTCTTCCTGATATTTGTATTAAAGCAGTTTCACTTCTTAAAAATCCTTCTTTATCTGCATCTAAAATTGCAACAAGGGAAACCTCAGGTAAATCAAGCCCTTCTCTTAATAAATTTATTCCAACAAGTACATCAAATTTTGCTTCTCTTAATCCTTTTAGAATTTCAACTCTTTCAAGTGTATCTATTTCATAATGTATATACTGAACTTTTATATTGAAATCCTTTAAATAATCGGCTATCTCTTCTGCAAGGTGTTTACTGATTGTTATTACAAGAACTCTTTGGTTTTTCCTGACTCTCTCTTTTATTCGTGCTATAAGATCATTTATCTGGTCTTTAGTCGGTTTAACTATTATTGGTGGATCAACAAGTCCTGTTGGTCTTATTATCTGTTCAGCAATTAAAGGAGATGGTTGTCCAATTCTTTCAACTCCAGCTTTTTTTAATTCATATTTTCCAGGTGTGGCAGAAACATATATTACCTGGTTTACCATTTTTTCAAATTCATCAAATTTTAAAGGTCTATTATCAAGAGCAGAAGGTAATCTAAATCCAAATTCTACAAGTGTTTCTTTCCTGGATTTATCTCCAAAGTACATCCCTCTTATTTGAGGAATAGTAACATGGGATTCGTCAATAAATATTAAATAATCATCTGGAAAATAATCAAGTAAAACTTCTGGCCTTTCTCCAGGTAACCTTCCAGAAAGATGTCTACTATAATTTTCTATTCCATGACAATAACCAACTTCTGATAACATCTCAAGGTCGTAATTTGTTCTCATTTCAAGCCGTTCTGCTTCAAGAAATTTATTATTCTTTTTAAAATATTCAACTCTTTCTTCCAATTCCTTTTTTATTGATTCAATTGCTCTTTGAAGTTTATCTTTTGGAGTTACAAAGTGTTTTGCTGGGTAAATATAGATCTCTTCATCCTCACATATCACATTTCCTGTTAATGGTTCAAATCTTTGTAATTTAACAACTCTATCCCCTACCAACCATATCCTTACTCCAATTTCTTCATAAGATGGTATTATCTCTATAGTATTACCTCTTACTCTAAACTTTCCCCTTGTTAAATCAAAATCGTTTCTTTCATATTGAATTTCAATTAATCTTTCAAGAATATATCTTCTGTTTATTATCTGATTTTTTGATAAATGTAACATCATTGCCTTATGGTCTTCAGGACTTCCGATAGGATAAATACAGGAAACACTTGCTACTATAATTACATCTCTTGCAGATAAAATTGCACTCGTCGCAGCCAAACGTAATCTATCAATATCTTCATTAATAGAAGCGTCCTTTTCAATATAAGTATCTGTTTCTGGTATATATGCCTCTGGTTGATAATAATCGTAATAACTTACAAAATACCTCACTTTATTTTCTGGGAAAAATTCTCTGAATTCACTATATAATTGTGCAGCAAGTGTTTTGTTATGAGAAATTACAAGGGTTGGTTTATTTATCTGTGCAATTACATTTGCCATTGTAAATGTTTTTCCACTCCCTGTTACTCCAAGTAAAATTTGATGTTTTTCCCCTTTTTCTAAATTTTTAACAAGTTTTTCAATTGCTTTTGGTTGGTCTCCTGATGGTTTAAAGTTTGATACAAGTTTAAATCTATCCATTTCTTTCTATTATACCTTAAAAAATTGAGAGTTGTTATCATACCATATAAATGTTAAAATTTAAAGAAAAAAGGAGATAAATATGGGGCAGAAGAAAGATTTGTAAAAAGATTGTTGGAAAAAGAAATAATTGAACTAATAGAAAATAAAGACTGGCACAATTTAAAAGAAGCAATCGTTGAGTGGCCCTCACCTGATATAGCAGAACTTCTTGAAGAACTGGAAGAAGAAAATAGAATTATAGTATTTAGATTATTGCCAAAAAAACTTTCAGTAGAGGTTTTTGATGAATTAAATCCTATTGTAAAAGAAAATTTAATTTCAAAATTAACAGATGAACATATAAGAAATATCCTTTCAGATCTTCCACCGGATGAAAGGACTGACTTATTTGAAGAATTACCTGGGAAAATTACTCAGAGATTACTAAATTTATTGTCTCCAGCAGATAGAAAAGAAGCGTTAAAACTTCTTGGTTATCCTGAAAATAGTGTTGGAAGATTGATGACTCCTGACTATGTTGCAATAAAAAAAGACTGGACAATTGATAAAGCACTTAATCATATAAGAGAATTTGGGAAAAATGCTGAAACAATTAATGTTGTTTATGTTGTAGATGAAAATTGGAAATTGCTTGATGATATTACATTAAGTAAACTTATACTTTCAGATCCTGATGAAATTGTTGAAAAAATAATGGATTTTAATTTTATTGCAATTGGAGCAAATAAGGACCAAGAAGAAGCAGCAAATTTAATGAGGAAATACGACCTTATTGTTTTACCTGTTATAGATGAGGAAGGGATTCTTCTTGGAATAGTTACTGTTGACGATGTTTTGAATGTTATTGAACAGGAACATACTGAAGATATGACGAAGATTTTTGGTATAACTCCTGAAAGTGCAGGTGTTGAGTTAATAACAGACCTTTTGAAAACGCCAATAAAAGACCTATATAAAAGTAGAATCACATGGCTTATTATTCTGCTCTTTATGGATTTATTTACAGGTGGTATTATAAATAAGTTTAATGAAATGATTGCTAAATATGTTGTTTTAGTTACTTTTTTACCTGTTCTTGTTGATACTGCTGGAAATGCTGGTAGTCAATCAGCAACTTTGATAATAAGGTCAATGGCGCTTGGGAAAATAAAAGTTAAGGATTGGTTTAAAATGTTTGGAAGAGAAATTTTTATTGCTTTATTACTTGGTTTAACTATGGGGTTTGGAATTTCTTTTATGGGTATTTTAAGAGGTGGTTTTGATGTATGTAAAGTTGTAGTTATTTCAATGATTGTTAATGTTATTGCAGGTTGTTTAATGGGTATGGCATTACCTTTTATCTTTACAAAATTAAAAAAAGACCCTGCGACAGCAAGTGCACCTTTGATTACAACTCTTGCAGATATAGTTGGTACAGGAATATATTTAACAATTGCAATGATAATGTTAAAATAAAAAGTAAAACTAAACTAAGATAAATAAAAAATTGTCTAAAAAAGAATATAGAGCTATAGGAGGGGAGAAATGGTAAGAGTTGGTATAATAGGAGCTGGATTTATGGGGAATATGCATGCATTAGTATATTCACAACTTCCTGATGTAAAAATAGTTGGAATTGCAGATATAAGAGGTGATAAAGCAAAATCTCTTGCTACAAAATTTAAGACCATTGCTTATTTTGAACCTGACCAACTTATTAAAAAAGAGGATGTTACATTAATTGATGTATGTCTTCCTACTTTTTTGCATAAAGAGTATGTTATAAAAGCAGCAGAGGCAGGAAAAGATGTAATATGTGAAAAACCAATAGCCCTTAATGTAGAGGATGCGGATGAGATGATAAAGGTATGTGAGAAAAATAGAGTTAGATTTGCAGTTGCACAGGTTATTAGATTTTGGCCAGAGTATAAGTATTTAAAAGAAATTTATGATAGTGGGAAATATGGAAAATTACTTACAATTACAATGAGAAGAGTCTCTCCTATTCCTACATGGGCTTGGCAGGATTGGCTTTTAGACCAGGAAAAGTCTGGAGGAGCATTAATTGATTTGCATATCCATGATACTGATTTTTTACTTTATCTTGTTAAAGAAAGACCACAAAAAATTTATTCTAAAATTGTTAAAAAAAATGGGCTTGATGCACAAGTTTTTACTATTTTTACATTTAAAAATGGATTAATTGCTGAAATAGAGGGTTGTTTTGATTTTCCACCAAATTTTCCATTTGAAATGAGTTTTACTGCTAAGTTTGAAAAAGCAACTATTGATTTTAATTCTAATAAATCGCCATCACTTGTTTGTTATGAATTATCTGGTAAAATTGATAAACCAATTTTTCAAAAAATAAAAGCAAATGGAGTAGAAGGTAATATAGAAGATTTAGGTGGATATTTTTTTGAATTAAGGTATTTCATCGACCATATAATTCATAATAAACCATTTCAAATAGTTACTCCTCAAGATGCAAGAAATTCTCTTGAAATAGTTTTGAAGGAAAAAGAATCGGCATTAAAAGGGATAGAGGTTGAAATATGATAGAAAAAATTTTGCTCAGTTTTTTTGTTTTTGTAAATCTTATATATTCACAGTATTCTGCGACTGATTTCCCTAAAGAGAATATATTTTTTGATTTTGAAGAAGATATACAGTTGTGGAAAATCACTTCTATAAAAAATAATTGTGTAAAAGAAGTAAAATTTTCAAACGAAAAATATATTGGGGGAAAAAGGTCTTTAGAAATTAAATTAGAAAATTATGGCGAAGGTTCTGTTGAAAAAGAGTTCTTTAAAGACCTTTCAATATATAAAAATATTATATTTAATATTTACATACCTAAGGAAGCACCAGATGATGTTAAAATTTGTTTTTTCCTACAAGATAATGAATGGTTATGGTACCAAACACCTCTTTTTTCTTTAAAGAAAGACCAATGGAACAAAATAACAATAAATGTTGAACCGCAAAGTACTTTCTGGGAAAATGTTGGTCATCCACAACCATGGTCAGAGAAGACAATTTGTAATATAAGAAAGATTGGTATTAAAATATTTTTGAATACTAAATTTACAGGTTCTATCTATATTGATGAAATAAAAGGCAGTTTTAAAGTTTTCCCTGAAATTTCAACAAATAAAAAGAAACTTTTGCAGTTTGAAAAATTTGAAATTTCTTTTTTTTTACCCCAAAAATATTCAAATCCATTTGACCCTGAACAAATAGATGTTGAAGGTGTTTTTATTGATCCTGATGATAACACAATTTCTATCCCTGGTTTTTATTATCAAGAATATGAAAGATTTTTGGAAAATCAAGAAGAGATTTTAATTCCTGTTGGATATCCTTACTGGAAAATAAGATTTACACCTGAAAAGATAGGAAGATATAAATTTTTTGTAAGAATTAGAGAATATGATAAAGAAGTAAAAACTGATGTAAATTATTTTATAGTTGAACCAAATGAGAGTAAAAATAAATTTATAAAAGTGAGTAAGATTGATAATAGATTTTTTTCATATAGAAGTGGTGAGTTTTTTTATCCAGTTGGTTTTAACATCCGTTCTCCTACAGATGAAAGATATGCAAGAATGATGAGAAAAGAAGTTGTTCCTGACAATGGTACATTTTATTATGAATATATTTTTAAAAAGATGAAAGAAAATGGAATTAATTTTACAGAGATCTGGATGTCTCCATGGTTTTCTGCACTTGAATGGAAAGAAAATAGACCTGGTTATAGAGGAGTTGGTTATTATAATTTAAGAAACGCATGGAAGATTGATAAAGTTATTGAATTTGCTGAACTTAATGATATTTATGTGCAACTTGTAATTATAAATCATGGACAGTTAAGTACTTGGTGTGATCAGGAATGGCAGGACAATCCGTATAATGTAAGAAACGGTGGCTTTTTAAAAAGTCCTAATGAATTTTTTACAAATGAAAGAGCAAAAAAATTGATGAAAAATAAGTTAAGATATATTGTTGCGAGATGGGGATATTCTCCTTACATTTTCTCTTGGGAAATTTTGAATGAAATAAACCTTGTAGGTGATTCACATAATTTTTATTTTAGAGAAGAAATAACAAAATGGTATAAAGAGATGAAAGAATATTTAAATGAAATAGATCCTTTTAATCATATGGTTACTGCACATTATACAATTCTTGTTGATAATGAAATTCTTTCAAATATAATTGACTATACTATAACAAATGGATATTATGATTTTCGTCGATTTGACCTCCCAACTTTTTTTAAAAATATATATTCCTTTAATTCCTTTTTCAAAAAACCAACCTTCATTTCAGAATATGGCGGAACACCTATGGGAAGCAGTTTTGAAAATTTAAAAAGAGATATAATTTTAGGTTTATGGTTTTCTTTTCACTTGCCTTTTGCTGGTACACCTCTTTTCTGGTGGCATAGATTTATAGATGAATTTGATCTCTATTATATTTATAAAATCTTTTCTGAGTATATAAAAGGTATTGATAGATTAAAATTTCCAATTGAGACAGAAATTGTTAATATAGAAGGAGAAGGTAAAAATCAAATCTTTTCAATTGCAACTGGAAATAGATTTTTTTCAAGCATTCTTTTATATGATTATAGTGTTACAAAAGATATGGAAAGAAAAGAGTTTCCAGCATATAATAGTTTAATTTGTTTTCTTAAAAATAAAAAACCAGGTAAATATAAAGTTGAATTTTATGATTTAGAAAAAGGGAAAATTGAAGAAAAAGAAATTTTAAGTGATGAGAATGGGAATTTAAAAATTGGAATACCATCTTTCAAAAAATGGATTGCAATAAAAGTAAATCCTTATGAATAATAAATTTTTAAAATTTAATTTCATTTTCCCAGAAGAGAATGCTTATATAAAACTTATCTGGTGGCAAAAGATTTTTCTATTTTTATTTTTTTCTGGCATGCTTTATCTTCTTTATTCCCATTTTTTTCTTAAAACTTATACTTTTTTTTATTTTTTTTCCACAATCTATTTTATCATCTGTATTCATAAGTTATTTTTAGTTTTTCGTGGACTTGTAAAAAGTAAAGAAATAAAAGTTAGTGAAATTGAAATAATGTCTAATAGAGATTGGCCAATCTATACAATTTTATTACCAATATATAAAGAAAAGGAAATTTTCAACCAGCTCTATACTGCAATAGAAAATATTGATTATCCAAAAGATAAACTTGATGTGATACTTTTAATTGAAGAAGATGATTTAGAAATAAAAGAGTATTTGAAAAATTATCAACTACCTTCTCATTGGAGGATAATTGAAGTCCCTGACTTTAAACCAAAAACAAAAGGGAAAGCATTAAATTTTGGCTTAAATCAAGCAAAAGGTGTATATCTTGTTATTTATGATGCCGAAGATATACCAGAGAAAGACCAATTAAAAAAAGCAGTATTGGGGTTCAAAAAAGTATCTGATAATGTTGTTTGTCTTCAATCCAAATTAAATTATTATAATCCAAACCAAAATTTTCTAACAAAATGGTTTACAGCAGAATATTCCTCCTGGTTTGATTTGTATTTACCAGGAATAGATAGCATAGAGGCGCCAATTCCTCTTGGTGGAACCTCAAATCATTTTAAAACTGATATATTAAAAGAATTGAAAGGTTGGGACCCTTTTAATGTTACTGAAGATTGTGATCTTGGAATAAGAATTTTTAAAAATGGATACAGAACAAAAGTTCTTGATACAACTACATGGGAAGAAGCAAATAGTGAAATAAATAACTGGATAAAACAGAGAAGTAGATGGGTTAAAGGATATATTCAAACTTATTTTGTTCACTTAAGAAATCCATTTAAATTGTTAAAACAGATTGGATTTAAGAATTTTATTCATTTTAATTTAATAGTTGGTGGTAATTTTTTTGTTTTATGTTTCAATCCAATTGCATGGGTTTTTTTACTAATTTGGATTTTTTCCCCTCAAAAAATTTTTTTCCCAAATCTCTTTTTTATGTTTGTCACTCCTGTTTTGCTAATTGGTAATATTATATTTGTTATTATTAATGTTATTGGAGTGTTAAAAAGAAAGTGGTATAAACTTGTATTTCCTGCCTTTCTTTCTCCTTTTTATTGGATATTAATGAGCATAGGTGCATTAAAAGGTTTTTTTCAATTTTTTAGAAAGCCACATTATTGGGAGAAAACCAAACATGCCTTATTTTATTCAGTAATTAATCTTGATAAAATATAAAACATGTTCAAAGCAAAAGAATATTGACTTAGAATTTTTTTGAAAGTAAAATATATTTAATTATTCTAAAAAAGTTATTTGGAAAGCCCTATGGTCAAAATAGGAGGGAAGATGACAAAAACACAAATAGCGAAAAAAGAACAAATAAAAAGAAAATGGTATCTTGTTGATGCAGATGGACAGATCCTTGGACGACTTGCAAGTAAAGTAGCAAAAATTTTAATGGGAAAACACAAGCCAATTTATACTCCTAATGTAGATACTGGTGATTTTGTAATAGTGATAAATGCTGAAAAAATAAGGGTAACTGGAAAGAAATTAACTGATAAGATTTATTACAAACATACAGGATATCTTGGACATTTAAAAGAGGAAAAACTTATATCTTTATTAAATAGAAGACCTGAAGCAGTTATTAGATTTGCTGTTGAAGGAATGCTTCCCAAAAATTCTCTTGGAAGGAAAATGTTAAAGAAATTAAAAGTTTATAGAGGAGAAAATCATCCTCATCAGGCACAAAAGCCTGAAAAATTAGATCTCAAGGAGGTGAAGATATGAATAAGATTTATATTATTGATGTAACAAATAGGGATGGTGTACAAACAGCACATCTTGGACTTGCTAAACTTGAAAAAACAATGATTAATTTATATCTGAATCAAATGGGGATTTTTCAGAGTGAAGCGGGTTTTCCAGTTACAAAACATGAAATAAATTATCTGAATGCAAACATTGAACTTGTTGAGAAAAAAGTTTTATATCCAATAAGGATTTCTGGATGGTTGAGGGCTGTTGTAAGTGATGTAGAGGAGGCGTTTAAAAATGTTCCTAAATTGAAACATTTAAATTTATCAATATCAACTTCGGAACAAATGATAATGGGTAAATTTCAAGGTAGAATGGGATTTAAAGATATTGTAAAAACTATGGTTGAAGCAGTAAAAGCAGCAAAATCCTTAGGAGCAGAAACAATTGGTGTTAATGCTGAAGATGCTTCAAGAACCAAAATAGAAAATTTAATAGAATTTACACTTGCTGCCAAGGAAGCAGGTGCTGATAGAATAAGATATTGTGATACTCTTGGATATGATACACCTTTTACAATATATGAAAATGTATATAGGATTGCAGAGGCCACTAAAATTCCTATTGAACTTCACTGTCATAATGATCTTGGAATGGCAGTTGCATGTTCTATTGCAGGTGCAAAAGCTGCAATTGATGCAGGAGTAGATGCTTATATAAATACAACAATAAATGGGATGGGAGAAAGGGCTGGAAATGCTGATCTCATTTCATGTATTCTTGCAGTTAAATATGGTGCTGGAATGGAAAAGTATAAACTTGATGAGAATATAAATTTAAAGATGGCATGGAAAATTGCTCATTACGCTTCTTATGCTTTTAAAGTTCCTATTCCAATAAATCAGGTAGGAGTTGGAAAAAATGCGTTTGCTCATTCTTCTGGAATACATGTTGATGGTGCTTTAAAGGATAGAAGAAACTATGAATTATATGATTTTGAAGAACTTGGTAGAGGAGAACCAGAAATTGTTGAAACAGGAAGAATGATAATACTTGGAGAATATAGTGGAATTAAAGGTTTAAGGGATGTATATGGAAGACTTGAGATTGAATTTAAAGATGACCAAGAGGCAAGAAAAATTCTTGAACTTGCAAGATACGCTAATGTTCATAAACAGAAACCTGTTACAGAAGATGAATTAATCTTTATAGCACGGTATCCTGAAATAGCAAGACTTATAATGACAATGACACCTTAAAAAATGGGTAAAACAATTGTTGAAAAAATCCTATCTAATCATTCAGGGAAAGAAGTTAAAGGTCAAGACATAGTTCTTGCAAAAGTTGATTTTTTAATGGCTCAAGATGGGACAGCACCTTTAGTAATTAAGACATTTGAAAATCTTGGAATAAATAAAATATTTGATAAAAATAAAGTTGGATTTGTTATTGATCATAATAGTCCAAGCCCAAACGAAGGAGTTTCTGCTTTGCATAAATTGATGAGAGATTTTGTTAAAAAATATGAATTTGAGATTTTTGATATTGGAGAAGGTGTTTGTCATGTTCTTATTCCAGAAAAGGGAAAAGTAAAACCAGGTGATTTAATTCTTGGTGCTGATAGTCATACTCCTACTTATGGTGCATTAAACTGTATGGCTTGTGGTGTTGGTTCAACAGACCTTGCTATAGCACTTGCAACTGGGTCTTTATGGTTTAAAGTTCCTCAAACAATAAAAATAGAGATAAAAGGCAAAATCCCTTTTGGTATATTTGGTAAAGATATTGCTTTGTATATGGTAAAAAATTTAACTTCAGAAGGAGCAATTTATAAGTCAGTTGAAATAAAAGGAGAGACAGTAGAAAATTTATCAATGGATGAAAGATTTACAATTTGTAATTTAACGACAGAAATTGGTGCAAAATGTGGAATAATGGAATTTGATGAAAAGACAAAAGAATATCTTGAAAAAAGGAATGTAAAAGATTATCAACCAGTTTTCCCTGATAAAGATGCGGTTTATGAAAAAGAATTTGTTCTTGATATTTCAAATTTAAAACCACAGGTTGCAAAACCACATAATGTTGATAATGTTTGTGATATAAATGAAGTAGAAGGAATTGAAATTAATCAAGGTTTTATAGGGACCTGTACAAATGGAAGAGTTAGTGATTTTGAAATTGCAGCAAAGATTCTGAAAGGTAAAAAAATAAAAAAAGGTGTAAGATTAATTTGTACTTGTGGTTCAAGAGAAATATATATTGAATGTTTAAAAAGAGGATATATTGAGATTTTAGTTGAAAGTGGAGCATGTGTTACAAATCCAGGATGTGGTCCTTGTGTAGGAACTCACCAAGGGATTCCATCAGATGAAGAAGTTGTAATATCAACTGCAAACAGAAATTTTAAAGGCAGAATGGGCAATCCAAATGCTTTTATATATCTTGCTTCTCCTGCTACAGTTGCTGCAAGTTGCATTGAAGGGAAAATAACAGATCCAAGAAAATATTTATGAGTGAAATACTTAAACTTGGTATTTGTGAGCTACAAGAATTATATAAAAAAAAAGAAGTTAAACCTTCAGAAGTTTTATTATTGTTGTATGAAGAAATTTATAGAAAAGATAAGGAGATTCATTCCTACCTCTATATAAATGAAAAGGCGATTGATGAAGCAAAAAAGGTTGATGAGAAAATAGCAAAAGGAGAAAATTTAAGAGAACTTGAAGGAATACCAATTTCTATAAAAGATAATATCTGCACAAAGGGGATGCCAACAACATGTGCCTCAAAAATACTTGAAAATTTTATTCCTCCTTATGATGCTACTGTAATTGAAAGATTAAAGAAAAAAGGGGCAATTATAATTGGGAAAACAAATATGGATGAGTTTGCCTTTGGTTCATCAACAGAGAATTCTGCATTTGGTCCAACAAAAAATCCATATGATTTTGAAAGAGTCCCTGGTGGTTCTTCAGGAGGTTCTACTGCCAGTGTGAGTGCTAATTTATGTTTTGCATCTTTAGGTTCAGATACAGGTGGTTCAATAAGACAGCCAAGTGCTTTTTGTGGAGTTGTTGGGATAAAACCTACTTATGGGAGAGTTTCAAGATATGGTTTAATTGCGTTTGCTTCTTCACTTGACCAAATCGGACCTATAACAAAAAATGTAAAGGATAATGCATTATTACTTAAAATTATAAGTGGAAAAGATAAAATGGATTCAACAAGTGTTGATATTGAAGTCTGTGATTATTTTGAATTTTTAAATAGAGATTTAAATGGTTTGAAAATTGGGATACCTAAGGAGTATTTTATTGAAGGAATAGATAAGGAAATTAAAGAAAGAATTTTTGAAATTTTAAAAATTCTTGAAAATCAAGGAATGATAATTGAAGAAATTTCTTTACCTCATACTGACTATGGAATTGCAACTTATTATATTATAGCAACAGCAGAAGCAAGTTCAAATCTTGCAAGGTTTGATGGTGTGAAATATGGATATAGAAGTAAAAATTATAAAAATTTAATAGAAATGTACATGAAAACAAGAGGAGAAGGTTTTGGTCAAGAAGTAAAAAGAAGAATTATACTTGGTACTTATGTTTTATCTTCGGGATATTATGAAGCATATTATTTAAAAGCACAGAAAGTAAGGACATTAATAAAAAATGATTTTGAGCAGGCGTTTAAAAAAGTAGATATAATATTGACTCCAACAACTCCTGAACTTCCTTTTAAATTAGGAGAAAAAAAGGATGATCCATTAAAGATGTATCTTTCTGATATTTTTACTGTAAATGTAAATCTTTCAGGACTTCCTGCAATAAACCTACCTTCTGGTTTTTCTTCAAATAAATTGCCAATTGGTGTCCAATTTATAAGTCCTTATTTCAAAGAGGAAATACTTTTAAATCTTTCCTATAAACTTGAAAGTGAATTGAAAAGGAGTCAAAAATGAATATGTTTTTTACAAAAAGAAGTTTTATTTTGGGTATTTTGTTTTCAATTCTTATTGCTTTTGTTGACCATTATTCAACAGATGTAGTTCATGCTTCATATATGGCTATTGACCATATGCCATGCGGAGCAATTTTTATATTTTTTATATTTGTTTTTTTAGTTAATTCACTTCTGAAATTGATTCAGAGGAAAATAAAAAAAATGTTGCTTTTACTTCTGGTGAATTGCTTGTTGTTTATTCAATGATGCTCGTTGCCTCTTCTGTTACTGAAATGGGTTTTGGAAGTCAGATACTGCCTATAATTTCTGCTCCCTTTTATTATTCAAGTCCACAAAATGAATGGGATAATTTATTAATTCCTTATTTAAAAAAAGTTCTTTTTGTGACTGATAAAGAAGCAGTGAAATATTTTTATGAAGGTTTACCTAAGGGAATGTCAATACCTTGGAAAGTATGGATTTTGCCTTTACTTTACTGGATCCCTTTTATTCTTGTACTTTATTTTGTTATGATTTGTATTGCTTCAATTTTAAGGAAACAATGGGTTGAAAGAGAAAAACTTGTCTATCCATTAACAATATTGCCAAGAGAGATGATTGAAGAAAATAAAGGGATTTTACCAAAATTTTTCAAAAATCCACTTATGTGGTTTGGATTTTCAATTGCATTTATTATAGGAACAATAAATGCTTTTCATTTCTACTTTCCAGCAGTTCCTCAAATACAACTGGTAAGGAGCATTCCTATATTTAGAAAAACTCTTACACTTATATTTAGAGTAAGTTTTCCAGTTATAGGTTTTGTTTATTTTGTAAATCTTGATGTGATATTTTCTTTATGGTTCTTCAATTTACTTTTTAAAATTATAAGAGGGATATTTAATATTGCAGGAATTACAAGTACTGAAAATGTTGGAATTTATGGTTGTGCAGGAGAAGCAATCTTTGCCCATCTTGGAATGGGAGCAATGATAATGATGGTAGGTTATAGTTTATTTTTATGGCGACACCATTTGAAAGATGTTTTTGCAGGAGCAATAGGTAAAAAAGTTGATGATAGTGGAGAAATTTTATCTTATAAAAGTGCTTTCTGGGGGATTGTTTTTGGTTCTTTATTTATGATTTTATGGCTAATTTTTTCTGGCATGAAATGGTATATAGCAGTTTTATTTCTGATATTTGCCTTTGTAATTTGGTTAACTTTAACAAGAATTGTTTGTGAAGGCGGAATTCCAACAATGGTAGCCACAACAATCGCTTCTGCTCAAATTATATCAATGTTTGGTTCAAAAAATCTTACACCATTTACAATTCTTGCTCTTGGATTAACATACATATATGCTGCTGATTTAAGAACTTTTCCTCTTGCTTCAACTTCAATGGCTCTTAAAATAGTAGAAAAATCTGAGGCAAATAGAAGACCGTTTTTCTGGTTTTTATTTCTTGCAATTTTTGTAAATATAATCTCAACTTTAATTTTAGAATTGAAACTTGCTTATAAATATGGAGGAATTAATTTAAACAATTGGTATTTTGTTGGAGGTCCTCAAGCGCCTTATAAATATGCTGCCGATATTATAAAAAATCCAACTTTGCCTAATAAAATTGGTTGGATGAGTAGAGGAATTGGATTTTTAACGATGGGAGTTTTAATTTTTGCAAGAACAAATTTTCTCTGGTGGCCATTACATCCGATTGGATTTTTGATAGGACCAGTTTGGCTTATGGATCAACTTTGGTTTTCAATATTTGTTGTATATATTATAAAAAAGTTGATTTTGAAATATGGTGGAGCCCAAATTTATAACAAATTCAAATATTTCTTTCTTGGATTACCATTAGGTCTTTATTCCTGTGCTGGTATTTGGTTCATAATTGATTTAATTACTGGGAAACAGGGAAACTCTATTTTCTGGATATAAAATAAATGAAAATTGGTTTAGAAAAAATTCTAAATATTGAAAAAATTAAAAAAAACTTTAAATCTTTCTCATCAAAAAAAATTCTAATAATTGGAGATATTATACTTGACCATTATATTTTTGGAGATGTTGAAAGAGTATCTCCTGAAGCACCTGTTCCTGTAGTTGAAGTAAAAAACGAAAGTTTTTTCGCTGGAGGAGCAGGAAATACATCATTAAATATAAAAGATATGGATGGAAATGTATTTTTGATTTCAGCAATTGGGAAGGATAAAAATGGAAAAATTTTAGAAAAGGTCCTTATTGATAAAAAAATAGAATTTTTTCTTCTTAAAAGAAATATACCTACAACCGTTAAAACAAGAATAATTGCAAAAAATCAGCAAATAGTTCGTCTTGACATAGAGAAAGTTAAACAATTAAGTAGAAAAGAAGAGGAAGAGATCAAAAAAATTATTTTAAAAAAAATTGATCAAATAGAAATTATTGTTGTGTCTGACTATGGAAAGGGTTTAATAACAGAAAATATAATTGAATTTTTAAAAAAATTTAAAAAAAGAATAATTGTTGACCCAAAACCTGAAAATTTTAAATTTTATAAGGATGTTTTTTGTATAACTCCTAATAAGAACGAAGCAATCTTAGGAATCGGGAAAACTAACGTAAAAGATTTTAAAGGTATTATTAAAACAGGAATTGAAATTTTAAATTTTTTAGAATCTGAAAATCTTATAATAACTCTTGGTAAAGATGGTATGATTGTTTTTAAAAATAAAAGTGAAATATATCATATACCTTCAATTGCAAAAGATGTTTATGATGTTACAGGAGCAGGAGATACTGTTTGTGGAATATTTTCACTTTATTTAAGTGTAAGTAATGATATTTTAGAAAGTGCTATTGTTTCAAATTTTGCTGCTGGAATTGTTGTTGGAAAAATTGGGACAGTAACAACAAATCAAAAAGAATTTATTGAGTTTTTTAAAAATAACTATAAAAATTTTTTTGTTGAAAAAATAAAATGAAAAGTTTATAATAACAAAATTGAAAACTTGAAAGGAAAAAATGATTGGCGAAGAAATAGAAAAACTTTTACAACTACAAGAGATTGATAGTGAAATATTGGAAAAAGAACAAGAGTTAGAATCGTTTCCTAAAAAAGTTGAAATGTTAAATAAAGAAATTGAAGATATTGAAAATCAGATTAAATCTCAGAAAGAAGATTTGAAAAAGATTCAACTTGATAGAAGAGAAAAAGAACTTGAAATTAAAAGTTATGAAGAAGAATTGAAAAATTTAAATAAGAAACTTGACGGAGTAAAAGATAATAAAGAATATGAAGCACTTTTAATAGAAATTGCAAATAATAAGAAAAAAATTTCTGAAACTGAGGATGATGTTCTTTTATTGATGGAAAAAGAAGACGATATGTTAAAAAAATTAAAAATTTTAGAGGAAAAATTAAAAAAAACGAAAGAAAAAGTTTCAAAAATTATAGAAGAAGAGAGAAAAAAGATAGAGGATTTGAAGATAGAAGTAGAAGGGAAAAAACGCGAAAGAGAAAATTTTGTGAAAAATATAGACTATAAAGTTTATACTTTATATGAAAAAATAAGGAAATCTAAAAAGGATAAAATAGTAATAGTAAAAATCGAAAATGGGATATGTGGGGGATGTTATATGAAACTTCCTACCTTTTTAGTAGAAAAAGTAAAAAGGAAAAAAGAAATCGTTCAATGTGAAAATTGCAGTAGAATTTTATTTTAATGGAAAAAATCTATATTTATATAGATGGTGCTTCAAAAGGAAATCCTGGTAAAAGTGCATATGGAGTAGTAATTTTCAAAAATGATAAAATATACAAAAAAATAGGTGATTATATTGGAATAACAACAAATAATGTCGCTGAATATATATCCTTAATTTTTGCTCTTATTGAATGTCTTCCTTTTAAAACAAATGAGATTGAGATAAGGAGTGACAGTCAACTTCTTGTTAAACAAGTAAAAGGTGAATATAAAGTAAGGGATGAGAAATTATTAATTTTTCATAAGATAGTCAATTTTTTATTTTCAAAGTATAATAATATTAAAATAACACATATCAGTAGAGAAGATAATAAAATTGCAGACCAACTTGCAAATTCGTTCATTGAAAAAAAGGGTGATTTATTCTAAAAGGAGTGACCAAGGTGTCGCCCACCAGATTTTCTGGTGGGAGGAAAGTCCGGACTCCTGCAGGGAAGATGGTTCCTAACAGGAACAGGTAGCAATACCTGGAAAGTGCCACAGAAAATACACTGCCTGCTACTTATAAAGTAGCAGGTAAAGGTGAAAAGGCGAGGTAAGAGCTCACCACTTCTCTGGTGACAGAGAAGGTATGGCAAACCCCATCTGGAGCAAGGTCAAGCAGAACCGATGGGTTCCCTGCCCCAAAAGGTTCGGGTAGACCGCTTGAGTCAGAAGGTGACTTCTGACCAAGATGAATGACACCTAAAACAGAATCCGGCTTATTGGTCACTCCTTGATAAAATTTTAAAAAGGAGAAATTTATGAATTATGAAAAATGGATTGAGAATGGACTAAAACAACTTGAAGATGAATTTGGATCGGAAAGGGTTAAAAAAGCTATTGAATATGTTAAAAATTTTGAAGTAGAAATTCCAAGTTGGATATTTGGAAATTTTGGAGGAGGTAGATTTGGAAACTATACTCCACCAGGTTATGCAAGGAATATATACGAAAAAATTGATGATGCTTGTTTTGTCCATAAATTAACAGGATGTACACCAAGAATAGCAACTCATATTTTATGGGATTTTTCAATAAATGGAATAGAGCCTGATTACAAAATTGTTAAAGATGTTTATGAGTATGCAAAAGAGAAAGGGATTTCTTTAGGAGCAATAAGTCCTACATATTTTCTCACAGGTTCTTATAGAGGGAGTTTTACCTGTCCTGATATAAACACAAGAAAGAGATATATTGAACAAACAATTTTTGGGGCTGAAATTGCAAAAAAATATGGGAATAGACTTCTAACACTTTGGTTTCCTGATGGTTCACTTTATCCAGGACAGATTGATTTGAAAGAAAATTATGAATTAATGAAAAAATCTTTGATTGAAAGTTATGAAAAAATTCCAAAGGATGTAAATTTACTTATTGAATATAAACTGTTTGAACCTGGAACGTATAGTACAACAATTCCTGATTGGGGGACTTCATACATCCTTGCAAAGACACTTGGTAAGAATGTCGGTGTTTTAATTGATTTAGGACATCATCCTCATGGGGTAAATATTGAACAGATTGTTTCTACTTTAATATCAGAAAGTATACCTTGTGGTTTCCATTTTAATACGAGATATGCAGCAGACGATGACCATGCTGTTGAGCCAAATCCACAGGTCGCAAGAATATTTTATGAACTTGTAAAAGGGAAAGTAATTTGTAACAAAAATAAAAAGAAAAATTGGGCATATATGATTGATCAAGCAAGCGGAAGAGAAAATAGATTTCATTCAATTTTACACTCAATTGATTCACTTCAAATCTCTCTTGCAAGAGCAGTTCTTGTTGAAAAAGAAAAAATCAAAGAATTACAAAATAAAGATGAAATAATTTTATCAAATAGAGTTTTCAATTCTGCAATTTCTTTATGTGATGTAAGACCAATTGTATTTAAAGCAAGATTGGAAAAAAATCTTCCTCTTGATCCTATAAGGAGTTATATTGAAAGTGGATATCAGGAAAAAATTGAAAATAAAAGAAAATAAATAGATATTTTGAAGTTTCAATAATTAAAAGTTGAAAATTACCCATCTGTAAATCCTTGATTATCTTCACTCTTCCGCTTTCACCTCGTAGGTGTTAAGGGACAGGGAAATTATAAATCTGAAAAAACTTGACAAAATTTAAAAGTAAGTATTTAATGATATAAAAAGGTGAAAAATGGTATATTTTGGAGAATATAGGAGTAAAATTGAATCTCAGGGTAGAGTAATTATTCCATCTAAATTAAGAAGTTTAATAAAAGAAGATGGGAATAATATTGTTTATATAACAAAAGGAATAGAGAAATGTCTTTTTGTCTTTCCTGAAAAAATTTTTGAACAACAAGTAGAAAAGATAAATGAGCTTTCTTTTACAAAAGGGAATCCCAGAATATTTACGAGACTATTTTATTCTGGTTCTTTTAAGGAAAAAATGGATAAACAAGGTAGAATTTTAATTCCGGTTCAGTTAATTGAATATGCCGAAATTAAAGAAAATATTGTTATTATTGGTGCAGGAAAAAGAATAGAAATATGGGATGAGTTAAAGTGGAAAGAATTTTGTGATAAATATGGACCATCTTATGGAGAAATTGCTGATAAAATCTGGGAATGAAATGCATTACCCTGTTTTAAAAAATGAAGTTGTAGAATGGATAAACTTGAAAGATGGTGGTTTATATATAGATTGCACCTGTGGAACAGGAGGACATAGTAAATCTTTACTTTCTTCGGGTAAAAATATTTTTTTAATATGTATTGATAAGGATGAAAAAATGTTGGAAATAGCAAGAGAAAATTTAAAGGAGTTTGAAAATTATAAGTTAATTAAAGGTGGTTTTGAAAATATAGATAGAATTTTAGAAAAAGAAGGAATATATAAAGTAGATGGCTTTCTTTTTGATCTTGGTTTTTCACTATTGCAAGTTAAAGATCCTGAAAGAGGTTTTAGTTTTCAAGTTGAAGGGCCTCTTGATATGAGATATGATAGATCATCTAATTTAACCGCTTTTGATATTATAAATAAATGGAAGAGAAAAGATTTAGTTTACATTTTCAAAAATTATGGAGATATTAAAAATTGTGAAAAAATAGTTGATAAAATTATAGAAAGAAGAGAAAGAAAAAAGTTTGAAACTACAACAGAACTTTCTGAATTTATATCTCAAAATTTTAAAGAAAGAAAAAAGATACATCCTGCAACAAGATTTTTTCTTGCATTAAGAATTATAGTAAATAATGAATTGGACTGTTTAAAAATTGGACTTGAAAAATCATTAAATTTTTTAAAAGATAAAGGAAGAATACTCGTTATAAGTTTTAACTCACTTGAAGATAGAATTGTTAAAAATTTCTTAAAACAAAAAAAAGAAATAAAAATCTTGACAAAAAAACCTTTAACACCATCAAAACAAGAAATAAAAGAAAATCCTTTAAGCAGAAGTGCAAAACTAAGGGTTGGAGAGAAAGATGAAAAAAAAGAAAAAGAATAGGAATGAGTTTAGAGAATTTTCACTATTTATAGTAATTGGATTCTTTTTGTTCGTCTATGTGTTTTTATATATAAAAATAATACAGATTGGATATCAAACAGAAAAACTGAAAGAAAAGTATGACCTTTTAAATCTATTAAATAAAAGTTATAATCTCCAAATTATAAAACTTACTCATCCAGAAAATTTAATAAAAATTGCGAAAGAAAAAAATATTAATCTTACAACTCCCAAAAATTGGTGTTTTTTAGAAATAAGAGGAGAAAAGGATGAAACTAATTATAAAAAATCTACAGTTCTTGAAGCAAAAACAAGGTAATATTTTTGAACAGCGACTTAAATATACTAAAAGAATTTTTTTCTTTTGTTTTTTAGTAATATTCTATAAACTATTTAATCTTCAGGTTATAAAGTATTCAAAAAATGCAATTATTGATAAAAAAACAAAATATGCAAGAATAAAAATTCTTGCAGAAAGAGGTAAAATCTATGACAGAACTGGAAAACTTCTTGCTTTTAATTTCCCAAATTATTCTTTATATTTTGATACATGGATGATAAATAAATTGAAGATAGAAGAGCCAGGGTATTTAAATGAATTGAAAAACCAACTTTCCGAAATTTTAAAAATAGATCAAAAGGATATAGAAAAAAAGATTAATGAACCATATTGTTTAATAAAAAAAAATCTTGAGATTGAAGAGTATGAAAAAATTAAAAGATTAAAACTTAAAGGTGTATATTTTGAAACAAATTATAAAAGAATTTATCCTTATGGAAAACATGCCTGTCATATACTTGGTTTTACTGATGTAGATGGAAAAGGAATTGAAGGTGTTGAATATTTTTATGATACTTTTCTAAAGGGTAAAGATGGAATATATCTTGTTTTGAAGGATGGTCTTGGAAATTTAATTCCATCAATAAGGAAAAAATTGATAAAAGAAGAAAAAGGAAAAGATATTGTTTTAACTATTGACTCTAATATTCAATTTATTGTTGAGGAAGAAATCAAAAATGGCTATGAAAAATTCAATCCCAAAAATATTTCTGTGATAGTAATGGACTCGGATACAGGAGAAATACTTGCTCTTGCGAATTATCCTGATTATGACCCAAATAACTTTTCAAAATTTGATTTATCAATTATAAGAAACAAGTGTATCACTGACCTTTTTGAACCAGGTTCAATATTTAAAATTGTCACTGCTGCCGCAGCAATTGAAGAAAATCTTTTTACCCCTTCTTCACGAATAATGTGTGAGTACGGAAAATGGTTTGTGAGAGGTCATTATATTCATGATGTGCATCCTTATGGGCTTTTAACATTTGAGGATATATTGGCTAAGTCAAGTAATATTGGAATTGTGAAAATTGCAATGTCTCTTGGAGAAGGAAAACTTTATGAATATTGCAAAAAATTTAGATTTGGAGAGAGAACTGGAATTGATCTGTCAGGTGAAATAGGAGGTATCTTTAGACCTCTTGAGCAATGGACTTCCTATTCAATAACAGCAATACCTTTTGGTCAAGAAGTAGGAATAACTTCTATTCAAGCAGTTAGAGCAATTTCAGTTTTTGCAAATGGAGGGTATCTTGTCAAACCGCATATTTTGAAAAAAATAAAGGATGGAGACGGGAATGAAATATTTAACTTCAATTATACTAACGAGAAAGAACAGATTTTGTCGCCTCAAACAACATATATTATAAGACAAATATTAAAAAAAGTTGTAAGTGAAGAAGGAACAGCATCTACAGCAAAAATTGATGGGTATAATATTTATGGAAAAACAGGGACTTCCCAAAAGGCAATTGGAGGCGTCTATTTAAAAGGAAAATATGTTTCTTCTTTTGTTGGTTTTTTACTAAGTAAGAAAAAAAATATTGCTATTACAGTTAATGTAGATGAACCAGTTGGAGTTTATTATGGAGGGCTTGTTGCAGCTCCTATTTTTAGAAATATAATTGCAAGAATAATAAATTATTATCAGATACCACCTGAAAATGAGTTAAAATTAGTTTACAAAAATGAAATTAAAGGAACTGATTAAAGATATTAAAAAGAAGAAGGTTTTTAATATTAATAATTTTGAAGTCAAAGGGATTGCTTACGACTCAAGAAAGATTCAAGAAAATTATATTTTTGTTGCAATAAAAGGGACAAAACAAGATGGACATAATTTTGTAAACGATGCAATTGAAAGAGGTGCAAAATGTATAGTTGTAAGTAAACGACCTTCAATTGTTCGTTCTGATATTACAGAAATTATTGTTGAAGATACAAAAAAATCATTAAGTGAAATTGCAAATATTTATTACGATTATCCTTCAAAAAAGTTAAATGTTTTAGGAATAACAGGAACAAATGGAAAGACAACAACAAATTTTGTAATTAAGCAAATACTTGAGGAAAATGGAATTAAGACAGGTCTTATTGGAACGATCTTTTACGAGATAGGGGAAAGAAGAATTGTATCAACAAATACAACACCTGAATCGCTTGATTTAATTGAAATGTTTTCTGAAATGTTGAAAAATAATTGTAAATGGGCTGTTATGGAAGTATCATCACATGGTATTGACCAAAAAAGGATAGAAGGAATTGATTTTAATGTTGGTATTTTTACAAATATTGCTTCTCATGAACATCTTGATTATCATAAAACATTCAAAAATTATCTTAATACAAAACTTCTTTTCTTTACAAAATATCTAAAAGAAAGTGAAAAAAAAGAAAAATATGCAATAATTAACATAGATTCCCCTTATTCTAAAATTTTTGTAAAAAGATGTGAAAAATCTGGTATTGAATTAATAACATTTGGTAAAAATAAAAATGCAAATATAAAACTTTTAAATTATTATATTGAGAAAGAAGGAAATTTTTTAGAGGTTAAAATTGAAAATGAAAAATTAACTTTCAAAAGCAAAATTAGTGGTCTTGGTAACATATATAATTTGCTTGCAGGTATTGCTTTTTCATATATATATAAAATTTCCTACCAAACAGTTCAAAATGCCTTTTTAAAGATTGAGAGTATACCTGGAAGGTTTGAATTTATAAATGAAGGACAGGATTTTTCAGTTATTGTTGATTATGCTCATACACATCAAGCATTAAAAAATTTATTACTTTCTGTTAAAAATTTAAAACCAAGGCGGATAATAGTTATTTTTGGATGTGGTGGAGATAGAGATAAAAGTAAAAGACCATTGATGGGGAAAATTGCTGCTAAAATGGCTGATTTTGTTATTATTACCTCTGATAATCCCAGAACCGAAGATCCTATTAAAATAATAAAAGATATTGAAAGTGGTATACCATTTTATTTAAGAAGGAAATATATATCAATACCTGATAGGAAAAGAGCGATTTATGAAGGTATTTCAATGGCAAAAACTAACGACTGTGTAGTAATAGCAGGCAAAGGTCATGAAGCATTTCAGATATTAAAGGATGTTACTATCCCTTTTGACGATAGAGAGGAAGCGAGAAAAGCGATTAGAGAAATATTTAGTAAAAGAAAAGAAGAGAAACTTCTTTAAAATGGAGAAAATTAGATTAAGCGAAATCATTCAGTGGTGCAAAGGAAAAGTTAATAAAGAATTCAAAGATTTTTATATTGAAGGGATTTCAACAGACTCCAGGCAGTTAAAAAAAGGAGAAATTTTTGTTGCTTTAAAAGGTGAAAAATATGATGGACATAATTTTGTAGAAGAGGTATTTAAAAAGGGTGCGGTTGCAGCAATTGTATCTGAAGATTATAAAGGTAATTCGGGTTTATTAATAAAAGTTAAAGATACCCTTTATGCACTTGGTAATATAAGTAAAAATTATAGAATTAAATTAGGCATTAAAGTCATTGCAATTACAGGAAGTGATGGCAAAACTACAACAAAAGAAATAATAAAAAACCTTTTATCAGAAAAATTTAATACGATTGGAACGATTGGTAATTTCAATAATCAAATAGGTCTTCCACTTTCTATTTTACAAGCAGATATAAAAACAGAATTTGGTGTCTTTGAAATTGGTATGAACAAAAAGGGAGAAATTGACTATCTTAGCAAAATATGTTTACCTGATGCTTGTGTTATAACAAATATAGGTGTAGCTCATATAGGTTTTTTCAAAAATAGAAAAGAAATAGCAGATGCAAAAGCAGAAGTCTTTAACAATCTAATTAATGAAAAATTTGTCTTTTTGAATAGAGATAGCGATTTTTTTGGCTACTTAAGAAAAAAAACAAATACAAATAATATAGTTTCAATTGGTGTTAAAAAAAAGGCAGATATAAATGGAAAAATTTTGGAAGAGGGATTTGACTTTTTTACATTTGAATCATCTGGTGAAAAATATAAAATGAATTTCTTTAATACTTCTTTTATTTATTCTGGACTTTTTGGAATTACTTTTGGAGAAAAATATGGAATATCTAAAACATATGTTAAAGATGTATTATCTGAGATTAAACCATTTCCAGGCAGAGGGGAGTTTATAAACGGTAAAATTTTCATTATTGATGAAAGTTATAATTCAAATCCATATTCATTGAAAAATTCTTTATTATCATTTGAAAGGAAGAATTTTAAGAAAAAGATAGTTGTTTTAGGAGATATGGCTGAACTTGGAAGATTCTCAAAATTTTATCATTGTTATATTGGAAAGTTTATCAAAAACTTAAGGATTGACACTATTTATACCTTTGGTAAAGAAAGTAAAGTAATCTCAGAAGTTTCCCAAAGAGGGAAACATTTTTATGAGATTGATGAGTTAGAGAGAGAACTTAAAAAAAGTATAAAAAAGGACGATGCTGTTTTTGTAAAAGGATCAAGAATTAATAAGTTAGAACAAATAGTAGATTTTTTGAAAAAAAATTTTGTTTAAAAGGAGAAATAAAATGTTATATAAATTTTTATATTCTTTCACTGATTTTTGGTTTGGTTTCAATATCTTTAAATATGTAACAGTTAGAGCTTCTCTTGCAACTTTTACATCAATTTTATTATCCCTTTTGCTTGGTAGAAAAATCATAAATAAACTTAAAAATTTCTGTCATCCAAATATTCTCAAAGAAGAAAGTAAAGAAAAAATCCCTACAATGGGAGGGTTTTTAATCTTAGGGTCTCTATTAATTTCTACATTTTTTTGGGTTGAACTCAAAAACACTTATATTATACTTCTTATATTTTTAATCATATCCCTTGGGCTTATTGGCTTTTTTGACGATTACACAAAATTAAGAAATAAATCACATAAGGGAGTTAGACCACTAATTAAAATTATTGGACAGATGACAGTTGCTTTTGTTATTGGAATAGTTCTTGTTTATAATAACGATTTAAACTTTAATACTTCCTTATATGTACCATTTTTCAAAAAAATAATTTTGCCTCTTGGAGAATATTTCATACTTTTTACTGTTTTTATTATTACAGCCACATCAAATGCTGTTAATTTGACAGATGGAATGGATGGGCTTGCGATTGGTTTAACTTTAACTATAGCACTTGCCTATGCGATAATTTCCTATGTAGTAAGTAATATTAAGTTTGCTACTTATTTAAATGTTCCTTTTGTTAAAGGTGCTGAAGAAGTAACTGTTTTTACAGGGGCACTTATTGGTTCTTGTCTTGGATTTTTGTGGTTTAACTGCTATCCTGCTGAAATATTTATGGGTGATATCGGTTCTTTACCATTAGGTGGAATAATCGGATTTCTTGCAATAGTTGTCAAACAAGAACTTTCATTAATATTTGTCGGTGGTATATTTTTAGTTGAAGCAATATCTGTTATAATTCAAGTTATATCTTTTAAGAGTAGAGGTAAGAGAATTTTCCTTATGACTCCAATTCACCATCATTTTCAACTTAAAGGAATTCCAGAATCAAAAATCGTTATAAGATTTTGGATAGTAGGTATTATACTTGCTTTATTTACAATCATAACTTTAAAGATAAGATGATAGAAATTAAAGGGAAAAAAATAGGAATTGTGGGACTTGGAAAAAGTGGTTTTGATACCGGTATTTTTATAATTGAAAATGGTGGAGAAGTTTACATTTCTGATAGTAATGTCAATGATGAACTAAAAGAAAAAAGTATTATTTTAAAAGAAAAGGGAGCAAAAATTGAAATTGGAAGACATTCTCCAGAGTTTTTTAAAGATGTTGAGTTTATTGTTATAAGTCCTGGTGTTGATGAAAGATTGGATTTTATAGTTTGTCTGAAGAAAAAGAATATTCCAATAATAAGTGAAATAGAACTTGCCTACAATTTTTCAAAAAGTAAAAAAATAATTGCAATAACAGGAACAAATGGAAAAACAACCACAACAACTCTCCTTGGAAATATTTTTAAAAAAGCAAATTATCCCTCTGTTGTATGTGGTAATATAGGAAATACATTTATTGGAGAGATTAAAAACATAAGTGAAGAAACATGGATTATTCTTGAGGTCAGTAGTTTTCAGTTAGAAAAAATAGTAAATTTTAGACCATATATATCTTGTCTTTTAAACATTGATTATGATCATTTTGATAGATATGCAGATATGAAAGAGTATATACAAGCAAAAAAAAGAATTTTTGAAAATCAAACAATAGACGATTACAGTGTTTTAAATTTTGATGATTACTATACAAAAAAAATTATTAAAGAAATAAAAAGCAAAAAAAATTTTTTTAGTTTTTCAAGAATTTTTAAAGGAGTTTATTATGAAAATGAAAGTATATATTTAAAAATGGATAGCAAAAATTTAAAAATTCTAAAAACAGAAAATTTAAAAATTCAAGGTAAAGGTAATATCGCAAATATAATGGCGTGTTGTTTAATCTCCTTTATATCTGGGATTGATTTTGAAACAATGAAAATTGCCATTGAAAATTTTAATGGATTACCTCATAGAATGGAAAAGGTTGCAGTTATTGATAATATTACTTTTATAAATGATTCTAAATCAACAAATCCGCATTCAGTTAAAAATTCTATTTTAAGTTTAAATGGGAAAAACAATATAATTTTAATACTGGGTGGAAAAGATAAAGGATTTCCATATTATCAATTGACAAAATACTTAAAAAGTAAAGTTAAATTTATAATACTTTTAGGAGAGGCAAAAGAAAGAATAAAAAAAGAACTTAAATCGTCAAATATTCCTATGGAATATGTTCAGAATCTAAAAGAAGCAGTAATTTTATCAAAAAAAATTGGTAAGAAAGGTGATTATGTTCTTTTTTCTCCGGGATGTTCTTCTTTTGATATGTTTAAAAATTACCAGGAGAGAGGAGATGTTTTCAAAAAAGAAGTACTTTCTTTACTTTAGTATATTTGTTTCCACTTTTTTACTTATTCTTCTTGGAACTGTATTTGTTTTAAGTTCAAGTTTTCCATATGGCTTAGAAAAAAATAATTTAACGATCTATTTTGAAAAACATATATTTTATCTCTTTGTTGGATTGAGTATTTTTTATTTAATCCAGAAATTAGATATAAAAAAATTAGAAAAATATGGGTTTATAATTTTTATTATATCATTGGCAATTTTACCTATTCCAATTTTTCAAAAGGGATTAAGATGGATAAAAATTGGGCCTTTTTCTCTTCAACCTTCAGAATTTATCAAACTTACTTTTATTATTTACCTTGCAACTTATTTAAAAAAGAGATCTTTACAGATAAACAATTTAAAAGTTCTTGCAATTCCTTTAATTATTTATTTATCAATAGTGACAATTTTACAATTTCAGAAAGATTATGGAACCTTTTTGATTGTTTCTTTCATTTTTTTAGGAATTCTTTTTTTATGTGGGCTTAAATTAAAATATATTTTTTGGATTTTTAGTACCTTTCTACTTTTAGGCATTGGTTTCGTTCTGCTTTTCCCTTACAGAATAGAAAGGATTATCACATATATGAATAAATCAGATACTCTTGGCAAAAACTATCAAACTAATCAAGCAATAATATCTTTAAGTTCAGGTGGTCTTTTAGGAAAAGGACTGGGAGCAGGTGAAGGAAAACTTAAATTTGTCCCAGAAATTCATAAAGATTTTGTATATGCAGTTGTAGGAGAAGAACTTGGTTTTGTGGGTTGTTTTGGACTTTTATTGCTTTTTGGAATTATAGTTTTCTGTGGGCTTGAAGTTTCTAAATTCTGTAATGATTTCTTTGTTAAAATTTTAGTCTATGGAATAAGTATTTCTTTTGGGGCTCAATTTTTATTGCATGCGGGAGTCGTTTTGTCTATTTTACCTCCAAAAGGAACAACGTTACCATTTTTCAGCGTTGGTGGATCTTCATTGATAGCAAATTTAATATCGGTAGGAATTTTACTTAAAATTGCTGAAGATATAACAAAACAAGGAGATTTAAAAGATATAGAAGAGATAATTTTAAAAATAAAATGAAATTAGAAGGAATTATTTTTGATGGAGATGGTGTATTATTTGATACAGAAAAATTACATGTATTTGCATGGGAAAGGGTTTTTAAAAGTTACAATATTAAATTGAATAAAGATGATTTTACAGAAGGAGTAGGTGTTGATGATAAAACATTTTTAGAAAATTTGAAAAAGAAAGGTAAGATAAGGAAAATGATTAAACTTGAAAAATTGGTTGTAAAGAAAAATAATGAATTAATTAAAATTGCTAATAAACAAAATTTAAAAGTTTATGATGAGATAAGAGAAGTTTTAAAATTTTTAAAAAGTAGATATAAGATAGCAATTGCATCAAACTCAGATAAAAAATTTATCTTGAAAGTTGTTGAAGTTACAAATATTTACGATTATTTTGACTTAATTGTTACAAGAAATGATGTAAAAAGACCAAAGCCTTTCGCTGATATATATTTTGAAGTTATCAAAAGATTAAACATTCCTCCAGAAAAATTGATTGCTTTTGAAGATTCAGAAACAGGTATTTTAGCAGCAAAATCAAGTGGAATTTTTTGTATTGCTATTACAACAACTCAATCACTTGAAAAAATAAAAATTGCTGATATAATCATAGATAAATTGAATTTACATAATTTGAAAAAAGTTATAAAGATTTTTGAAAAGAAAAATGAAAATTAAAAATATTGAATCAGAAAGAATTAGAAATTTACCCATCTATATGTTTCAGGAAATAAATACAAGAAAACTACAATTAAGAAGAGCCGGGAAAGATATTATTGATTTTGGAATGGGAAATCCGGATAAACCTCCACCTGCACCTATTATTGAAAAACTTAAAGAGGTTTTAAAAGACCCAAAAGTTCATAGATATAGTGCTTCAAAAGGTATTTTAAATTTACGAAGAGAAATAGTAAACTGGTATATGAAGAGATTTGGAGTTAAACTTGATCCTGAAGAAGAAGCAATTGTTTGTATTGGTTCAAAGGAAGGTATAAGCCATCTTGCTCTTGCAATTTTTGATAAAGGAGATGTTGTTCTTATACCTAATCCAACTTATCCAAGCCATCTTTACTGTGCAATTATTTCAGGGGCAACAATATATGATATGCCTCTACTAAAAGAAAACAATTTTATTCCAAACTTAACACAACCAATTTATGATAGATTTCCAAGACCCAAAGCAATAATTTTAAGTTATCCTAATAATCCAACAACACAGGTTGTTGATATAGATTTCTTTAAAGAAGTTGTAAAATTTGCAAAGAAAAAAGACCTTATTGTTATACATGATATTGCCTATTCGGAAATATACTTTTCTGAAGAGTATAAACCACATAGTTTTCTTGAAGTAGATGGAGCAAAGAACATTGGAGTTGAATTCTATTCCCTCTCTAAAACATATAATATGGCCGGATGGAGAGTTGGTTTTGCAGTTGGAAATAAATATGTAATAAGAGCACTTGCAAAGTTGAAAAGTTATTATGATTATGGAATTTTTACTCCAATTCAGGTTGCTGCTATATGTGCTTTAAGAATTGATGAAAGATATATAGAAGAAGTTAGACAAACATATAAAAAAAGAAGAGATGTAATGGTTGAAGGGTTGAATAAAATAGGATGGAATGTAGAAAAACCAAAAGCAACAATGTATATATGGGCAGAAATTCCAGAAAAATTTAAGAAAATGGGTTCAATGAAATTTTCTTTATATCTTCTTGAAAATGCCAATGTAGCAGTTTCTCCTGGTATTGGTTTTGGAAAATATGGAGAGGGATATGTAAGATTTGCCCTTGTTGAAAATGAAAATAGAATAAAACAAGCTATTCGTTGTTTGAGGGATTTATTTAAAAAAGAAAATTTATCAAGTTGATAAAAAACCACTCAAGAATTTTGAAATATATGCCTCATTATTTGAATAATCAGATACAATTTGTGCATTTCTTTTTATTTTCTCTTTTGCATTTTTAGGAACAACAGAAATTCCAGCATATAAAAGCATCTCTAAATCATTTTCTCCGTCTCCAAAAGCAATTATTTCGTTTTTCTTAATTTTATAGTATTTAGCAAGTACATCTAATCCGACTCCTTTATTTACTCCCTTATTCATAAATTCAAGATATTCTGGATTTGTTTTTACAATGTTTAAATTTTTACCGAAAAGTTTTTTAAAATATTTATATAAGTAATCCCTTGTTCTCCTAATATCCGAATTTTTTATATCTGTAATTAATATAAGTTTTGTAGGTTTTTTATTTTCCATAAGTTTTAAGCTTTCAATGAATGAATATTTTGCTCCTGTTTGTTTTGAGTAAATTTCAGCATATTTTTTCAATTTCGGATTATTTGTAGCATATAGAATATCTTCATAATAAAAATTAAGAAAAAATTCATTTTTCGAACAATATTCAATTATAAATTTTGAATATTTTAAAGGGACTGAATTATGATAAATTATTTTTCTCTTTTCTTTTTCTGTTAACCTTACCATTGCTCCATTATAAACAATTAAAGGTGTATCAATTCCAAGAATTTTTGAATATATGGAAACACAATCTGTCATTCTTCCAGAAGCAAGAACAACAATCCCCCCTTTTTCGTAAAATCTTTTCAAGACAATTTTATCTTCTTTATTAATCTGTCCTTTGCTATTAAGTAAAGTACCATCAAGGTCTATTGCAAGTAGTTTTATCATTTTTAATTTATAAGAACTAAATTTTACCTTTTTCTGTCCTGCGCTGATTCTGCTCTTTTTAGGTAATCCCTATAAATTACAAGATTAAATTCTTTTATTATTTTCTTTATTGATAATTTCTTGTCAATAACTTCTATAGTAAAAATTGCTTCGTCTCCGAATGTCTCTATTTTTAACTTATCTTTATATCTTTCAATTATTTTTTTTATTTTATCTCCTTGAAAATCCCAGTGAAAAACAGTTCTTTCTAAATTTATATCTGTCCATACCCAGTATGAAAATCTATCTGTCTTTACCAACCATTTACCTGTATTATCTATTATCCCTGAATTTAAAGACCATATACTTGCAACTATAAAAACTTGATATAAAAGAGATATTGAATTTAATATCCTTCCTCCTCCTGGATATGCAGATGAAAAGGCGAGTAATTTTGCTCCATTATCAACCTGATATTTCAAATCATAATGCCAGTTGGCATCAAAACATATAAAAGCACCTATCTTACCAAATTCAGTTTCAACTGGCAATTGTTGTTTTTTGCCCGGATATATACCTTTTTCAAGTTCTGTTTCAGTAGGATGAATTTTGTCATATTTACCAACTATTTCACCTTTTCTATTTACAAAAAAACAACAATTATAAATTTTTTCTCCAATAACATCATAACTTGAACCACATACCCAGCAATTTGTCTTTTTAGCAATATTTTTAAGAAATTCTTTTATTTTAGACCATTCTTTAAAATCTCTCTTTCTAAACTCTATACCAGCATATGCAAAAACTTCTGGTAGAACAACAAAGTCAGGATTTATATTTTTTATCTCATTAAATATATTTTCAATATAATTTAAATTGTCTTCTATTTTTTTCACTCTTCTATATTCATAGGCCATTGAAATAGCAACAGTTCTCATAGTTTTTAATTTCGTTTACCAATAGATAAACCTTGTAAAAATATTTTTTTCAAGTGGTGAAAGTTTTTCAACATTTGGAACAACATATCTATCTTCAAATACATCTATTAATAATTTCCCATGATTACCTATATCAATTGCTTTACTTCTTTCCCATTTTAAATAAAATTGTCTTTCTCCTTTATCTGTTTCAACTTTAAATAAGAGAAATCCAAATTTCCATTTGATATCAATTATCTTCGTTATTTCATAATAAAAGTAATATTTTTTTAATGTTTCCATAATTAATTTTCTTTCCTCTTCTGTGAAAATTGAAATATTTTTGATTATCCCTATTTCTTCTATTTCGCCTGATTCTTTCTGATAAAATACAGAAAGAAAATTAAACGGATTAGAAATGGGAAAACACGATACAACAAAAACATTTTTGTAAAGAATTTTTTTCTCTATTAAAAAAAGATTGATTGTATTAAACTCTCCTTTTAAAATTTTTATATTTTTTGGCGTTAGATATTCTTTTATATTATTCATTTTATTAATGTTTCCTCAATACTTGTAAGTTGTGTTTGCATAACTATTAAATTGTAATATAAACCCTTTTTTTCCATTAATTCATTATGGTTCCCAATTTCTACAATTTTCCCATTATCAATAACAATAATTTTGTCTACTTCTCTTAAAGTTGATAAACGATGAGCAATAATTATAGTTGTTCTTCCCTTCCAAAGTAAAGATAGTGCATCCTGAATTTTTTTCTCTGATTCGGTATCAACAGATGAAGTTGCTTCATCAAGAATTAAAATAGGTGGATCACATAAAACTGCTCTTGCAATCGTTATTCTCTGTCTTTCTCCTCCAGAGAGTCCTGCCCCTCTTTCTCCAAGTAAGGTATCATAGCCATTTGGGAGTTTCATTATGAATTCATGGGCATTAGCAATTTTTGCAGCATTTATAATTTCTTCAAATGACGCATCGGGTTTTCCATAAGTTATATTTTCTGCAATTGTTCCCCTAAAAGTAAAAGGTTCTTGCAATACAAGTCCTATTTGTTTTCTTAATTCATTAGAAGAAATCTCTCTTATATTTTTTCCATCTATTAAAATTTCACCTTCTTGTATATCATAGAATTTGCATAGTAAATTCACAATTGTTGTCTTTCCGCTTCCGCTTCTTCCAACTAACCCAACAACCTCTCCTGGTTCAATCTTAAAACTTACATTTTTTAAAATAGGTTGATATGGATCATATCCAAAAGTAACATTTTTAAATTCTATACTTCCTTTAATACGAGAAAGTTTTACAATTTTCGTTGGTTCCTTGATTTCTGGTTCAGTATCAAGAACTTCAAAGATTCTATGACTTGCTGCAGTAAAATTACTGAACCATGTAGAAAGAAGCGTCAAATTTGTTAATGGAGTGTAAAACATCCCTATATAACTTAAAAATGCCATAAGCTCACCAAGTGTTAATTTTCCTTCAAGAACATTTCTACCACCAACATACCATATAATCAACCCACCTAAACTAAAAAGAAAAGCCATTAATGGATTAAAAACAGAAATATTAATATTAACTGTTCTCACAGAATCTTTTAATTTATCAGCATAAAATGTAAATCTTTTAAATTCCTTTTCTTCCTGTGAAAATGCCTTTACTGTTTTTATCCCTGAAAGAACATTATTTAAAAAAGTTGAAATTTTTGCTTGGCTATCCCAAACCTTAAAATATTTTGGATAAACTCCACGCCAGAATACGAGAGAACCAATTATAACAAAAGGTATTGGTATCATAACATATAAGGCAAGTAACCAGTTTATTGAAAAAAGCATAATACCTATTCCAATTAACATAAATATATTTAAAAGAAAACCCTGACCTGCCTGAGTAACAAAACCATGGAATGCTTCAACATCAGAAGAAAATCTTGTCATTATAGTTCCTACTGAATTTATATCATAATAACTTAAAGATAATTCCTCAAGTTTTTTAAATAATCTTTTTCTCAAACTATTTGTTATAAGTGTTCCAACAGATGTAGATATAGTTCCTACAAGCATATTTATTTGAGCACGGAAAAATTCAGCAGCAACAAGTATGATTACAAGGTAGGGGAGCCAGTCAATATGCTTTTTAGTTGTTAAAACATCATCAACAAGTATTTTTGTAATTCTTGGAGGAACTAAACTTAAACCAACGCCTATAATCATTAAGAAAAATATAATAAAAATCCATCCAATATGTTCTGAAAGGAGAGAAAAAACTCTTAGTAATATTGCTCCCTGTTTTAAACAATTTGGGCATTGAGATTCTTCATTTTGTAAAGGAAATCCACATTTTGAACATAAAAGTGGATTAGGTTTATTCAATTCTTCATTAGAAAAAGGGAGTCCTGATTTTAAATTTTTAATCTGTGTTATAAAACGAGAAAATTTATATCTGTTTGCATTTGTAAATCTAAAAATATCAATAAAAGAACCGTCTATTTTAATTTGAAAAAAAGCACTACCAACAGTTTGTCTTATATTGAAATCTTCAATTCTATCTAAATCAAAAGAGATTCTTTCTTGAAATCCTTTTTCTGGAAGAATATATAGTTTATCAGAAGTAACAATAATCCTGATCTTTGCCACATTACCAAACAAATCTAAATCAGTTTCTGTTTCAAGTTTTATGTCTTTTATTTCTTCCTTTTCCATTTTTAAATTTTTGTTTTTCAATATTATACCAGATATTCTTGAAAAGTATAAAAGAGTGTGATAAATTTTAATGAATTAAAATTTAAGTAAATTTGACTTTTGATTTTAAATTGGAGAAGAAAAATGATTTTAAAAAATAGATTTTTAAAAAAATTAGTTTTAGGGTTTTTTATCTTTCAGACTTTTATTTTAAATAGCGAAGTTTCTCCATTTTATCCTGAGTTGAAAATATTTGGACAAGATTTTTTTGAAAATTACACTCCATCCTTAAAAACATACCAACTTCCTTTAAACAATGATTATATTATAGGACCGGGTGATACAATTATTATTAATGTATGGGGTTTTTTTGAGCAAGAGTATCAAAAGGAAGTAGAGGTTGATGGAAGTATTTTTATATCTGGGATTGGCAAAATTTATATTGCTGGTAAATCATTGGGAGAAGTAAAAAAAATAATTGAAGAAAAATTCTACAAAAAGTATAAAAACATTCAGGTTTCAGTTTCAGGAGGAAAACTTAGAACAATCAACATATATATACTCGGGGAAGTAAAAAAACCGGGCGTCTATGAAATTCCACCAGTATTAAGTATAATAGATATCCTTGCAATTGCAGGAGGTCCCAATAGAAATGGCAGTTTAAGAAAAATAGAAATAATCAAAAGTAATAATGAAAGGGAATTTATTGATATTTACCCAATATTAATTGAAGGGAGAAAACCTAAAATTTTACAATTTCAACAAGGAGATACTATTTTTGTTCATCAATCAGAAAATCTTGTTGGAATAACTGGAGGAGTTAGAAAACCTGCAATATATGAATTAAAAAGTATGAAATTTAAAGAATTAATTGAGTTATCTGGTGGATTTTTACCAGTAGCAGATACTTCGCATATACAGATTGAAAGAATAGAAAAGGATAAAGGAAAAATCTTAATTGATTTAGATGAAAAGGAATTAGAAAATCTTTTTTTAAAAAATTTTGATATAGTAAAGGTTCCTCTATTGAGTTCTCAATTATTTTATCAGATTTCTGTAACAGGAGCAGTAAAAACACAAAGAGTTTATGGATGGAAAGAAGGAATTAAAATAGGTGACATACTCAAAGAAGATGATCTATTACCTTTTGCAGAAACAGAAAGGGCAGAAATTATAAGAATAGAGGAAGGTTATAGAAAAATTATTCCTTTTTCTCCAAAAAAAATTTTTTCAGGTGATAATAACGAAAATTTAAAACTTTTACCTCAAGACAAAATAATAATCTATTCAAGAGAAAAACCTGAAAAGAAAGTTACAATAATTGGAGAAGTTATGTATCCTGGAGAGTATGTGATTGAAACAGGAGAAAGAATAAGCAATCTTATAAAAAGGGCTGGAAATTTTACTTCTTCTGCTTATCCAAAAGGTATTGTCTTCTTAAGAGAGACGGTCAAAAAACAAAAGGAAAAACAAATAGAAAAATTTGTTAAAGAAAAAAGTGAAGTACTGAAAGAAGCATTGAAGACTTCTACAAATATAGAAGAAAAACAGGTGATTGAAAGGACATTAATTGCACTTGAAAAACTTGCTGAAATTGAACCACAAGGAAGAATTGTTATAAAAATAGATAAGTTTGAAGAATTTGAAAATTCTATTTATGATATCCCTCTTGAAAATGGAGACATTATTTATATACCTAAAAAACCAGTTTATGTATCTGTAATTGGAGAGGTTAACAATCCGGCAAATGTATTATATAATCCTAATTTAACACTTAATGATTACATTCAAAAAACAGGTGGTTTTACAAAAGATGCTGATAGAAAAGGTATTTTTATTGTGAGAGTTGATGGTTCAAGTGATAAAAATTTAGAAAGAATTGAAAGTGGTGATACGATTGTCATTCCTTTTGAACCAAAAGGAGAAAAATTGAGATTTGTTAAAGACATTATTCAGATTTTTTATCAATTAGCAGTTGGTGTAGGAGTTTTATTAAAATGAATAAAGAAAAAGTAAAAGAAGGAATTTTCAAAAAAAGTGCGATAAAAAGACATATAATACTTTTAATTTTAACATACATAGCAGTAATAAATCTTTCTATTTTATTATATTTGGTTTCACCCAAATATTACAAGGCAACATCTTCAATCTTACAACCACCAGAATCAGAAACAAATATTGCTTCTTCGCAATCATCAAAATTCTCAAAGGAACCACTTTCCCTTATAAGAACAAATACTGAACTCTTTTTCTCAATTCTTAATAGTAGAAGAATGAAAGATGATATAATTGAAAGATTTGACCTTAAGAAGCATTATAATGTAAAAAATGATGATGAAGCAATTGAAATACTTAATAAAAGAACAAAAATTTTTTTATCAAAAGATAAAGTTATTCAAATAGATGTTATTGATAGAGACCCAAGAATTGCAGCAGGAATAGCAAATTTTTATACTGAAAATCTTGATTTTTTGATAAAAGAATTAACAATTACCACTGCAAAACAGAACAGAATATTTATTGAAAAAAGATTGAAAGAAACAACCGAACTTATAGAAAATTTAGAAAGACGCCTTTCAGAGATTCAGAATACTAATAAATTAGTTGTAGACCAAGATCTTGCACAAATATCTCAAACTGGTGGTAAACTTATGGAACAATTGATAAACAAACAACTTGAACTTGAAAGACAAAGGCAGATTTTAGATGAAAAAGATCCTAAAATTATAATGTTAAAAAATGAAATAAAGGAAATACAAACTTCTCTTGCAAAATTACTTGCTTCACAGGACGAATTAACAAGAATTTTAAGAGAATTAAAAGTTCAAGAATCACTTTATAATTTTCTAACATCCAAAATGGAAGAAGCAAAAATTGAAGAAACAAGAGATACTCCAGTTGTTCAGATTTTAGACAAAGCAAAAATTCCTTACAAAGTATATAAACCAGATATAAAATTTATACTTGTTTTGGTAAGCAGTATTGTTGGAGGAATCGGATTTTTAACTATATTTTTTGATATTCTGAGATTTTTAGGAAGTATATAAACTAAATGGAAATGTTTCTTAAAACATTTTTAACACTTTTTGTTGCAATGAATGTTATTGGGATTCTACCTGTTTTTTTTGTTCTTACAGAAAGTTTGTCTAATAAAGAAAAAAATAAAACTATTATTGAGGGGTTATCTACTGCTTTTTTTATAACTTTTATTTTCATTTTTTTAGGAAATTGGTTATTCAAAACCCTTGGTATTGAAACTGGGGATTTTATGATTGCTTGCGGGATAGTTCTTCTTGTTTTATCAATAATGATGCTAACCGAAAACTATTATCCAAAAGAAGTAAAAAAACAAAAAATTGCAATTGTCCCTCTTGGAACTCCTTTACTTGCAGGTCCCGGTCTTTTAACAACTACAATTATGATGAGTAGTTTATATGGATATCCTTTGACTGTAATTTCTCTTTTAATAGTTTCTATTATAAGCGGCTTAATCCTTTTTATGGGTGCAAAAATATATAAAATAATTGGGGAAGAAGGAATTAAAGGAATGTCAAAAATTGCAAGTTTATTTCTCGCTGGTATTGGAGTAATGATTGTGAGAAAAGGAATTGATTTTTTTAAATAAGAGGGATATTTATGGAAAAAAGAATTTGTGCATATTTTGATTACAGAGGGAGAGTTTTTATTGAAGAAGAACCTATACCTGAATTGAAAGAAGGAGAAGTTCTTGTTAAAGTTAATGCAAGTTTGATAAGTCCAGGTACAGAAGTCGGTGGAATAAAAAAGTTAAGGGAATCTCAAGCATCTTCAAAATTAGGGAAAAGACCGTTTGGTTATTCAATCTCAGGAGAAATTGTTGAAGTTTGTAAAAACTGTAAATCTCTAAAAATT
>JBKBIN010000009.1:0-43144 GCA_046296715.1 Candidatus Ratteibacteria bacterium
TTATCTAAGAAAACTTGGTGAAAAATTCAAAGAAAAATTAAATCCTGTTAATGTCACCAGTGATTGGCAAATATACAGGGATACAATTTCACTGGCACCTTGTAGATAAAGGGATAAGACATATCTATATAAAACCAAAAAGGCCAAGACTAAATGGGAAAGTTGAACGTTCTCATAGAATAGATGAAGAAGAATTTTACAGGATGCTTGAAGGTGTTATAATAAATGATATGGAGATATTAAATGAGAGATTAGAAGAATGGGAGAGATTTTATAATTATCATAGACCACATGCTTCTTTATACGGAAAAACTCCTTATGAAAAATTGAAAGAAAAATTAACTTCTATTAATGTTACTACTGATTGGCAAACATACAATTTTTTCTTCTACTTTCATACTTCTAAAAAAATTTGACTTTTATTTAATTTTTATGTTTTAATTTTTTTAATGGAAAAAATAAGAGATCCAGTTGTTAGTGGTTATTTCTATCCTTCGGGAAAGGCACATCTTTTAAGAATGCTTGAAACATTTATTAATAAAAATACTCCAAAAGAAAAAGTAATCTCTATAATCTGTCCCCATGCTGGATATATCTATTCAGGGAAAACAGCAGGACTTACTTATTCAAAAATAGAAATACCTCAAACAGTTATAATTTTAGGTCCAAATCATACTGGTTATGGTGAACCATATTCAGTGTCAGAACATGATAAATGGTTAACTCCACTTGGTGAAGTAGAAGTTGATAAAGAATTTGTTGAAAAACTTGTAAAAACCAGTAGATACTTACAGAAAGATGATATTGCCCATATAAGAGAACATTCAATTGAAGTTCAGATCCCATTTTTACAATTTTTAAAAACTGACTTTAAAATAGTTCCAATAACTTTAATGGGCTATGTTGATAATCCTGCATGGTATGAGATAGGAGAATCAATTGCGCAGGTTATAAAAGAGAGTAAAAAGGATTGTTTAATAATTGCAAGTTCTGATATGACACATTATGAACCAAAAAAAATAGCAGAAGAGAAAGATAATTATGTTATTGAAGCAATATGTAATTTAGACGAAGATGAGGTGATTAGAAGGATTGAAGAGAAAGATGTAACTATGTGTGGTTATTCTGGTGTAATTGTTAGCATTGTTGCTTCAAAAATTCTTGGTGCTAAAAAAGGAGAACTTGTTTATTATACAACAAGTGCAGAAACTTCAAAGGATTATTCACAAGTTGTTGGATATGCAGGGATAATAATAAAATAAAGTGTTCATCTTAAATTTACTCTTTTTGTCTTTAAACAGTTTTTTAATCGCAGGAATTTCTAATAGCCAAAGTTTAATTGAGTTTCTTACTGTATTTTTAATCTTTTTCTATTCTCAAATCCTTGGTATTTCTATAACTCTTGGGCTTCTTAAAATTTTATATCCTGAATATATTTTGATTTTTTTATTTGTAATCTTTCTTTATTTAATCCCAAAAATTAAAAAATTAAAAATTCCAAAATTAAGGACACTTCCTTTATCTATTTCTTTCCTTTTATCTCTAACTATTTCTCTTCATCTTCTTTATATTTTAAATCTTTTAATTCTACCTCCTTTAGTAACAGATGGACTTTTATACCATTTACCATTTGCTGTCCATTATTATAAAACAGGCTCAATCTCTTTGCCAAACCTTTATTTTACTGATATTTCAATGACATATTATCCTATTGGTGGAGAGATCTTTTATTTCTTTACACTTTTGTCAAAAAAAGAATTTCTTTTAAAGTTTACTCAATATCCTTTCCTTCTTCTTGGGTGTTTTTCAATCTTTCTTATCTGTAAATCATTTGGATTTTCTGATTTTCTTTCAACTTTATCTGCTATATGTTTTTCTTTAATAAAACCAGTTTTAAAAGAATCAAGTATGTGTTTTGTTGACTTAATTATGGCATCTACATTTATTTCAACTCTTTACTTTTTTAAAAAATCTGAAAAGAGATTTCTAACAATTGGCTTATTTTCTTCTTCAATACTTATTTCAACAAAAACACTCTCTTTAATCTTCTGGATTTTAACATTGCCATTTTTATTTTCAAAAAAATCTGGAAAATATTCAAAATTTTTTTATTTTTCTATATTTTATCTTTTATTTTTTGGATTTTTTTCTTACTGGAGAAATCTTTTCCTAACAGGAAATCCTTTCTATCCAGCAGAAATATCTTTTGGAGATTTTACAATATTTTCTGGTTCATATATATATTCAAAAATCCCTTTTTTAGAAAGATCAAAACTATTATTAAAAATCCTTGCTTTTTCTCGCCTTCATATAGATCCATCCACAAACTTAAAAGTGCTACTTTTTTCTCTCTTTTTAGTATCTTTATTTATTTCTTTTAAAAACAAAGAAAGATTAATCTTTTACTTGACTTTCCCATTTTCCATTCTTTTTTACCTTACTTTTATACCAAGTCATTATTACCAGATAAGACATTTTTTACCTGTCTATACAGTTTTATCAATTTCTTTGGTCAATCCTTTTTTAAAATTTGAATTTTTCTGTATTTCTGTATTTCTGTATTTATTCCTTTCTGTTTTTCCATATTTATCATTTTTAAATTTTCTTTTAATCTTTTTCTTCTTAACAATACCTTTTATATTAATCTCTTACTTTAAAAGACCAGTTTTTTACTTTCTTATTATTTTTTTAATCTTTCTTTTTGTCCTTTTTCAAATAGATACAACAGGACTGATATATCAAAAAACAAAATTTGAATTCTGGAAGAAATTTTATGGCAAAGAGGCAGAAATATGGGAATATGTTCAAAAAAATTCAAAAAAGGGTAAAAATATTGCCTATATTGGAAGTTTATTTATATATCCACTTTATGGAGAAAATTTAGAAAACAATCTTTTTTATCAATCTGTAAATTCAGTGGAAACATTGCCTGTTTATAGATATAGAAAAAAAATTAATTTCCCCCAACAGCCAGTTGAAGATTTATATAGACAAAACCCGAATTTTGAAAAGTGGATTTCGGGAATTAAAAATAAAAATATTAACTGGATAATAATAAAAAAACAAGAAGTGATTGAAAAAAAATGGATAGAAGAAAACCCTCAAATATTCAAACTACTTTTTTCCAATAACTACATTGAAATTTTTGAAGTTAAAAAGTAATAAAAATTATTTAGTGAAGTAGAATTCTATTATGTCACCATCAGAAATTATAGAATTTGGACCAAGAAATTTTAAAATTCCCATATTTTTCGCTTTATTCCAATCGCCTATCTCAATAAACTCTTTAAAATTCAATGCAACTGCTTTAACAAAACCTTTTTCAATATCTTTATGAATTTTACCTGCTGCAGATTTTGCAGTTAAATTCTTAGGAATAATCCATGCCTGTGTAATATCTCCTTTTATAGTGTAAAAGGTAATCATTCCAAGGATTTCTAAAATACTTTTATAGATCTCATTTAAATCATATACAATTGGGAAATTTGTTTTTATCTCCTTTTTATTACCATTTGAGAAAATTAAAAATTCCTTTAATGTTATCAATCCTGCTCCAAATAATTGCTTTTTTTCTATCTCCACATCCTTCAATAATCTTTCTTTTTTTAAAAAATCAAGACACTTTTCCCATATTTCTGTATCTTTTTTTTCTTTTTTTCTTTCTTCAATTATGTTTTCAACTCTTTCTATATCATGATAAATCAATTCCATAATCAATGATTCCATTTCTTCCTGAGGATTTGCTTCATTTGTGAAATTTTTCACAACTAAAAGGACGATATCTAAATCAAAAAAGTTTTTAAAATAATTATTTGGAAAGCCCTCTCCTTCTGGAAAACCTTTAAAATCATATATTTCAAATTCAGGATATACAACTTTCTTTGGCTTTACAATCTCTTTTATTTTTTCAATTCTTTCATCTTTATATACCGCAATTCCAATATTTGGTTTAAAAGGGTCAAATATTTCATCAGTCTTCCCTGTAATCTGTCTGAAAATATATGTTTTACCACTTTCAGAATATCCGAAAAGAGCTACTTTTATCATTCTATAGTCCCAAATTGTTTATAAATATATTCAGAAATTTTTTCAACTTTTTTAATTTCTCCATAAGGAGGCATTTCATCAGAAATACCAAGTATTAATCTTGGAAAAAACATATCTATAACTCTTTTTGTAAAATCTAAAACAAAATCAACAGAATAATTGGGTAAAAAGAAAATAGCAGGTATTAAATCAAGAACAACAATTTCTTCTCCTACTGCTTGTTTTATTTCTTCAAGTTGCATATCACATTGTGGATATGGAGTTAATGCTTCTATGCCTGAAAGACCAGAAACTTTTATGTATTTTAATATCAACTTTGAATTCCCATCCCAATGACTGTGAACAAATCTATTTTTCTCTCTCATAATATTTCCTATTTTCTGCCACCTTGGCAAAAGATATTTTTCAAGTATTGGGGGTGGTGTAAATTCATTTGTAGCATGATCTCCAAGGTTAAAGATTCTACAGGTAGATTTCAAAACTTCATCTATCATTCTTTGATCTCTTTCATTACAAGCATCAAGATATTCCTCAATTTCTTTTGGATAGTCATAAAATAAGTAGAAGGTATTTAAAAGTCCAGCATAAAATTTTATCAGATCTGTAAATCCTGAACTTGAAAGAAAAATTGTTGGTGCTCCACGATTTCCCAATCTTTTATCACTTTCTTTAAAAATTTCTTCTACAAAAACATATCTTTTATTCCTTATTAAATTTGTCAGAATTTTTAGTTGCTCAACATTTTCAATAGGGAACTTCACAATCCTTTTATTTTCATTTTCTTTAACAATCTGATAAACAGTCCTTAAAATCCCCCATTTTGTTCTTAAAACTGCTTCTATATGGTTTTCATCTATAACTTTTTCAAAATATTCACTAACTTCTTCATTATATTCAAACAAACCACTATTAACACCATATCTTATTGAACAACCAAGTTGATCATAAATTTGAAAATTGGAAAGGTCTTTAAAACTATCAGGTAGAGAATTATTTTTTCTATGATAATATATCCATGTTTCAAGGCGTGGTTGCCATAAAACTTTGTTTGCTTTCCCTTCAAAAATTTTTATATTTAATTCTCTTCTTGTCATATTGATTAAATTTTAAAGCAAAATTTTAAACTTGACAAAAAATTGTTAAACTGGTAATTTATTTCTATCAAAGCCGGGGTAGCTCAGTGGTAGAGCGCAGCCCTGAAAAGGCTGGCGTGGGCAGTTCGATTCTGCCCCCCGGCATTGGAAAATTAAATTTAAAAACTCTTCCTTTAAAAGAGGGAAAAATGGACTATTACGAAGATTTATTATCAAGATTAAAACTTCTTAATCCTGGAACAAGAAATATTTTAAGCAGATTTCTCAATAGACAAAAAGTTTTATTTCTTGAAAATTTAATTGAACTTTTGAAAAAAATTAATGAAAAAGAAGAGGAAGTCAAAAATTTAACAAGAGAAGAGATGCTTAAAAAAACAGAAGAGATGAAAAAACTTATCTCCCAAGGAGAACCAATTGACAATTTTATAGTAGATGCTTTTGCTCTTGTTAGAGAAGCTGCAAGAAGAACTTTGAATATGAGGCATTTTGATGTTCAGATAATAGGTGGAATTGTTTTACATTCAGGAAAGATTGCAGAAATGGCAACAGGAGAGGGAAAAACTTTAGTTGCAACTTTACCTTTATTTTTAAATGCACTTTGTGGAAAAGGTTGTCACCTTGTAACTGTAAATGATTATCTTGCAAAAAGAGATACTCAATGGATGGGACCAATTTATGATTATTTAGGACTTTCTGTTGGATGTATTGTTTCTTATAGAGAGACGAAAGATAAATATTCTTCAGTCGCTTATAAATTTGACCCTACGCATCTTCCTCCTGATTCAAGATTTTTATATTTAAGACCTGTAAGTAGAAAAGAAGCATATCTATGTGATATAACTTATGGAACAGGGAGTGAATTTGGCTTTGACTATTTAAGAGATAATATGGCAGTAAGATTAGAAGATCAAGTGCAAAGAAAATTACATTATGCAATTATAGATGAAGTTGATTCAATCCTAATTGATGAAGCAAGAACTCCTTTAATAATATCAGGACCAAGCGAAGAAAGTCCTTCTTTATATTATGAAATTGACCGACTTGTAAGAAAACTTTCAAAAGATAAAGATTTTATAGTAGATGAAGAAAATCAAACAGTAACATTAACAGAAGAAGGGATTAAAAAATGTGAAAAACTTTTAAATATTGGGAATCTATATGATGGAACGCACACAGAACTTGTTCACCATATAAATCAGGCACTTAGAGCACATAATTTCTTTAAAAGGGATAAAGAGTATGTTGTTAAAGATGGTCAAGTTATTATTGTGGATGAGTTTACAGGAAGATTGATGCCAGGAAGAAGGTGGTCAGATGGACTTCATCAAGCAATTGAAGCGAAAGAAGGAGTAAGAATAGAAAGCGAAAACCAAACACTTGCTACAATCTCTTTCCAGAACTATTTTAAACTTTATAATAAAATTGCTGGAATGACTGGAACTGCGATAACAGAAGCGCTTGAATTTAAAGAAATTTATAATCTTGATGTTATAGTAATACCAACGAATAAACCATTAAAAAGAACAGAATATGATGATGAGATTTATGCAACCGAAAAAGAAAAATTTAATGCGATAATAAAGGAAATTGAAGAATTATATAAAATAGGAAGACCTGTTCTTGTCGGAACAATTTCTATAGAAAAAGCAGAAAAATTAAGTAAAATGCTTGAAAGAAAAAATATTCCTCACAAAGTTTTACATGGTAAAAATCATGAAGCAGAAGCAGCTATTATTGCACAGGCAGGAAAACCAAAAGCAGTTACTATAGCAACTCAGATGGCAGGTAGAGGAGTTGATATTATACTTGGGGGGAATCCTGAAATTATTGCAAGAGAAGAGACAGTGAAAATTTTATGGCAAAAGAAAAGAACAAAAAAAGATTTAAAGATAGACTTTATAGATATAGTAAACGAAATTGATGAAAAATATAAGAAGAGGCAAGAAGAAATTGAAAAAACCATAGGAACAGAAATTAAAAAATTTAAAGAAAAACTTTCAGAAATAGAAAAAAATTTATATCAAAAAGAAAAAACGGTTAAGGAGATAGTTGAAAAAGAGATTTTTGAAAAGAAATCAAATGGACTTTTTAGAAGATATGAAAGCAAACTCTTAAAGTTAAAAAATATATATGAGGCAAATAATAGTAAATTGCAGGAATTAAATATTCAATTTAAGGATAAACCAGAAAAGACCAAAGAAATAAGAGAAATAACAGGAAAAAGTTTTAGGGAATACATAAATTACAAAAATCACTTGAAGAAACTTTTCAATATTAGAAATAAGGAAGACATAGAAGAAAAAAGGAACTTTCTATTTGAAAATTTAGAAAATCAGAAAGAAGGAAAAGAGATTGCAAAATTATGTATCCCGATTATAGAAGATCTAAAGGAAAGTTGTTTTTCTTACTTAAAGACCTTAGAAGAGGTATACCCAGAGATACTTTTTACAGAACAAGCAGAAAAGAGTAAGAAAAAAATAGATAAATATATTGAATTTCTTGAAAGTTTTAAAAAATCAATGGAAAAGGAAGAGGTTTTCTCTAATTTTAAAGATAGAGAATATCATTTTTATAAAAATTTAGAAGAAGGTTTTGCTGAAATTGAAAGAGAAATTTATAAAAAGTATTGCCCTGAATATATAGAAATTGAAAAAGAATATGAAAAAATATTAAGGGAATATGAAAAACAACAGAAAAAATATACAGAGCAATTAAATCTTGTAAGAGAAGAATATGAGAAAGAAAGAAGTCAGTATGAAGAAGAATGGAAGAAAATAAGGGAAGATATGGAAAAAAGTCCTGAAGAATTTAAAGAAATTTACCAGGAATTACTTGAAAAATATAAAAAGCCATGGGAAGAAGACCATAAAAAAGTAGTAGAACTTGGAGGACTTCATATTATAGGAAGTGAAAGATATGAAGCAAGAAGAATTGACAATCAGTTAAAGGGTAGAGCAGGAAGACAAGGAGACCCTGGTTCTTCAAAGTTTTATCTCTCTCTTGAAGATGACCTTTTAAGAATTTTTGGTGGAGAAAGGTTGAAAGGACTTATGGGAAAATTACCAGAAGGAGAAAAGATTACCCATCCTCTTATAACAAAAATGATAAACAATGCACAGAAAAAAGTTGAGGGAAGGAATTTCGAAATAAGAAAAAATCTTCTTGAATTTGACAATGTTTTGAATGAACAGAGAAATATAATATATACTTTAAGACAGGATATCCTTGAAAACAAAAACTTGGATGAATATTTAAAGGAATATATAGAAGAAACAGTAGAAACTGCTTTCAACGAGTATTGTGATGAGAAAATAAAACCATATATGTGGAAGATAGAGAGTATGATTAAGTATTTTAAGACAACCTTTGGAATAAATATAGAAATTGAAAATCCAGAAAATATTAAGGATTATTTTTTATGGAGGGAAAACTTTAAAGAAAAAATAAAAGAATTTTTCTTTTCAATTTTACAGGAAAAAAAGAATCAGATTGGAGATTTTTTTGAAGAGTTAAAAAAATTTGTATTTTTACAGGTTATAGACAATAGATGGAAAGCACATTTAAGAGCAATGGATGAATTAAGAGAAGGAATAAGTTTAAGAGCATATGCACAAAAAGACCCTTTAATTGCATATAAACATGAATCTTTTCAATATTTTCAGGAAATGTTAAAATCTATTAAAGAAGAAGTTATAAGTAATTTAATAAAAATTCAGATTACAGAAAAAGTTGCTCTTAAAGTAAGACAGACAGAAAAGAAAGAGTTTGTCCATAAGACATATGATCAGTTTGCATTTTCAAAAGAAAAAGAAGTTGTTCCAGTTGCTCAAAGACAAGTAGATAATTTATATGAGAAAAAAGAAAACAATATTTCTTCTTTTCCTATAAAAAAACAGAAAATAGGAAGGAATCAACCATGTCCTTGCGGAAGTGGTAAAAAATATAAACATTGTTGCGGAAAAAACGAATAAAAATTGTTAAAAATTTGTGGAAAAAATGGAAAAAGAAGTTTATAAGTTGTGGGATATAGTCCTTAAAAATATTGAAGAAAAGATAAATAATTCAAGAACTTATGATTTATGGATAAAGCCAGTTAAACTTTTAGATATATATGAAAACAGAATGAAAATAGAAATCCCAAATTCAAGTTTTGAAAAGAACTTTTTGCCATATGTAGAAATTTTAAAAGAAGAAGTTAAAAAAATTTTTGGTTTTAATCCTGATTTTGAAATTGTTTATTCTATAGATTTACCTTCAGAAATAAAAGAAGATTTTTTTGAAATACCCTTAAATCCTGAATATACTTTTGAAAATTTTATAGTTGGACCATGTAATCGTCTCGCCCATGCTGCAAGTGTTGCAGTTGCTCAATCCCCAGGAGTTGCCTATAATCCTCTTTTTTTATATGGAGGAGTTGGTCTTGGAAAGACACATTTAATGCAGGCAATTGGTCATTTCGTAAAAGAAAAAAGTAATGCAAAGATTGCATATATACCATCAGAATATTTTGTTAATGAATTTGTTACAAGTATAAAAAATAAAACAACTCACTTATTTAGAAATAAATTTAGAAATCTTGATTATCTTTTAATAGATGATATTCATTTTATTGCAGGAAAAGAAGGAACCCAAGAAGAATTTTTCCACACCTTTAATTTCTTATATGATAAAAGAAAACAAATTATTCTTTCAAGCGATAAACCACCAAAAGAAATCAAATTTCTTGAAAAACGACTTGTTTCAAGATTTGAATGGGGGCTTATTGTGGACTTACAAGTCCCTGACTTTGAAACAAGAGTTGCAATAATAAAGAAAAAGAGTGAATTAAGGAAGTTAATCCTTTCTGACGAACTTGTTTTTTATATTGCAGAAAAAATAAAAGAAAATATAAGGCTGATAGAGGGAGTTTTAAATGGGATTATAGCAAATATGAATTTACTTAATAGAGAACTTAATAAAAATTTAATAGATGAGATTATTGAAGGAGTATATAGTTCAGAAAAAAAGGAAAAAAGGTATACAAATATAAAGCAAATAATGAATGCAGTTTGTGAATATTTTGGTTTAAATCCAGAAGAAATAAAAAGTAAAAAAAGAATTAAAAATATTATTCTTCCAAGACAAATAGCAATGTATCTTGGAAGAGAATTAACAAATACTTCTTTAAATTCAATTGCTTCTGAATTTGGAGGAAAAGATCACACAACTGTTTTACACGCTTATAAGAAAGTTAAAGAGTTAATGGAGAAAGATAAAAGTTTAAAAGATACAGTTGAGAAAATAAAGGAGAAGATAAATGAACAATAAATTCACAAGTTTTACATATTTTGATTTTTTTATTAACAAGATTTTCAATAATTTTTGTTATTTTTCACAAAAAACCGCTTTTACTACTATTATTTTTATAAAAAATAAAAAGGAGGAATAAAAATGAAAGTTAGTGTTAATAGTGAAATTCTTAATACTGGTCTTGAATATATTTCAGATGTTTTACCTACAAAACCAACAATGGCAATCTGTGGAGGTATTTTTTTTGAAGGGAAGGATGATAATTTAACTTTAATAGCAACAGACCTTGAAAATACAATAAAAGTAAACTTAGAATGTGATATAAAAGAAAAAGGTCAATTTGTTATACCTGGAAAACAATTTATTTCTTTAATGAAACAATTTAAAAATAAAGAATTAAAAATAGAAAAAAAAGAAAAACTCATTAATATAACAGAAGAATCTTCGCAATTTTCTTTTATAGAAATGGAAACAGAAGATTTTCCTAAACTACCAAAGTTTTCTTCAGATATAACTTTTAAAATAAAAAGTGATACATTAAAAGAAGGTCTTAAAAAAATAATCTTTTGTATTGACCCAGAAGAACCAAGACATCAATTTAGAGGAGGTCTTTTGGATATAAAAGGAAATGTTATTAATATGGTAGGAACAGATACAAGAAGATTATCTTTATTTTCTATTTTATTTGAAACTCCATTCAAAAATAATCAAAAAGTTTTATTATCTTACAATTTTATGAAAAAAATGATAAATTTACTAAACGAGCAAGAAGTTGAAATTTCAATTGGAAAAAATAATATATCTTTTCAAACTAATTTAACAGTAAAATTAGAAGAAAATAAAGAAAGTTTTGTAAGTATTTTATTTGTTTCTCAACTTCTTACTGGAGCAGAAGAATTTCCTGACTATGAAAAAGTAATTCCAGATATTAAAAAAACAAAAATTTGTCAAATTAATACTGAAGAATTTTTATCTGCATTAAAAAGAATATCTCTTTTTACAACAGAAAGGAATAATAAAGTTAAATTAAGTTTTAAAAAAGACTCTTTAATTTTATCTGCTACAGGGGAAATTGGAGATGCTCAAGAAAAAATTGATATTTCATACAACAACGAAGAAACAGACATTTCTTTTCCGCCAGATTTTTTAATTGATTTTTTAGAAGTTGTAGAGAAAGATAATTTTATTTTCTCCTTTACTTCTTCATCAAAACCAGTTTTAATGAAACCACAAGAAGATTCAAATTTCTTATATGTTTGTATGCCATTGAAAACAGAATAAAATATGGAAATAGAGAGAATTGATAGTGTTTTAAAAAGAGTTTTAAGTAAAGTTGAAACAACTACTGAAAAAGATAGAAATATTGATATAACAGTTTTATGGCCAAAAATAATAGATGAAAAAATAAGAGGGAAAAGTTATGTTTTATATGAAAAAAATAGGAAACTTTATGTAAAAGTTGAAGATGGTTGTTTTTTATCAATTTTAAGAATGAATAAAGGGAAAATACTCAAAAAATTACAAAATTTAGGTTTTAATTATTATGATATAATATTTTTAATTTGAGAATTATTATGATATAATATTTTTAATTTGAGAATGGAGGTTTTTATGTTTAAAGGAGCAATCGTTGCTATTGTAACACCAATTAAAGAAAATAAGATTGATTATGAGAGTTATAAAAAACTTATTGATTTTCAAATAAAGAATAAAACAAATGGTATTTTAGTAACTGGATGTACTGGAGAACCTGCAACATTAAGTTATGAAGAACATAAGGAAATAATTAAATTCACTGTTGAATACGTAAATAAAAAAGTTCCTGTTATTGCTGGGACAGGGTCAAATAATACAATTGAAGCAATAGAGTTGACTGAATATGCTGAAAAAGTAAATGCAGATGCAGCACTTTTAATAACTCCTTATTATAACAAGCCCACACAAAAAGGACTCTTTTTACATTATAAAGAAGTCTCAAAATCTGTTTCTATTCCTTTAATTCTTTACAATGTTCCTTCAAGAACTGGTATTTCAATTTCACCTGAGGTAGTTGCAGAACTTTCTGAAATAAAAAATATTGTTGGTATAAAAGAAGCAAGTGGTTCTCTTGACCAGGTTAGCAAAATTATTACTCTTGTAAAAAAAGATGATTTTGTTGTTCTTTCAGGAGACGATTCTTTAACATTGCCAATTATGGCTGTTGGGGGGAAAGGAGTTGTTTCAGTTGCTTCAAATATAGTTCCACTTGAAGTTTCACAAATGGTTGAATATGCTTTAAAAAATGATTATGAAAATGCAAGAAAAATACATCTTAAACTATTCCCTATTTTTAAAATCCTTTTTATAGAAACAAATCCAATACCAGTAAAGACCTGTCTTTCTTTAATGGGTATGATTAATCCTGAATGGCGACTTCCTTTATGTGGACCAACCGATGATAGCATAGAGAAAATAAAGAAGACATTAAAGGAGTTTGGACTAATATGATATTCAAAAGAAAAAAATATATTGAAATATCGCCAAAAGAAAAAATTGAAGTAAAAAAGGAATTGTGGATAAAATGTGAAAAGTGTGGGAAGTTGATTTATAGAAAAAAACTTGAAGAAAATTTAAAGGTATGTCCTGAATGTAATTTCCATTTTAGAATGACAGCAAAAGAAAGAATAGATTCAATTATAGACCAAGGAACTTTTTCAGAAAAGTGGGAAAATCTATTATCAAACGACCCATTAAATTTTGTAGGAGTTAAGTCATATAAGGAAAAACTTGAGGAAGAGATAAGGAATACAGGGATGAAAGAGGCAATAGTAACAGGCACTGGCGAAATTGGGAAAATTCCTGTTGCTATAAGTGTTCTTGACTCTCATTTTATTATGGGAAGTATGGGTTCTGTTGTTGGAGAAAAATTTACAAGATTATGTGAATTTGCTATTGAAAAAGGATTGCCAGTTATTTCTTTTTCAGGAGGTGGTGGAGGAGCAAGAATGTATGAAGGAGTTGTTTCTTTGATGCAGATGGCAAAAACTGCAGCTGCTGTTGGTAAGTTAAAAAAGCATGGAATTCTTTATATTTCTGTTTTGACAGATCCTACAATGGGTGGAGTTGCTGCAAGTTTTGCTTTTCTTGGAGATATTATAATTGCTGAACCTAAAGCATTAATTGGATTTGCAGGACCCAGAGTTATAGAACAGACAATTAAACAGAAACTTCCACCTGGTTTTCAAACATCTGAATTTTTATACGAACATGGATTGATTGATATGGTAGTTGATAGGAAAAATTTAAAAGATACATTAATCAAAATTTTAAGAATTTTCCATCTATGAATAAACTCTCTCCTTTGGCATTCCTTGATTCTTTAAGTGATTTTGGGATTAAACTTGGGCTTGATAAAACAATTTACTATCTTGAAAAACTTAGCAATCCACATAAAAAATTCCCTTCTATCCTTGTTGCAGGAACAAATGGTAAAGGGTCTGTTTGTAAAAGTTTAAGTAAAATCCTACAATTATCTGGATATAAAGTTGGTCTATATACAAGTCCTCATTTAATTGATGTAAGAGAAAGAATAAGAATAAATGAAAAAGAAATAGATCAAGAAGAATTTGTAAAAAAAATTGAGCAATTGCAAAAGATTATAGAAAAACAACCATATCACCTTTATCCAACATATTTTGAGGCACTTACAATAATTGCATTTTCCTATTTTTATGATAATAAAATTGATATTCTTGTCTGTGAAGTTGGTATGGGTGGTAGGTTTGATGCAACGAATGTTTTGCCTTCTTTTTTAAATATAATAACAAAGATTGGCCTTGACCATACTGAGTTTCTTGGTAAAACATATAAAGAAATAGCAAGTGAAAAAGCAGGAATAATTAAAGAAAAAACAGTTGTAATAACTGCAAAACAAAAAGAAGATGCGTACGAGATTATAAAGAAAAAAGCAAAGAGACAAAAATGTAAACTTTTAACTTATGGAATTGATTTTAAAGGCAAAAAAGTGTTATTTTTACCTGAAAAGATGGTTTTTAATTTTTATGGAAAAGAAACATTTAAAAATTTAGAAACAGACCTTATTGGAATGCATCAGATTGAAAATTTATCAATTGCAATTCAGGCAGCAATTACTCTAAAAGAAAAAGGATACAGAATCAAGGAGGAAAATATAAGAGAAGGACTTAAAAATATAAACTGGCCTGCAAGGTTTCAAATTCTTCAAAAAGATCCATATATTATTTTTGATGGAGCACATAATCCAGATGGAGTTAAAAACTTAATGAAAAATTTAAAAAAGATATTTCCAAATAAAAAATTTTCATTTCTTGTAGGGATTTTGAAAGATAAGGATTATGAGAAAATGGTAAGAATTTTTGAGAAATATACAGATAGAATAATTTTTACAAAACCAAATTCAGAAAGGGCAATTGATCCAAAAATTTTAAAGGGACTTTTAAAAGATAGGAAAAAAGTAGAGATAATTGAAAACCCATCAGATGCTTATAACTACATAAAAAGAACAAGAGAAAATTGGTTAATTTTTGGTTCTCTTTACCTTGCCTCAGATATACTTAATTAATAATAAGAAAGATTACGCAATCTTATTGTTAAATTTTTAACAGGGACTAACTCTGTAAGGTCGAGGGTTTTCTTTGCCATTTCTATTGCAATCCCCTTTATTTTTACAGGATAAACTAAATTCTTGCCCTGTCCTCCGGTGACAACCCATTGTCCTGAAACTCCACCAGGTACCATTTTATCGTAATCAAGAGGCGAATCTTTTGTAATCGGAAATTGTATAAAACACCATCCATCAAAGTTTATTGATGCTATACTTGGCCAATCATGTATGTCACAACCCCATCCTCCTGTGCCGCAAGAGAGAAAAGTTTTCCCTTCCGCATCTTCTATTTCAAACATAACTCTTCCCCAACTTGAATTCCCTTTTACCCAAACACCAATAGTTGTTGGTTTTCCTTCAATAATAACAGGATTTTTTAATCTTAAAATTGTGTATTCATTTACAATATCTGCAAGTTTATTATTTGGGATCAACTCTAATTCTAAACATTTTCCCATCTCTGAATCCACAACTTCTCTTAAAACATAATTGCCACATGTTCGCAAAGGAAGATGTCCTCTTTCTGGGACTTCTAAACGATTATCTTTTTCTTTTAGTATTTCCCATTCTGCAAGATTATTCATTCTATTTGCTATTTTTGCTTTTTCAAATGCTTTATTTTCAGAAAATTTTCTTTCTCCTGCTTGAATTTCAATAATTGAAAAGTTACTAATAATGTATTGAACATCTGTTCTTGCGTCCAATTTTAATTCATAGTTTTTAAGTTGAAATAATTTTTTTCTACCATACAGGTCTTCAACAGCGACTTCTCCATCTTTTTCAAATCTTATTTTTGTTTCACAAATACCTCTTGGTACCCAAATGGCATATATAAATTGAGAATTTCTTTTAAATTCTAAAGCATAAAGAGTAAAAGATCCTGTTGGAACTCTACGGATAAACAACGCTCCATCTAGGATTCTTGTTAAATTTGATATTGCGACATAGACCGGTTTAGGGTACAAAAGTGGATATCTTTTTAAAAAACCTCCTCCACCCCATAAAGTTTGATAATAACAGTTACCAACATCATAAAGAAGCCCAAGTGAAATAGTCGGGAATTTGTATGCAAGTGCAATTAAGCCATCCCTGACAAACCATTCAGCGTGTATTTTTTCGCCTAAAATTCTTGCCTGTCTTGTAATCCATTCATAACATGAGGTTACAGGTATTTCATAACCAAACTTTCTTCCTGTTTCTCTTACAAACCATGCTGCCTGAGTTCCTCCTTCAATAAGTTTTTCTGGCATCCATGTTTGACCCGCTGCTTCTATTCCAAAGTAATCAATGTTTTCTCGTGGGTATCCTCTTTTGAAGAACTCTGCAACTAAATCTGAAACTGAATTACAGTTCCCAAAAACAATTTTTATTTCCGGAAATTTCTCTCTTAAAACTTTTGTTGCCATAGATGCTATTTTAATAAGTCCCTCTATCTCTTTATTCTTTTTTTCATCTATTGGTTGTGGCTTTGTGCAATATAATTCAGATGGTATAAAATTACCTCCATAACTTTCATGAAAGACGATTGCATATTTACAATTAGGCCACTTCTCAAGATAGGATTTAACCCAATCTTCATAGTTTTTATACTGAATTTCCAAGTTGCTTTCAATTTTCCACCCGTTCCACCATGGAATCTGAAACAGGGTTACTTTCCATTTACTCATAGATTGTTCTGAGAGATTACCATGCCATGCAGGAGAAAAAATAGAATGTCTTAAGCCGGCTTTTAGAAAAATAGGGCCTATAATTTCAGGGTCAGCTGTTCCTAAATGTGCTCCTCCAAACCACCATGTTCCAAAAGGCGATTCATAACCAGATTTCCTTGTATCATCAGGGAGTATTGCGAAAGAGGCAGGATGTTCAATCAAAATTCTTTTTTTTGTATCTAAAAGGCGGATTTTTATACTATACCAGCCATTCTCTTTAGAGTGAAGAGGAATAATCAATGTTTCTGTTTTTATATCTTCAAAAAATATTTCCCTTTGCCCATATGATACAAGATTTTTGTCTATGTCATTTATTTCCCATATCAAAAAATATTTCTCATTCCTTTTCTTTGGGAAAAGATTTACAAACATTTCTGGCTTTTCTTTTTTTTCATAAATGTTCCCTATCTGTGCTGGTAAGACCTTCATCATAATAGGTGTCTTTTCCAGTGTTATGGCAAAAATATGAACTCCACTTATAATATCATTCGCTGGCTTCCGAGTAAAGTCCCATTGAGTGGTAATTTCTCCTGTCTTACCTAATATTTCAAAATCAAGATAATTTGGTTGAGGCAACATTCCATTAAAGTAGTCCCCTCCCATATTATAAATTAAATCCTGTATTTCTCCAATTTTAAGAAAGACCTCTATAAAATATAATGGGGCTTTTTTTTCATTCCCTTTATTATCAATGTATGTTATAGTTCCAATTTTTTTAATATTTTCTTTAAGTTTTTCACCTTCCTTTGGGATATAAACAGTTGTATCTGCTATTGCATCTCCACGACCTTGAATATGATAACGGGTTAATCTTGTCGTGAAAACAGGTTCTTTATTAAAAGTTTCTTCAACAGAACATAAAACATATACTCTTATGTACTGATCAAGGGGCACTGAATAATGGAGAAATTCGGGTAATCCATCAAAAGGAGTTCTGCTTAAATATAAATCAATCTCATAATGTGTTTTTGAATAGTTTTTTACATTACCTAAATCAAAATTCTCACCATTGCCAATTATAAAAGGGACTCCATTAACATAAGTAATCCCAGATTTGAATGGTATTTTGACACTTTTCATTATACCAGGGTTAGAATGAGTAGTTATGTCCAATAATAAAAAATTTGAATCAACAATCTCAGTTTCACATTTACACTCCTTTATTTCTGCATCCTCATTTGCTTTAAAAATTACTTTTTTTAATCTTGCCTTTATCTCATTAAAACCTACATAATTTCCATTTATCCAGAATTCTATTCTTGAATTATTAATCTTTTTTATAACAAATGGGAAAAATACTTCACTTGCAGAAGATAGATTTTTCCAGTTTCTTAATATTTCATTTTTCCTATCTCCTAATTCATAAAATTTAAGATTTGGTCTTACAAAGTATTTAATTTTAAATTCTGGGAATTCTATAAAAGCATCTATTTGTTCTCCAATTCCCCCTGAATAAGCGTTAATAATTGTTTTTATCCCATCCTCATATAATAAAGTTATTGTTATTCCGGGTTTTTGTGTTCCTACTTTTAATAATGCCTTTATTTCACAATTTCCTTCAGGGACAGATAATTCCATTTCTTTGTTGCCCTCACCAGCATTTAAAAAAAAGACAAACAATTGAAATTGAAGTATCAGAAAAAATATATAAATTTTTTTCATGTAAATCCTCCTTGTATATATATTAAAAAAATAACATTCAATGGATAACTAACTAATCCTGTTCTGGTGTCCAGAAACATATATTTTCATAAGGATTGTTAGAAAAAGATGGTTTGTCTATCTCATTTCGTTTATAAGAGTTCACATGTCCATCTACCCATAATACATTCAAAAAAGGACCATGACGACTTTCAGGGATAGAGTAGCCCGCGTTAAAAGCCCAAGGGAAGGCCCATGGATTTATCGATTCAATTACACAGATAGTTCGTGTTGGGTCCTGTACTATGCTTATTTGTTTGAATGCTCTTTGTGCAACAGGACCATCAATAACAGCATATCCAAGATAAGCGTTGTATCCATAAGTACATTCATAGCCAAACCAGAAAGGTGGTTTTCTAACAGAGGGACAAAGATAAACCTTTTTATTCTTATGATAGGGATAAAGAACATCTAACCAGGAAGGTCCACTTGGAGCAGATGCTGAATACACTGTAGCAGGCATATATTCGTCATTATCTTGAACATACATAAGGAAAGCCTGACCAATTTGTTTTAAATTATTCATACAAGTTGCCTGTCTTGCTTTTTCTCTTGCCTTACTTAATGCTGGTAAAAGCAATGCTGCAAGAATCGCAATTATCGCAACTACAACAAGCAACTCTATTAATGTGAAGCCATATGGTTTTGAAAATTTTTGTTTCATGCTGCACCTCCTTTGAAATTTAATCTATATAAAATCATATTTTTCTTCTTTTTAACTTTTAAAAAGCTGGTACGTAATTTCCTCCACCATCAGGGTTAATTGAATTTGTCTTGCTATATGCTTGGTCAGGAACAAGTCCAAAATTTCCACTTCTTAAAGAACCTAATTTTTTAAATTCTACATGACCATCCAAAAATAAATAATTACCTCCTGTATAATTATTATGTACTACGCCATACCATTCAATACCAGAAGCATAGTAGTGCCAATAAGATAATGTAGTTCCAGCAGGAGGTGGTAAATTATAAACTGGCCTACAGAAGAGGTATCTGGATCTATATCTCCACTCATGAATAATAACAGTAGTTGAAGGGGATTTACATACTGAAATTTTTCTCCCTGAAAGCACATGGTTAATTTGATAATTGGTATCATCTGTTTTTGTTGGTGCAAGAGATGAATATGGGAGCGCTGTTGGACAAGTCAATAATTTTGTATTTTTAATATATGGTAAAATAGATTTGAAAAAATTAGGCGTTGTTGAAGTGGTAAAATATTCTACCTGACCAATATGAGGATCGGCAGGAAGTAATTCATTATAATCGCTAACATACATTGAAATAGCTATCCCGATTTGTTTTAAATTATTCATACAAACTGCTTGTTTTGCTTTTTCTCTTGCCGTGAATAATGCAGGTAAAAGCATAGCTGCAAGGATTGCAATTATTGCCACTACAACAAGAAGCTCTATTAGAGTGAACCCTGTCTTTTTTTGCCACTTTAACATTTTGGCTCCTTTTTTATCTATTCTAAACAGGCCCGAGGGACTCCCCTCTTATTTTTCCTTTCCGGCCTGATACCTGTTGAGTCCCTTTCTATTAGTTCTGGTTTTATAAATTCTTCAATTTTTTTGTTGTCCCCTTCAATTTTTTTAATTATGTTTTCAGCTACTCTTTTGGCAATTACTTCTTTTTTTTGTCTGATAGTTGTTATTGGAATAGGTGATATAATTGAAGATAAAGAATTGTCAAAACCAATAATTCCAAGTTGTTCAGGTATTTTTATACCAAGTTTTAATGCACTTTTTACAAGCCCAACAGCAATCTCATCATTAGAGGTAAAAATAGCAGAAGGCCTATTTTTATCTTTTAATATTTTTATCCCTATTTCCTCTGTCTTTTTTATTAAAGTTTCTATATTACTGAAATACTCCTTTTTGATATAATATTCTTTGATATCCAAATTTTTTTCTTGTGCAAATTTTAAAAATCCATTTTTTCTCTCTTCTATAGGCAAATCCTCTGTTTTCTCCCCAAATAAAATACCAAATTTTTCATATCCCTTTTCATATAAATGTTTTCCCGCAATATATCCTCCTTTAAAATAATCTGTTGAAATAAAATCCGTTTTTGAATCTCTAAATCTTCCAATTGTTATAAAAGGAAAGTTTTTATTTATAATTTTTTCAATTTCTTTATTTATCCCTTTTTCTTTTCCAACTACAAAAATTATTCCATCAACTCTCCTGCTTAAAAAATCCCTTATTAATGCCTCTTCTTTTTCAATATAATTTTTTGTATAGCCGATAAATAGATGATAACTTTTTTTCCATAAAATAGATTCTAAAATTTCTATATCAACTGTTATTTCTGAATAATAAAGATGTGGAATTATAACTCCTATTGTATTTGTTTTTTTATTTCTTAAACTTCTATATAAAAGATTTGGATAATAACCAAGTTGTTCAGCAATTTCTATCACTTTTTTTCTTGTTTTTTCTCCAGCAAAACAGGTTGGATTATTATTTAAAATTGCAGAAACAGTTGATACAGAAACATTTGCTCTTTTACTAATTTCCTTTAATGTAATCTCCTTTAAATTCATATTCCACCTTATATGTTTTGTTCCATATATAATTATACATAATTTTTATTTTTTGTCAAGTTTTTAATTCGGTTTAAAAATTTTTATACAGATTTTAGAATTACAAAAAATTGACATAAATAAAAAGAGAAGTTTAATTAAAAGAAAGGAATTTTTATTAGATTGAAAATTTATAGTAAGAAAATTTTTTCTATAATCGTTATTTATATGTTTTACATTTTCACTGGAGGCAAAGGTGCTATTTACTGGTGGGAAAAAAACTTGAAAAATGGGGAAAGGTAAAAGAAAGAGATATTCTTATAGATTGGACGAAAAAATAAGAGATAAAATAGTGAAAACAAACTTAAATAGATATGGTATTTCTGATTTTGGTGATTTTTTTCAGCCATCATGGGCAGAAAGCGTAAGGAACCCAGATATAGATTTATTTCAATGGCACCGATACAGATTGTAAGATGGTCTAATATAGTATTTGCTAATACAGGAGATGTTTTAGGTAAAGGTAGATTCATTTGTGATGCAGAAAAAGAAAGAATTGAAAAGGGAGTAGTAGTTTCTGTAAATAAACAATCATTTATAGAAATAAAGGATAATTCAAACATAAAAATAGAAGGAATTACTTTTGACAACTCAAGAAAAGAGACAATAGTTGTTTATAATAGTTCTGATATAATTATTGATAACAGTATTTTTAGAAATCTTGGTGCATGGGCAATAAAGGTGAAAAATCTTAAAAACTCAAAAATCCAGAACTGTGAAGTTTATAATATCAGAGAAAGAGGAATATATCTTGAAGATAGAAACAGGAAAACACTTGGGTTAGGAGATAATCAGGTCATAAATAACCACATACATAATTTTTCACTCTGGATAGGGGTTTATAGACCAGCAATACAAATCAATGGTGTTGGGATTATGTTGCAAATAATTTAATTCACGATGCTCCACATATGGCAATTGGTTGGTCTGGTAATAAAAATATTATTGAGTGTGAAAGGTATACAATGAAACTCCTTGAAAACAGAAAAAATAGGAAGAATTCTGGACAAATTCACTTTATAATCAGAGATTTTTCGTTAAGGTTATCTTGAAAAATTAGTTTGTGAATGGTAATTTATAATAACAAAAAGATGCCAAAAAAGGTGAAAAATTCATAATCTTTTAGTTAATTAAAATTTTTTAAAATTGAAAAGGAAGAAGGATGGAAGTAAAAAATGGGGATTTAGAAAATTTGGATGAGATGATTGAACTTGCAGATTTAGTTTTTAGACCAAAAGAAAAAAGTATGAGAATTGAGACGCCTTTAATGTATAGTAAAGAAAATATTGAAAAAGGGAATACTTTTATTATAGTTGAAGATAAAAAAATTGTATCTTTTGTTGGAATGGTTGAAGAAGAGATAGTTGTCTATGGTTATAAAATGAAAATTGGCGAAATTGGGAATGTTTGTACACATCCTGATTATAGAGGTAAAGGTTATGCTTCAATCCTTTTACAGAAAGCAATAGAAAAAGCAAAAAAAGATAATCTTTCATATTTAATGATTTCAGGAAGTAGGTCTTTATATAAAAGGATAGGTGCTGTAAGTATGCTTTATTATTTCTATCAGATTAAAGGGAAAGAAAAGAAATTAGATTTTAAAATAAGAAGATATAAAGACAAAATGTATAGAGATTGTATTAAGATTTATCAGAAAGAACCAGTTAGATTTTTAAGAGAAAGGGATTTTTCCACCCTTTTTTCATTATATAATGGTTCATTTAAAAGAAAAGTTATGCATTGTTTAAGTAAAATATGGGTAATTGAGAAAGAAAAAGAAATCCTATCTTACTGAGCAGAAGGAGAGAGAAATGGAGTTATAACGATAGGATATAATAGAGAGTTTGCTGGTTTGAGAAACCTTCTTGTTCAAGCATGGAAAAGTAAAAAGGGAATAAGAAATATATTTGTTCCATTATGGGATAGAGAATTACATGCACTCCTTGGCAAAGAAAAAGAAATTAGAGAGATGGGAACAGTTTTATTAATAGAACCAAAAAATCTTTTTGATTCCTTAAGGGGATTTTTTAAAGAAAGGGGAATAAATTTTTCATATAAAATAGACAAACAAAATTTGATTTTAAAAGCAAATCAACAAGAAAGAAAATTTGAAAACCTATCAAACCTTGCAGAATTTTTATTTTGTTCTAACGGAAAATCTCCAGAAGGGATATGGAAAGAATTTTTACCTATTCCAATCCCTCCTTATGGGTTAAATTATGCATAATTTCAAAATTTAGAGTATAATTTTTAAAAAAGGAAAGATATGGTAAGAGTTAGATTTGCACCAAGTCCAACTGGTTATTTACATATAGGTAATGCAAGAACAGCGCTTTTTAATTATTTATTTGCAAAAAAGAATAAAGGAAAGTTTATATTAAGAATTGAAGATACAGATAAAGAAAGAAGTAAAAAAGAATATGAAATTGCAATTATGGAAGATTTAAAATGGATTGGTATTGAATGGGATGAAGGACCTGATATTGGTGGAGAATATGGACCATATAGGCAGAGTGAAAGAATAGACATTTATAGGGAATTTGCTCAAAAACTTTTAAAAGAAGGAGTTGTTTATAAATGTTATTGCACAAAAGAAGAACTTGAAAAAATGAGAAAAGATGCGCAGGAAAAAGGACTTCCCCCTGGATATGATGGAAGATGTAGAAATTTAACAAGAGAAAAGATAAGTCATTATGAAAAAGAAGGAAGAGATTTTGTCTTAAGATTGAAAGTCCCTGAAGAAAGGATTGAGATAAATGATTTAATAAGAGGGAAAGTTATATTTGAAGGAGAGCATTTAACTGACTTTGTTATAATGAAATCAGATGGAACTCCAACATTTAATTTTGCTGTAGTTATTGATGATTATTTAATGAAGATAACACATGTGATAAGAGGGGAAGACCATCTTTCAAACACTCCAAAACATATTTTAATTTTTAAAGCAATTGGTGCTGAAATCCCTCAATTTGCACATATGTCAATGACACTTGGTCCTGATAGAACAAGATTAAGTAAGCGCCACGGAGCAACATCTGTAAGAGCATATAGAGAAGAAGGTTTTTTACCAGAAGCATTTTTTAATTATATTTCTCTTCTTGGATGGGGAACAACAGAAAGCAGAGAGATTTTTACAAAAGAAGAATTAATAAATGAATTTTCTCTTGAAAGATGTCATAAGGCAAGTGCTATTTTTGACCGTGAAAAATTGTTATGGATGAATAGTTTTTATATAAGGAAGACAGAAATTGATAGAATTTATCAATTATCTATACCTTTTCTGAAACAGGCAGGTTTGGTAGAAGACCAGATAAGTAAAGAAAAAGAAGAATATATAAAAAAAGCAATATCTCTTGAACAGGAGAAGATTAAGACATTGAAAGAAATCCCATACTTAATTGAATTTTTCTTTAAAGAACCTGAATATGAGAAAGAAAATTATGAAAAACTTATAAATCAGGAAACAAAAAAGGAACTTGAAGAACTTTTAAACATTTTTGAGCAAATGGATAGTTTTAAAAAAGAAGAAATTGAGAGTAAAGTAAGAGATTATTGTAAAGAAAAAAATATTAAAACATCAATGGTTTTTCATCCATTAAGATTTGCAGTTAGTGGAAGAACAAAAGGTCCTGATTTATTCGGAATGATAGAACTACTTGGAAAGGAAAAAACAATAGAAAGAATAAAAAGATTGATTTTTAAAAAAGGAGGATATAGTGATTAAAAGAAGTAAAGTTGAGGAATTAAAGAAAAAAGCATATGAGTTATTGAAAAAAGCAAATATAGTGATTACAGAAGATGAATATAAAAATATGGAAGTTGTAGATTGTGGTCTTGGAATACCAGAAGAGATTGGATTAGAGATAATTGTTTATGTGAATAATGAAAGATATTGTGCAAAAGAATTGATTTTGTTACCAAGGCAGACCTGCCCAGAACATAGACATCCTCCAATTTCATCAACAAATCCAGGGAAACAAGAGACATTTAGATGTAGATATGGAGAAGTTTATTTATATGTTCCAGGAAAAGCGGTTGAAAATCCAAAAGCAGTTTTAAAATCAAGGAAAGAATATTTTACATGCTGGAATGAAATAGTTTTAAAACCAGGGCAGCAATATACAATACCACCTAATACATTACATTGGTTTCAGGCAGGAGACGATGGAGCGATTGTAAGTGAGTTTTCTTCTCAAAGTATAGATGAAACAGATATTTTTACTGACCCTGATATAAAAAGAATAACAGAGATACAAGAAGATTAATTTCAGAATTTATTCTTTCTATTTACATAAATCTTTATAAGAGGTACAATTAAAAGTGGAGAGGGCGCTACTACGAATAAAAAGTGGGCATAAAGCCCATATTTAAGGGTATTAAATCCCTTTGTAGAGCGTCCTCTCCTTATTTTTTATATCTTTAATCACCAATTCTACCTAAAAGATTTTTGTATGATATAATAATTATTTAAAATCTGAAAGATATAATATGGAAAAGGGACAAAAAGGGTCAAGTGATAAGATCAAAGATTTTAGAAGTATAAAATTAATAAAGAGGGGAAAAAAGAATTATGAAATATATTACTGGACAGGTATATTTATTTTTTTCCTTGGAATACTTATAATTTTTAAACCAGCATATGATTATACATTAATAAAAAACTTAAGCGGATTTTTATTCTGTTTGTTTCTTTCTTTTTATTTTCTTCTTAAAGAGAAAAAATTTGAGTTTTCTTTTTTTGTTTATTTACCAATTATTTTTTTTTCCTATATTTTGATTTCCTCTTTCTATGCACCTTTTAAATTTGAAGCAGCAAAGAATCTTGAAAACTATTTACTCTATTTCCTTATTTTCTTAATCTCTTTAAATCTTGAACTTGATAAAAAAATTTTTTATATATGGATTGGAATTGGGATTATTTCAGCAATTGTTGGAATAGCAAATTTTTATGGAGAAAAACATTATGCAATTTCAACTTTTGGTAACCCAAATTTCTTTGCAGGTCATATTATAATGGTTTTATGTCTTTCTTTTTCCAATATTTTAAATTGGAAGAACTATGAGAAAGTAAAATATATTAATTTTTTAAAACTTCTTGATATTTCTTGTCTTCTTTTAGGCACTTGGGCACTAATTGTTGCACAATCAAGAGCAGCGATAATGGCTTTTATTATAGGGATTACTTTTGTATGGTATATTGATAAAATTGAAGAAAAATCTTTTATTAAATATATTCCACTTCTTATTTTGCTTATTTGTTTATTTGTTCTTTTCCCTAAAATCATAGTTTGGTATAAAACAAATATAAGATATTTTATTTGGACAGGAACATTTAGAATGATTTTAAAAAAACCATTATTTGGCTATGGATTTGGTAATTTTATATTTTTCTATCCATATTTCAGAGTAAGAAAGTATTTTCTTCAACCAGAATCAACTCCTGTTACTAACCATTCTCATAATGAATATCTTGAAATATGGGCAGAAACAGGAATTATAGGGCTTTTACTCTTTTTAATTTTTATATTTTCTTTTATTATTACTTCTATCAGAAACAAAAAATCATCAAAAATTTTACTTGATGGTATTATTGGAGGAATAATAAGTGTTTTATTAGATAATATTTTTTCAACTAATTTAAGAAATCCTTCAACAAGTATGTATTTTTGGTTTTTACTTGGCATGACTGGTAAATATATAAAACTTGATAAACTTGAATTTAAATTTTCAAAGATTTTATGGTATACAATATTTATTGTTTCTTTTATCCTTTCAATTTTTCATTCCTATTACAGAGTTTTCCCGCAGATTTATTATAAAAACGGTATAAATGCAAAGGATAATGGATTTTATAATGAGGCAATTGAAAATTATATTATTGTATGTAAATATAATCCATATAATTATGAAAACTGGTATAAACTTGCTTACGCTTATGGGATGATTGGTGATTACAAAAAGGCAGAACAAATATATCTTTACTTGAATAAATATCTTTTTCCTCATTTTGCAAAAACAGATGCAAATCTTGGAACTGTTTATTTAAAAATTGGAGACCCAGAGAAAGCAATAAAATATTATAAGAATGCTGAATATTTTAACCCATACGATGAGGATGTTTTATGCAGTATTGCATCAATTTATCTTGTATATTATAATAATATAGAAAAAGCAGTTGATTATTTAAATAGAGTTCTTAAAATAAATCCAGAAAATATGTATGCAAATAAAACAATGGATATTTTAGAAAAGAAAGGAAAGATAAGGAGGTAAAAATATGGCTATGAGATGTGAAATATGTGGGAAAGAAAGTAGAAGCGGCAATAAAGTAAGTCATTCAAATAGAAAAACAAGAAGAACATGGAAGCCTAATATACAAAAAGTTCTTGTTGAATATCAAGGAGTTATCAAGAGGATGAAGATCTGCACAAAATGTTTAAAGACAAAAGTAAAAAGACCTTTAAAAGAAGTTGAAATTACCTAAAGTTTCTTATTTTTAGCGTGATTTTATAATATCCATCAATTTCTTCAATCTCTGGGGTGTAAAAAATATCCTTTTTACCTTCTTCTGGTTTTTTTGAATTTAAAAACTCACACTCAAAAATTACATTCTTTTTAACCCAATATTTTTCTTGGTCACCCTTTTTAATCTTTTTTAAAAAAACATCCTTACTTAAAAAAACAGGAGGATTATTTCCTTTTCCATATGGCTTTAAAAGATTAAGGTATTCAAAGATTTCTGGTTTTATATCTTCTATATTAAAAACTATATCAAAGTATTCATCATCCTTACTTTTTTCTATTTTTATACTCTTCCAGTATTCTTTTATTTCATCTTCTAATTCAGTAGAGAATTTAAAACCAATAGCAGTTTTATGACCTCCAAAGGATAAAAATTTATCTTTTATTTTTTTCATTTTTGTATATAAATCATAATCTTCTGGTGCCCTTGCTGAACCTTTCAAGATTTTACCCTTTTTACTTGCGACAAAAAAAGGTAAATCAAATTTTTCTGTAAGACGACTTGCAATTATACCGCATAACGATTCTGGCAAATTTTCAAGAACTAAAAACCTATCTTCAAATCCGCATTGCCCTTCTATTTTTTTTATTATTTTCTGTGTTAACTGGTATCTTTTTTTGTCAAGTTGTTCAATTTCTTTTAATAATATTTCAATTTCTCTTTCCTCTTCTTCTAAAAAAAGATTTAAGGTAATTTCAGGTTTACCAAATCTTCCTGGTGAATTTAATTTTGGATTTATCTTTCTTTTTACATCTTCTATTTCTATGAATTCTTTATTTAAGTGTTTAGAAACAAGAAAATTTAAACCTTTTATATTTGAATATTTTAAGTCCTTTAACATCTCTTTTACAAAAATTCTATTTTCTCCTATTAAATTTAAACTTTCACTTAAAGTTGAAAGCCCAACAATAGATATGAAATCTTTAAAGGATAAAGAAGGATAGTTAGATATTAAATTTTGAAATAGTTTAAAAGAGAGGGTCGTTGCAGAAAAATCGTTTTTAATTGAACTAAAAGAAGGATGAATGTAGATATGAGATGTAGGCAAATTTTCAATCTCTGTTTGATGGTGGTCAATAACTATTGCCTTTATACCACTTTCAGCACATTTTTTAAGAAATTTATAAGAAGAGATACCACAGTCAATAAGAATTATAATTTTATAATTTTCCTTTAAAAGATAATCAACAAAATTTTCCTCAATTTCATAATCCTCAAGTCTGTGTGTTAAATAATAGTTAAAATTAGCATTTCTTTCACTTAAAAACTTTAATATAAAAAAGACCCCCCCAATTCCATCAATGTCTCCATCTCCATAAATAAATATTTTTTCTTTATTTTTTATTGAGTTCTGAATTTCGTTTGAGGCTACTTCAATATTAGAAATTTTACTTGGTTCTATAATATCATTCAAACTTGGAAAAAGAAATTTCTCAATCTCTTTTTCTTTTTTAATCCCTCTTTTATATAAAATCTGTCTTAAAAAATCTGGTATATCTATCATTTCAAAAATATTTCTATTACAGGCACAGGGGTTTTCGGTTTAAAAGGAGGTAAAACTAATACTATTCCTTCTTTTTCCACTATCTGTTTTTTATACCATTCATCCATTCCTATTTTTATTTCACTTCTATCATTTAAAAGTTGAGCATATTCAACTTTCTCTTTATAAGATTTCCCCTCAAGTATTAAAAACTTATAAGGCCATGAGAAAATATGAATATAAAGTCGTTTTTTTTCTGGATTATAGGTTAGTTTACAATTTTCTGGTGTTTTAAATTCTTCAGGTGCTTGTGTACAATTATATATACTATCTGAGTGGTAATACATCCATTCTCCAATTTTTTCAAGTTTTTCTCTAACTCTATAATCAAATTCTCCTCTTGCAGTTGGCCCTACATTTAAAAGCAAATTACCTCCTTTACTTACACAATCAATAAGTGTTTTTATTATCTCTTCCGAATCACGCCATGTTGCTTCATCTCTATGATATCCCCAAGAACCTGAAAAAGTCTGACACGATTCCCATATAAGTTTTTTTCCATCTTTTGTAGGCCATTCGTATGGAACTACTTGTTCTGGAGTTATAAAGTCAAATTCGTCTTCAAGATCAAGGCGATTATTCAATAAAATATGTGGTTGTAACTGCCTTATCATTTTAACAAGATTTTCTGAATCCCAATCATCTTTACCTTTTCCATCAGGTCCTGGATAACTAAAATCAGCCCAGAGTATATCAATTTTACCAAATTCTGTAAGAAGTTCCTTAATCTGTCCATGTAAATATTCTCTGTATTTTGACATATCTCTTTCTTTGTTGAGTTTTTCTTTTTCTGGATGATTTCTTAAAGGATGCAATCTATCAATTGTAAAGTGGGGATGATGCCAGTCAATTAAAGAATAATAGAAACCAATTCTAAATCCATGTTTTCTAAAAGCTTCAACAAATTCTCTCAATAAATCTCTTTTACAAGGAGTATTTGTTGCTTTATAATCAGTTAATTTTGAATCCCAAAGGCAGAAACCTTCATGATGTTTTGTTGTAATTACTACATATTTCATACCTGCTTTTTTTGCAATAAGGGCCCATTCTTCTGGATTGTAAAGGTCTGGATTAAATCTTTTAAAATATTTCTCATCATATATTTCATTTGGAATTTCTTCTCTATGTCTTACCCATTCATGTCTTGCAGGAAGTGCATATAATCCCCAGTGAATAAAAAGTCCAAATCTTGCATTAATAAACCACTCATAATCACCTTTCCCTTTTCTAATTTCATACATTTTGCCTCCTTTTTTATTTGTTCATTTTATCATATTTTCTGCTTTTTGGTATAATTTATTTTCTATGAAAAAAATCTTTTTTTTCTTTCTTTTGGTTGATTTATTATACTCAGAAATTAAGGTCTTTTTTACTCCATCAAAGAAAACCTATTTTGAATTTATAAATTTATTAATGAAAGCAGAAAAATCAATTTATATTTCCTCCTATTCAATAAGTGATGGTTTTTTAGATTTTCTTAATAATAAAAAAATAGACCTTAAAATTGTTTGTGAATTTGGAGATTTAAAATTTGGGAAGGTAAAAAGGATTAAAAATAAAGGACTTTTCCATTCAAAATTTTTAATAATAGATCAAAAAATTGTTATAATCACATCTGCAAACTTAACTTTCAGCAATTTTTATAAAAATCATAATAACTTTGTTGTAATCAATGATAGAAAACTTGCAAGTTATTTATTAAAAAAATTTGATTCATTCTGGAATGACTATAGTTATACAGAAAAATTTGAAGATGGGAAATTTAAAATATGGTTCTCGCCAGAAAACGACTGTGAGCAACTGATAGAAGGAGAAATTGAAAATGCTAAAAAATCAATAGATTTTGCAACATTTTCTTTTAGTGATAAAAAGATTGCAGAAAAAATTATAGAAAAAAGAAAAAAAGGTGTTGAAGTTGCTGGTATTATTGAAAGTTATAATATTTTTCCACATTCTGTTTTTTATCTTCTTTTGAGTTATAATTGCAAGGTAAGGAAAAGTTGTATATCTGGATTTTTACATGACAAATTCTTTATAATTGATAGAGAAAAAGTTATAACTGGCTCATTTAATCCAACAAAAAGTGCAAGAGAAAATATAGAAATTGTCTGTTTAATAAATGATAGAAATATAGCAGAAATTTTTTTTAGAGAATGGAAAAAACTATATCTTTTCAAATCTATAGAAGAGGATATTTAAAATTTTATTTGGGGTGGTTTTTGACTTTCTTCAGTCGCCTGAAAATAATTTTTTTCCCTATCAAAACCAAAAATTCTTACAAATATAAAATTAGGAAATGCCTTTGCATTTTTGTTATACTCTTCTACTGCAAGGTTATATCTTCTTCTTTCAACAGCAATTCTATTTTCTGTCCCAGCAAGTTCGTCCTGCAAAGATAAAAAATTTGTAGATGCTTTTATTTGTGGATAATTTTCTACAACAAATAGAAGTTTACCAATAACTCTATCTATTTCTCCTGCAGCAATTTCTTTTTCTGAAATAGATTTTGCATTTTGCCATTTTGTCCGTGCTTCTGTTACCTGAATAAATAATTCTTTTTCATGCTTTGCATAACCTTTAACAATCTCAACAAGGTTTGGAATTAAATCATTTCTTCTTTGATATACATTTTCAACCTGAGCCCATGATAATTTAACTTTTTGATCAAGTGAGACAAGTCGATTATACTGAAAAATTGAGTAGACAAGAATAATTATAAGTAGAACCAACACGATAAGAAATTTTCTTTCTTTTCTCATTTTCCTCCTTTCAAAGTTTTTTTTCAATAAGAATAATTATATCAGAAAAAAATCTTAATAATTCATCTATTTTATCTTCAATGTTTTCTTTTCTTGAAAATTCAGGAATATTAATTTTTTCGCCAATCTGATTTTCAATTAATGGGATTAGAAATTTAAGTTTTTTGATTGTTTCTTCTAAAATTAAAATTTTGTTTTTTTCAAAAATGAGTTCTTGTTGAAAATCAAGATATAATTGTTTAATTTCCCTTTCAAGTGCAATTCTTAAATCTTTATTTTCAATTTTTATTTTTTCTGTTAAGTCATTTCCATAAACTATTAAGTGGTTATCTTTAATATCTTTCCATTCAATAGGGAAAACATCTGTAGAACTTAAAAAGAACAATTCTGAAAAGAAAAAGGGTTTTATTAGATTTTTTGCAGCATATTTTGAAACTTTTTTTCTTATTGTATCAATGTCATTTGCTTCCAGTTTATCAACAATAATAATTAAATTGATATCTGAAGTTTTTGGCTTGTAATTTCCTTTTACAACACTTCCATACAATATACAACTTAAAATTCTTTCTTGAAAAATGTCCTTTACTCTCTTTAAAAACCCATCAATTTTATTTTTTACTTTTTCTTCCATTTTTCTCTATTTTACCATCTTCCAGTTGCTCCTCCACCACCACTTGCTCCTCCTCCAAATCCACCAAATCCTCCTGAAAAACCTCCTTTATAACCACTTATTGAGGATGTAAATTTTGAAGGACTTCTTAAATAAAAAGGTATATGTTTTGTCCAGTTTTTTCCATAGTATTTTTTCAGTTTTCTTCTCAATCTTTCTGAAATAAAATAGGAGATAGGTATAAGTATAAATAAAAAGAGAAATGGGATGAAAAGAGTAAAAAGAATATAGGATTCATAAAGATATGTGTTTCTGTTTATAAAGGTAAATATTTGTAAAAATAAGATAATGGATAATTCTAAAAAAAGTCCCAAAAGTCCAGCAAAAACAAAGCCAAATAAAATACACATAAAATACCAGTATATAAAAAATCCAATAGGTGGTAAATTTTTTTCTCCCTTAATTTCTAAATCTTTTCCTTTTGTTATTTCATAAATTACTTCTATTGCTTTATTTATACCATTATAAAAATCGTTTTCTTTGAAACTTGGTGCCATTACATCTCTTATAATCTTTCCACATTTAGAATCTGTGAGAAGTTCTTCAAGTCCATAGCCAACCTCAATCCTTATTTGTCTTTCATTTAAAACAATTAAAATTAAAACACCATTATCTTTCCCTTTTTTCCCGATCTTCCAGTTATTAAAGATTTCATTTGCATATTCTTCAATAGTTTTTTCCTTTTCAAGAGATTTAATAGTTAATACTACTATTTCATTACCAGTTTTTTCTTCAATCTCTCTTAATTTTTTTTCAATTTCTTCCTTTTGCCTTTGAGTAAGAAGATCTGCAAAATCATTGAGATAGCCGATCGGTTTTAAAGCAATAAAAAGGAGAAAGAAAACAATTAAAAATAACTTTATTTTTTTCATTTACAAACATTTTATAATTTTTCTTCCTATTTAACAAATCTTGAAGTAAAATAAAAATAAAAAGAGGAGAAGAAAATGATAAAAAAAGAAAAAGATATGGAGATAGAAGAAAGAGAAAAAATGAGAGGAGGGGAAGGAACAGTAAAAATTGTTCATTTTTTCAAAAAAGAGGAATTTAAGGCAAATGTGAGATTATGTGCAAAACTTATCCTTCCAGTTAATTGCTCAATTGGTCTACATCAACATTTAGATGAAGATGAAGTTTTTATTATAATTAAAGGTAAAGGAATTTTGTTTGATGGAAAACAAGAGAAAATTGTTGAACAAGGAGATGCAATTTTAACAGGAAATGGAGAGTCGCATTCAATAAAAAATATAGGAAATACAGACCTTGAAATTATCGCTTTTATATCAAAATATTTTTAGGGTATAATTTAAAAATTGGAGGAACAATAAAGTGAAGAAAAGTTTTGTATTTGTTTCTTTTGTTTTGTTTTTTCTTACTGGCTGTCTTCCAAAAAAAACAGATAAGGAAAAGTTAGAACAATTGCCTGAAGTTTATTTACCAAAAGAAGAAAAAAAAGAAATTCCTGAAATTGTTAAGGAAGAGATAAAAGAAGAGGCAAAAGAGGAGAAAAAAGAAATTGTTGAAGAAATTATTGGGGAGAAAAAAGAAGAAGAGAAAAAAGAACTGATAGAAAAGAAAGTAGAAGTAAAGGAAGAGAAGAAAGAAAAGGAACAACAAGAAATTGTTCTACTGCCAAAAGAAAAAATACCAAAGAAAGAAGAAAAGATTCCAGTTATATCAAAGATATTTCTTACAAATTATCTTGGAGAATGTTTGATTTACGAACTTAAATGGGATTTTGTAAATTTAGGGAAAGCAATTTTGGTTTGTTTAGAAGAAAAAGATAGATATCGTCTTGTTGGAATTACACTACCATCTGGACTGCCTGAAAAAATAGGTTATGGTTATAATAGGTTTGATTCTTTTATAGATAAGAAAACCGGAAAACCTTTTTATTTTTATCAATTTTCAAAATCAGGGAATAAAAAAAATATAACTGAGATATTTTTTAATTGGTCAGCAAAACAATATACTTATATATCAAGAGATTATAAGGCAGAAAAATTATTATCTACAAAAAAAGATATAATTAAGTTTGACGAAGATATATTTGATTGTTTAACACTTTTTTATTTTGTAAGAGATGGAGATTTTAAAATTTTTGAAAATAAACAAATTCCAGTAGCATTAAAAGAAAAATGGTATATCAAAATAGATTTTAAAGAGAAAAGTATAAAAAAACTACCAAATGGTGAGAATAAAATGGTTTACATTATCCAACCATTTGCAAGAAAGGAAAATGAAAGTTTTAAAAAAGGGATGTTTGATATTTGGATAACAGATGATAATGAAAGGAAACCAGTATATTTTGAAGGGAAACTTCCTATTGGTAGAGTAAGTATGCTTTTAACAAGAGTGAGAAAAATTGAACAAAGTTCGGTTTTAGATGTAAACAAAATACTTGAACAAATTGTTTCAACACTTTAAAAAATGTGTCTTGCAATACCAATGAAGGTTGAAAAGGTTAAAGGTGATTTTGCAATTGTATCTATTGGGAATGTGAAGAGAGAAGTTAATATATCTCTTTTAGAAAATGTTAAAAAAGGTGACTATGTTATTGTTCATGCAGGTTTTGCAATTGAAAAACTTGATAAAAAAGAAGCAAAAAGGACACTTGAAATATTTAAAGAGATGAAATGAAATATATAGAGGAATACAGAAAAACAGAAATACAGAAAGAAATAATAGAAGAAATACAGAAATACGGCAATCTTCTCAATAGAAATATCAATATAATGGAAATCTGTGGGACCCATACTATGACAATTGGCAGATATGGAATTAGAAAACTTATGCCTGAAAATATAAATCTTATTTCTGGTCCTGGATGTCCTGTTTGTGTTACTCCTATAAATTATATAGATACTGCTATTGAACTTTCAAAAATGCAAGATTTTATTATTACAACTTTTGGTGATATGATGAAAGTTCCTGGTTCTTTTTCTTCTCTTGAAAAAGAAAAAGCAAATAATGGAAAAATTTATGTAGTTTATTCTCCTCTTGATGCATTAAAAATTGCCAAAGATAATAAAGATAAAAAAATAATTTTCCTTTCAGTTGGCTTTGAAACAACAACTCCTTTAATTGCTCAAACAATAAAGATTGCAAAGGAAAGCAAAATAAAAAATTTTTATGTACTTGTTGGAAACAAACTTATTCCACCTGCGATTGAATTCCTTTTGGAAGAAAAAGATGCAAAAATAGATGGATTTATATGTCCTGGGCATGTAAGTGTTATTATAGGTCTTGAACCATATATATCTATATCAAAAAAATTTAATGTTTCTTGTGTTATAACTGGATTTGAACCCTTGGATGTTTTACTTTCTATATATTTAATTTTAAAAGATATTAAGGAAGGGAAAAACCAAGTAATAAATGAGTATAAAAGGACAGTGAGAGAAAGTGGGAATATTAAGGCGAAAAAGTTGATGTATGAAATTTTTGATGTTATTGATGCTGAATGGAGAGGGATTGGAATTATTAAAAATAGTGGCTTAAAACTTAAAGAAAAATTTTCAGATTTTGATGCTGAGAAAATCTTTGGTATTGAGATTAAAAATTCAAAAGAAAAAACACCTTGTTTATGTGGAGAGATTTTAAAAGGGAAGAAAAAACCATTTGAATGTCCTTTATTTGAAAAGATTTGTAATCCTGAAAATCCTTTTGGCCCTTGTATGGTTTCATCTGAAGGGACCTGTAGTGCATATTATAAATATGAAAGAGAATAGAATTGTTTTATCTCATGGAAGCGGCGGAAGATTAATGCATAATTTGATAGAAAATGTTTTTTTGAAAAGTTTTAAAAATGAAATTCTTGATAAACTTTATGATTCTGGTATCATTGAGTTTGAAGATTTTGATATATGTTTTACAACTGATTCTTATACAGTAGATCCAATTTTTTTTAAAGGAGGAGATATTGGTAAACTTTCTATATGTGGAACTATTAATGATTTAGCAGTTACAGGAGCAATCCCGCTTTACCTATCTTCAAGTTTTATAATAGAGGAAGGATTTGAAATTGAAACCCTTAAAAAAATTGTTAATTCAATGGAAGAGATATCAAAACAGGAGAATGTTAGAATTATTACAGGAGATACGAAGGTAGTTGAAAAGGGAAAGGTTGATAAAATTTTTATAAATACAAGTGGGATTGGTATAAAGGATAAAAAAATTAAACTTGGAATAGAAAAAATTAAACAAGGAGATGTAGTGATTATAAATGGAGAGATTGCAGAACATGGGCTTGCTGTTTTAATTTCAAGGGATACATTTAAAATAGATGCTGATATAAAAAGTGATTGTGCTCCTCTTGCCAGTTTAATTTCTGAAATTTTAAAAGAGACGGATAAAATTAAGTTTATGAGAGATCCAACAAGAGGAGGGATTTCTGCTACTTTAAATGAAATTGTAAAAAATAGAGATTTTGGAATAGTTATTTACGAAGATAAAATACCGGTAAAAAAAGAAGTTCTTTCTATCTGTGAAATTCTTGGTTTTGATCCTTTAAATATTGCAAATGAAGGGAAAGTTATAGTTATATGTGATAAAAAAGAGGCAGATAGAGTAATTAAAAAAATGAGAAAAAATATATATGGAGAAAAAGCAGAAATTATTGGAGAAGTTGTTAAAAAGCCGGAAGGTAAAGTTTTAATTGAAACAATAACAGGTTCTTTAAGGGTTGTAGATATGCCAGTTGGAGAACAATTTCCAAGGATATGTTAAAGAACTTTATGAAAAAATTTATCTTGATTATACTTATTTTTCTTATTTTCTTTATTAGAGAAATTATTGTATCTTACGAAAAATCAATAACTTGTGATGAAACGGTTCACATTCCAGCAGGGTATTTTTATGTTAAAAAAGGGGATTTTTTTATAAATTATGAACATCCACCGTTTTCCAAAACTCTTTCTGGCATTTTTCTTTTAACCAAAAAGATTTTTTTCCCAGAAGATTTATATAAACAATTAAGGGATAATGAATGGGATTTTGGTAAAGCATTTTTTTATTTAAATAGAGAAAATGTTGATAATATAGTTTTTTCTGCACGATTTCCAATGATCTTACTTAGTATTCTACTTGGATTTTTTATATACTTGTGGTCAAAAGAGTTATATGGTTTTTTTGCTGGTATTTTTAGTTTATTTTTATTTTCTTTTTGTCCAAATTTTCTTGGCCATAGTTGTCTTGTAACCACAGATGTTCCATTTACAACTTTCTTTATTATCTTCCTTTATTTTTTGTCAAAATTTTTCCAAACAGATGATAAAAAGTATCTAATTTTTTCAGGTATTTTTTTTGGTCTTTCTATTGGAACAAAATTTACTGGAATTGTTATTATCCCATTTATAATCCTTATTTTTTTGATTTTAGAGACAAAAGCATCTTTTAAGAATAAATTTAAATTTTTACTTCCCTATTTTCTTGTTAGTTTTATTTTAATCCCATTTTTAATTTTGCTTTTTACATATAGAATTTATGGTTTTGGTAATTTTTTACTTGGATTAAAACAAATAATTTTTGAAACAACTGAAAGAGGGCATAAAAGTTTTTTAAATGGAAGGTTTTCAAATTATGGATGGAGATATTATTTCATATTTGCTTTCCTTTATAAAACTTCAATACCTGTAATAATTTTTTTCATTATTTCAATTCTAATTCAAAGAAAAATTGAGAAAAAAGAGATTTATTTGATTTTTCCAGCAATTATCTATTTTGTCTTCTCTTCATTAAGCAAAAAACAGATTGGCATTAGATACATTCTTCCATTTTATGCTTTAATTTATATCTATTGTGGTAGAATAATTTTTTATCAGGAGAAAATAAGGATTAATCAAAATTTTAAAAAGATTGTTTTTTATTTATTAATTTTCTGGTATATTTTTTCATCTTTTAGAATTCATCCACATTATCTTGCTTATTTTAATGAAATTATAGGTGGTCCGGATAATGGCTGGAGATATTTAATTGACTCAAATATTGATTGGGGACAGGATTTAAAAGAGTTAAAAAAATATTTAAAGAAAGAAGGTGATCCAGAAATTATGTTTAATTATTTTGGTTCAATCTTTCCGGAAACATATGGAATAATCTACGAGCCATTTTTTTCTCCTCTCTTATTAATGGCAAATCTTCCTGATCAATATTACCATATAAACTCGCCTTTTCCTTCAAAAGAATATTTAGTTATAAGTGTGAATTGTTTGCAAGGATTGATGTATGAAGATATAAATATTTTTAGTTGGCTAAAAGAGATAAAACCAAAAGCAAAAATTGGATATAGTATGTTTGTTTATGATATTACGAAAGATATATATATAAGAAAAAAACTTTTAGAGATGTTTGAAAAATATGGATTTGAAAGACAAGCAGAAAGACAGAGAAGAATAATTAAGATTCTGGAAAACAAAGATTAACAAGTGTTCCCATCAAACACCTACGAGGTGTAAATGGAAAAAGATGGAAAAAGATGGTATAATAGAATAAAGGAGGGGTAGCATAGTGGTCTAATGCGGCGGATTGCTAATCCGTTGTGTCGTCGAAAGGCGGCACCGTGGGTTCGAATCCCACCCCCTCCGCTTGCTATATCTCAGGAGGGGGTGCTTCCCCCTTCCTGAAATAGTTCTCCCCCCACAACGAAAAAGATTGGCAGACAATCCTTTCCACCTGTCACCTACGAGGTGAAGAAGGTATTAATTCATTTCCAGTTTGATATGAGTTTTTTACATTGTTCTCCGGCTGGGCTAAGTTTGTTTTCATCCGTGAAGAGATTTTCCATTATTCCAATATAAACACCGTCAAAACCAAATTTTTTGCTTTGTTCAAATGTCCATTTCATCTTTTCAGGAGAAGGAGCAACATCTACTTCTCCAATTATCTTAACACCTAACTTTTTAATAAGTTCTATATCTTCTGTTGACTGCCAATCTAAAGCAGGTAAATGGGTGTAGTCAATCAATCCTAATTTTTTTAGATTTTCAATATAAAAGATTGGATATCGCGCTGAATAAAAACGTTGTGGATAAGTAGGAACAGAATGAGCTAACCATAGCCAATATTCTGGTTCATAAACTATTTTTACTGCTTCAGCAAGTTGAACACACCATTTAAACATACTCCATCTATAGAAATTTAGGAATACCCATCTTTCTCTGTTATAATTAAAACTTTTCGGAGGATTTATATCTTCAAAAGAAGCATAGTTAGTACACCAGTCTGTATTGAGTAATTTTATATCCTTTTTATAAAAATTCATAAGATACTGCCTATATGCTTTTATAGCATAGTCATCAAAAGCCCAAATATGAGACCATTCATAAGAAATTTCTGATTCTTCCCCAGGACAAAGAAAAATAACTTTTATGTATTTTAACAAATTTTTATTCTTAAGATAATTCAATGAATAAACAATATGGTTTCTCCATATTCTATAACTCTCTGGATGCCATGGGGAAAGAAAACAAGCCTCTTTGTTATAAATTTGTCCCAATTCATTTTTAGGGAAAAGATCTGGATATTTTTTTATAAATTCCTCTGGAGGTGTATTATAAAACGAAATACCTATCATAATTCCTGTATCTTTTACTAAGTTTATAAAGTTGGCAACTTTTTCAAGCATATTATTATATTCATCTTTATTTTCCTTTGGGAAACCAATAGGATAAATATGGAGATTAATCCCAATATCATTAATTGCAGAATTAATTCTTATAAGAATATCTTTTTCATTTCCAACGCCACCCCATGTATTAAAAACTGGGGAAGGGATTTTTTTTGTTTTTATTGGATTTTTAATAAGTTGAGGTTTTGTCATTTCTATTCTTTTGATTAATAGTTCTCCAGAAGAATCTTTTTTCTTTTCGCTTATTATAAAACGAAGAAATTTTACTTCAGGATAAAAAAAATGAAATGGTTCACTTGCTGGAATTTGAATGTGTTGCCAAGAATCATTGTCAAGAGAAATCGTAGATAAAAGAATCCATTTATCTTTATAGGAACACCAAACCTGTAGTTTATTTCCAGAAGAGTCTCCTTTAAGATAAAACTTTACTGTTTCATAAGGTATATCTACAACAGGCATCTTAAAATCAAAATTTACCTCTTCTGAAGATGTTTCTTTGAAGTCATATTTAACTTTTAACGTTTTCTCTCCTTTTAAATTATCAATAGAAAGTGAAATTCCTAAAGAGTGTTGCCAATTTTTTAAATCTTTTTTAAAATCTTCCAAAATAAAAATCTCTTCTGTGATAAATTTTGGAATAGATATTTCAGTAAAGGAAATTTTTGAACTTACAAGAATAAAAAAACATAATCCCAAAATAGATTTTAGATTTTTCATATCTGTTCCTCCTTTTTTATTGTTGAATTGGTGACCACCATATTTTATAGTTAGATGAATTCCAAGTAGCCCAATCAAAATTAGTAAGGTTAGGGCTACTTATACCGGCTTTATAAGGGTCATACCAGGCTACATGTCCATCTCCAAAAAGGAAATTTGCACCTCCATTATGTAAGGTCATTAAGTTCCCTCCATCTGAATTTTTTTTCAATCTTTCAAAAAAGCCATAATCCCAAGCAAAACTTTCTACACCAGCCCATCCTAATGATTCTGTAGCAATAATAAATTGAGTAGGATTTTTAATACGAGAAACTTTTAATGAAGAAGTTGTTCCTGTAGGCCATTCATATACAGCACGATTTACACAATAACTTCTCATTCTATATCCATGGTCTAATCTTCTATCACTTGGACAGTTTAGGATAGGTGGATAGTATTGCCCCCAGTCAGTATTCCAATTTGAGTTGGGAATATATCCTCCTCCATTCCAATCGCGGGATTTTGCAATGAAAAGTAATGGTTCAACTCTCAGATAAGGTCTTGGGAAGTATTCTCCATAATCTTCTACATACATAAACAATGCTAAACCTACCTGTTTTAAATTGTTCATACACACTGCTCTTCGTGCATTTTCTCTTGCTTTTGAAAGTGCTGGCAATAACATTGCTGCAAGAATAGCAATGATTGCCACCACCACTAACAATTCTATTAAGGTGAAACCCTGTTTTCTTATTTTTATAATTCTATCATACTTCTTTCCCAAATTTTTCTTTTTTCTTTCCATTTTCCCTCCTTTTTTATTTTTTTGCTATAGATTCTCTTATTATTATTTCCCCTTTTATTATTGTTCGTTCTTCGGTTAATTCTCCTTTTAATATTTTTGCAAGTTTCTCCATGGCTTTCTTACCAAGAAGATATGGAAAGATATCAAACGTTGTAAGTGCTGGATGAATATAAGCTGTAAAAGGAGAATTATTGCATCCTACAACTGCTATATCATCAGGGATCTTTTTACCTATTTTCTTCAATGCTTGTAAAATTCCTATTGCTATTAAATCATCTGCTCCTATTAAAGCGTCAACATTATGTTTTATTAATTGATATGTGTTCTTATATCCATTTTCTTCAGAAAAATCACCATATTTAACAAGTTTTTCGTCAAAATAAATGTTAAATTTAGTAATAGCTTTTTTATATCCTTCAAGGCGATCTTTACTAACAGTTAAATGTTGAGGCCCATTTATAAATCCAATCTTTTTATAACCGTATTTAATAAGAAGTTTGGTAAGATGATATCCTATTAAAATATTGTCATTATCAACGCTTTTTACCCCCTGTTCAGTGGGATTTCCAATTACTACGAAGGGGAAGTTTTTATTTTTTAACATAGTTATCCTTATATCTTCTATTTTTGGATTTGTAAGTATCAAACCTACAATCTTTTTTTCTTCTATATCTCTTATATAATTGTTTTCATTTTCTGTGTAAAGAAGTAAAGAAAAATTTTGTTTAGATGAGACAGATTTTATCCCTAATAGTAAATCTGTAATAAAATGAGTGAAATAAGAATTTTTTATTTCGGGAATAACTACTCCTATGGTTTCTGTTTTGACTGTGGATAACAAATTTATATTATCATTTACATAAGTGCCTTTACCCGGGACTCGGAAAAGGATGCCTTCTTTGGTAAGTTCAATTAGTGCCTGTCTAACTGTAATATGACTAATATTAAAAATTGCACACAATTTTCTTTCAGAAGGGATTTGTTGTTTGGGTAAAAAAATTCCCTTTGCAATCTGTTGTTTAATATACTCTTTTACTTGTATATACAGAGGTACTGGACTATTACGAGTTACAAATTTCTGTACATTTCTGTTCATATCTGTATATATTATATCATAAACTTTTTATTCAACAAATTTTTCTAATCTAATATTTTTTAAAGAAAATTGATAAATGGAGGTATTTATTCATTTAGATTTAATTAAAATACCTATTGACAAGATTAAAAAACATGTTTTATTTTTTAGATTGTTTTGAAAAACATTGGCAGACAATCCTTTCCACCTGTCACCTACGAGGTGAAGGAGGTTTAAAAGGAGGGAGAGTTTTTGAGGCGGACAGTTGTTTCTATTTTTATTGGATTCATATTTTTCATAGCAGGTGAGGTTGATTTTCCATACAAAATTATCTTTACATAAGTTATTGTATCTGTATATGTCTGGTCATCTGTTTTTAATGAACCATCAGCATAATA
>JBKBIN010000010.1:0-41485 GCA_046296715.1 Candidatus Ratteibacteria bacterium
AATTGTTATAAATATGTAGAAGATTATTTTGCAAGAATCAATTTAATAATGACCAAAGGAAAAGAAATAAGAGATTTACTTGTAATTCATCCAATTGAGAGTATGTGGGCAATTTATAAAATGCCTAAAATAGAAAAAAATCAGTTTATTCAGCCAGAAGAAATTAAGAAACTTGACGAGAATTTTGCTGAAATTTGTGATGTATTACTTTCAAACCATATTGACTTTGATTATGGAGATGAAGAAATTCTATCAAGATGGGCAAAAATTGAGGAAAAAGATGGAAAACCAATTTTTAAAGTAAATAAAGGTGAATATAAAGCGATATTGGTTCCTCCTTTGTTGACTATCAGAAGTTCAACATTAAAATTACTTAAAAAATTTAAAGAAAAAGGAGGAGATATTATTTTTGTAGAAGAAATACCTTCTTATATAGATTGTGAACTTTCAGATAAAATTAAAGAGTTTGCTAAAGAATGCATTGTTGTTTCATCTTTTCAACAGGCGATAAACCAACTTGAAAAAATCAGAAGAATATCAATAAAAGATGAAAATGGAAATGAAATAAAACAAATTTTATATCTTTTAAGAGAAGACGATGAAAATTTTTATCTTTTTCTATGCAACACAAGTATGGAATGGGATAGCAAGAATATTGCTAAATACTGTCTTGTTAGAGACAGAAAAATAGAATTCAAAAATGTCATAATTAAATCCTTCCCCCAATGGAAATATAAACCAATAGAGATTAATCTTGAAAATGGAGAAATTTATTATCCAGAAATAATTAAAGATGAGAATGGATATATGATAAAAACTGATTTCCCACCCTTAAGCAGCCATTTATATATTATTCCAAAGAAAAACGAATTCAATTTTGAGATAAAGACAAAAAAGAAGTATAAAGAAATAAAAATTAACCAAATTAAAAAAGATGAATGGAAATATATTTTGACAGAAAGCAATGTTCTTGTTCTTGATATGCCATATTTCAAAATTGATAATGGAAATTGGCAAGAGAAAAAAGAAATATTAAAAATTGATAGAGAAGTAAGAAAATATTTAGGAATTCCAGCAAGAGGTGGAGCAATGATTCAGCCATGGGCAAGAAAAAAGAAAGAAAATCCAAAAAATGTAAGATTAAGTTTAAAATATGAATTTTTAGTTGAAAAATTACCAGAAGGAGAAATCTCAATAGCGATTGAAAAACCTGAATTATATGATATATACATAAATAATACTAAGTTGACATCTGATATGAAATCTGGATGGTGGGTTGATAAATCTCTTGAAACAATAAAATTTGATTCAACTTTATTAAAAATAGGAAAAAATGAAATACTACTTGAAACAGTTTATAATGAAAATCATCCAGGACTTGAAATTATTTATTTACTTGGAAATTTTGGTGTTAATAAAGAAAAACTTATCATTACTTCTCTTCCACAAAATTTAAAAATTGGTGATTGGACAGAGCAAGGATTACCATTTTACTCTGGTAATATTGGATATATACTACCATTAGAAAAGATTGAGTTCAAAGAAAATCAAAAAGTATTCTTAAAAATTCCAGAGTTTAGAGGAGTAGGAATAAGAGTTGTTTGTGAAGGAAATCAAATAGGTTTAATTTCTTGGCCTCCTTATGAAATTGATATAACTGAATACTTGAAAGGAAAAGACAATATTACACTAATTATTGAAGTTCTTGGACATAGAAGAAATTCACATGGACCATTACATTATTATGAAAAGTGGCCAGTATGGACAGGACCAGGTCAATTTATTTCAGAAGGGAATATGTGGGTAAATGATTATCAAGTTGTCCCATGTGGTTTAATGGTTTATCCTGAAATAATTATAAAAGAGGAGGAATAAATTGTTTAGAAATATATCGTTTGAAGCGATAAATATAAAAACTACATTTTTAGAACAATTACGGCTTGCTAAATTGGGAAATTTTGAAGGGATAGATATTTCAATTTTAGATATTTATGAATTTTCAAAAAATGATAGAGTTGAAAAAATAAAAAATTTAATTGATAGTTTTGACTTAAAAATTGGCGGATGGTGTCTTCCTTTCAGTATTAGTGAAGAAGAAAATAAATTTAATCAGGATTTAGAAAAACTTGAACAATATCTAAAAATTGCAAAAAAAATTTCTGCAAATAGAATTTATACATGGATTATCCCTTTTTCTGATAACTTACCTTATAAAGAAAATTTTGAGTTTCACTTAAAAAGAGCGGAAAAATTATGTAAACTTATAGAAAAATATAGTTGTAGAATTGGATTTGAATTTATAGGAACAAAAAGTGTAAGAGTAAATCATAAATATGAATTTATCTGGAATCTTGAACAGATGCTTGAATTTTTAAAAAAATTGAAAATTGAAAATACTGGAATCTTACTTGATAGTTGGCACCTTTATGCATCTGAAGGTAAAATTCAAGATATTGAAAAATTAAAAGGAGAAGATATAATCTATGTTCATGTAAATGATGCTCCAAATATACCAAAAGACCAACTAATTGATAATGAACGATTTTTACCAGGAGAGACAGGAGTGATAGATTTAATTGGATTATTAAGAGTGCTTAAAGAAATTAAATATGATGGGCCAGTAACTCCTGAACCATTCAATAAAAGAGTAAATCAACTCCCAAATGAAATAAGTGTAAGATTAGTGGGTGGATATCTTTTAAAAATTTGGGAAAAAGCATTTTGTCAATAATATGGGCAGAATATATTTCCCTCAGTTTAAAAATGGTAAAGATGGTGTTGAAATTCATCCTGGTCTTACTATTCTTGATTATGCTCAAAAATTAAAAGTAAAGATAAATGCTGAATGTGGTGGAATTGGAAAATGTGGAAAGTGTATTGTAAGGATTGAAAAAGGGGAAGAAAATTTAAATCAACTTACCTCTGCAGAAAAGAAATTTAATCTTCCTGAAAGATATAGATTAGCATGTCAATCAAGAATTATTAAAGATATTTCAGATATTGTTGTTTATATAAAAGAATTTGGAGAATATGAGATTTTAAAATATGGAAAAGAAAGAAAGGTTGAAATATGTCCTTCCTATCAAAGAAAAGGGAATAGTGTTTATAAAAATGGAAAAGAAGTTGATGTTTATAGAGGCGGAATTTATGGACTTGCAATAGATATTGGAACTACAACAATTGTTCTTGATATTGTAAATCTTGAGAATGGTGATATTATAGGAACAATTGCAAAAACTAATCCACAGATTATTTATGGTAATGATGTTATTTCAAGAATTGAATATACTATGATTGACAAAAAAGAAAAGAGATTTTTGAATGAAAAGGAAAGATATGAAAAACTATTTGAACTACAAAAAGTAGTTATTGATTTAATAAACAAGGAATTAGAAAATTTTAATAATGAAATATCTGAAAAAATTTATCAGGTTGTTGTTGCTGGTAATTCAACAATGAGAAATATATTTTTACTCATAGATATCTCAACTCTTGGAAAAATACCTTATGAACCAAAAAATCCTGAAAGCATTTCAAAAAAACCCGAAGAAATTGGACTTAAAATCAATAAAAATGGAGAAATTTATGCTCTCCCTCTAATTGGAGGCCATATCGGTGCTGATATTGTTGCTGATATACTTGCTTCTGAAATTTATAATGAAGAAAAAATATGCATGCTTATAGATATAGGAACAAATGGAGAAATAGTTATAGGGAATAAAGAAAAACTTATTTCAGCATCTGCTGCTGCTGGAGGTGCTTTTGAAGGAGTAAATATAAGTTGTGGTATTGGTGGAATAGAAGGAGCAATAAAAGAGGTTAAAATAATAAATGAGAAAGTTTACTATTCTACAATTGGAGACAAATATCCTATTGGAATATGTGGTTCTGGTTTAATTGACTTATTAAGTGAGATGTTAAAAAATGAAATTATTGATCAAAAAGCACGACTTAAAAATGGTGTTTTCTATATAACAGGAGATATAAAAATAAATCAACAGGATATATTTCAACTTATAACTTCAAAAGCAGCAATCAGAACAAGTTGGCAGATCCTTTCAAAAATTTATCCAGTTAATATAAAAAATATTGATAAAATTTTTATTGCAGGTGGATTTGGAAATTTCATTAATGTTGAAAATGCAATAAGAATAGGTTTAATTCCAGATGTTGAAAAAAGTAAAATTATAAAAATAGGGAATGGTTCTTTAGAAGGTGCAAGAGAAGTTCTATTATGTTATGAAAAAAGAAAAATTGTTGAAAAAATTGCTTTAGAAGTAAAACATATAAAAACAAACGAAATAGAACTTGATTTTAATGACCTTCTTGCAGAAAATATGTACTTTTAATTTATCTTTTAACCCTTATATTCCCTTCCCATACACTCCAGATTTCCTCTTCATCAAGTATCTGGGCATAATCAGTTAAGAGAGTTACTACATAGGCACCACAAGCCCATCCAAATTGTATCCATTTTTCTTCATCCCAACCTTTTAAAATAGCATATAGAAGTCCACCGACAAAAGCATCTCCTCCTCCAATCCTGTCAAGAACAAAAATTTCTCTTGGTTCAACAATATACCAACGATTTTCAACAGACATTATTGCTCCCCATAGATGTTGTTGTGCACTTATTACTTCTCTTAATGTTGTAGCAAATACAGTTACATTTGGAAATACTTTTTTTGCTCTCTCTATCATACCTTTAAAATTATCTATCTGTGCTTTTATATTTTTCCCACCAGGTTCTGGTCCTTCAATCCCAAGGCATAATTGAAAATCCTCCTCATTTCCAACAAGTATATCTGTAACTTTTGCAATTTCAGTAAAAATTTCCCTTAATTCCTTCTCACGATTTTTCCAGAAAGATGCTCTATAATTTAAATCAAATGAAACTTTCGTTCCATATTTTTTTGCTACTTTTGCTATTTCAAGACAAAAACTACTTGTTTCTGGAGAGAGTGCTGCAAATAAACCTGACATATGAACTATACAAACTCCTTCTTCTCCAAATATTTTCTCAAGATTAAAATCTCCTGGTTTTAAAGTTCTTCCAACCTCGCCTGCTCTATCATTCCAAACTCTTGGTGCTCTGACACCATACCCTGTATCAGCAATATTGAACTGGTGTCTAAAACCCCAAGGACCTCCTTGAGAAACTTCTTTTGCTTCAACATCCATTCCTCTACTTTTTAAATTCTCTTTTATAAATTTTGCTATTGGACTACCTTTTACAAATGCAGTTAAAACTTTTACAGAAAGTCCAAGATAAGATGAAACACTTGCAACATTTGATTCTGCACTTGTTGCCTGCATTATATAAAGGTTACTTGTATGAACTGGTTGCATATTAAAAGGTGTAATTCTAATCCCCATACTTGTAGGAACAAGCAAAGCATACTTATAATCTTTTTTTAACTCCATTTCATCCTCCTTTTTGTTTAAATTTTATCATAAATTTTTATTTTTTAAAGTTAAATTTTTGACTTTTAGGTAATAAATTTTTAAAATTATTAAAAAAAGTGGGGGATATGGTAGTATGGTTAATTATTATCTTGATAAATGGTATTCTAATGCTTTTCGGAAGTAAATTTATAATTGCAAACAACTTGGTAAAACCGATGGGACTTGTAATTTCTCTTATTTGTATCGGACTTGGCTTAAGAGTTTCAATTCTGGGGAAAAGAGGCGAAAAAGAGACTCTTAAAAAAAGAATTAAGGAACTTGAAGAAAAATTGGCAGAATTTGAAAAAAAACCAGAAAAACAATAAAATATACGAAAAACTTGGATAAGATAATATGAAAAACTTAGATAAAGAAAAGAATTTAAAAAAAATATTAATTTTTTTAGGAGTTTTAATTATTTTATTTATCCTAAACATATGGCAGTCAGGTTCTTTTTATCAAATAAATCAGGTAATTAAAAATCCAAAAATACAAGCATTTACAATAATTTTACTTGCGATTTTAATTGAAGGTTTCCCATTTATTTTAATTGGTTCACTAATTTCTGGATCTATAGAGGTTTTAATACCCGAAGAAAAATTTAAAAAAATTTTCCCTCAAGATAAATTTTCTTCAGCAATAATTGGTTCATTTTTTGGTTTTTTATTCCCTGTTTGTTCCTGCGGAGAAATTCCTGTTTCAAGAAGATTAATAAAAAAAGGTATACCAGTTTCTGGTGGTATTTCTTATTTACTTGCAACAGCGATAATTAATCCAATTACTCTATTTTCAACTTATCTTGCCTTTTCATCTTTAAAAATGGTTTTCAGCAGATTTCTTGTTGCTTTTATATGTAGTGTATTTGTTGGAATTTTAATTGCTCCAAAAGATAAAGATGAAGTTTTAAAAGAATATGAGGAAAAAAAAGACAACCATACTGAAAATTTTCCTAAAATTGATGAAATTTTCTTCCATTCTGGAAATGATTTTTTAATAATGGGAAAATATTTAATTATTGGAGCAACTCTTGCTTCATTATTTTCAACTTTTATACCGAGAGAAGTTTTTCTGGCAATAAGTAGAAATAAAATTTTATCAATTTTATCAATGCAAATTCTTTCAATAATTTTATCTCTATGTTCTTATGCAGATGCATTTGTTGCAAATACATTTACTTATTTACCTGATATGTCTAAAGTTATATTTATGATATCAGGTCCTATGATGAGTATTTCTTTAATATTTGTTTATTTTGCTGTATTTAAAGAAAAATTTGTTAAAAAACTCCTTATTAGCGTATTTTTAACTCTTTTTATACTTGGAATTATTGGAAGTCTTATAAAGGGGTGAAATTATGAAATTTTTAAAAAATAAGTATTTTTACCAAGTTATGATAATTGCTCTTTATGTATTATTTTTCCTCTCAATCTCTTTTACAGGAAATTTTAAAATATTTGTAAAAAAATTTTACTTCCCATACATCATAATAGGTATCTTAATTTTATTATTTCTCTTAAAAACCGAAGTGAAAAAATTTAAAAAATTTAATGAAACTTCTGTTTATGATATATTATCCTTCTGTATATTTTTGTTTCCTTTAATTTTATTTATTATCGTCAGACCAACTACTCTACCAACTTATACTGCATTAAAAAGAGGAGTACAGACAGAATTTTTAACTCAAGATGTTTTAAAATCCTTACAAGAAAAAATAGAAATTGAAGGAAAATATAGAAAATTAACAATTAAACAACTCCTTGGACTTTCAAAATCAAAACCAGAACAGATAAATGAAAGAGATGTTGCAGTTGAGGGTATGGTTTATAAAGAAAACGGGAAATTTATGTTGATTAGATTTTTAATAACTTGTTGTGCTGCTGATGCTACCCCATTAGGAGTTGAGATTGAATATAAACAATCTCAGAAAAAAACAACTGAAGAAGTTCCATTAGAAATGATAGAAGAAAAAGACCAAGAATTTAAAAATGATGAATGGGTGAAGGTAAAAGGAAAAGTGAGGATAGAAAATAGTAAAGTAAAAATAATTGCAGAAGAAATAATAAAAGTTGAACCACCAACAGACCCTTATTTATATTAACCTTTACATTTGAAAAATTTTTAATTTATAGTATAATATCTCAACACCTCCCTTCACCCCCCTTTACCTCTCCTGTCTTCCCCGCAGGAGAGGTTTTTTATTTTACATTTTTCTGTAATCTATTGACTTAAGTTTTATACAAAATTATAATCTTAAATGAAAATGATTTTCATTTAAAATGAAAAAATATAAAAAAATATTGAAAAAAAACAAATTGAAAATAACACCTAAAAGGATTGCTATAATTAGATATTTTTTGAAAAACAATAAATATTTTACTCCTTATGAAATATGGGATTATATGAAAAAAAAGTTTAAAAAAATAGGACTCCCTTCTATTTATAGAAATCTTGAGCAATTTGAAAAAATAGGTATTTTAACCAAAGTTGAAGGAGAAGAGAATAGATTTTATTATGGAATTTGCAAGGCAATAAATAAAAAACACCATCATCATATTGTTTGTACTACGTGCCATAGAATAAGTGATTTTGAAATATGTAATTTTGAAAAATTAAAAGAACAAATAGAAAAAATAACTGACTTTGAAATTAAAGAACATCAATTTTTTTTGAAAGGAATATGTGGAAATTGTAAAAAAGGAGGCATAAATGAAAAAGTTTAAATATATTGGGTTATCTCTTTCTCACCATCTTCCTTTTTCTATTTTATCTGTTTCTATAGGACTTATTTTTGCAGGAATTTTAACCTTTTTATCAGAATTGTTAGATATTGAAAACTTAGGAGAACATTTTGAAGAGTTATTTCATATTTTTCATCCAATTCATATACTTTTTTCTGCTTTAGCAACTACCGCAATGTTCTGGAAACATGAGAAAAAATTTTTAAAAGCATTAATGATAGGAATTATTGGATCAATTGGAATATGTGGAATAAGCGATATTTTTATACCGTATATCTCTGGCTTTTTGCTTGGTACAAAAATGAAACTCCATATATGTATAATTGAACATCCTCAAGTTATTCTTCCTTTTCTACTATTAGGCGTCTTTACAGGATATGTTGCACCTGAAACTCTTGAAAAATCAGAAGGAGTTATTTTTTCTCATTCTCTTCATGTTTTTATCAGTGCAGTTGCTTCAATATTTTATCTTTTAAGTTTTGGATTAACTGAATGGATACATCAAATAGGAGCACTTTTAATATATATGGTTCTTGCTGTAATTATTCCTTGCTGTACAAGTGATATAATTTTCCCTTTATTTTTTATCTCTACTAAATCTGAATAATAAACATTTTTAATAAATCTTTATTTCCAAACTATAGAAAAGGCAAATAGATTTTTCCCTTCAGCAGAAATAATAAATTTCCCATTAGGTAAAGAAGATAAAAAAGTTATTCTTTCTTTTAATGAATATCTCCATAAACTATTTTTATCATATGAAAGAAAAAACAAAAAGTTACTCTTTTTTCCAGAAATTAAATCCAAAATTTCAGAAGAAAAAACATTAAAATTGATTTCTTCATCACTTTTGAATTTATATATTTCATAACCATTCATGTCATGTATATAGACCATCCCTTTATCTGTCTCAGAACAAATATAGTTTTCTCCTATCTTAATCTCTATTACTTTCCCATCAACATTCATTTGCCATTTTAAGTTTCCATCGTCCCTGTAACAATATAATTTTCCATCTTCTGTACCAATAAAAACTAAACTACCATCATCTTTTATATCAATAAAAGAAATAATACTTGGTAAATTAACTTCCCAAAAAATTTCACCATTTTTATCCATGTAAATAATTTTTTTATCAATACCTGCAGTTATAAATTTACCTTCTTCTGAAATCCCAATACCTCTTCCCAAATTTCCTGTTTTCATTGTCCATAAAATTTTTCCATTTTTTGATACAAAATATAACATTCCTTCAAGTGTGAAAAATGAAAAATAATTTCCTTCAGGCGAAATTGAAACTTTTACAATCTTTTCTGGTCTATTTAATTTTCTTAATAAAGATCCTTTATCATTAAATAAATAAATAGACCCAGAATCACAACCAAGTAAAATGTTTTTTCTATCTTTTGATGTCTTAAGATCATTTATTAAATCATCTGTTTCAAAACTCCATAAAAATTTTGTTTCAGGCAAATATAAAGAAGTAGGAATGTCTAATCCTTGAAAATTAAATACAAATCTTTTAACTATATTTTGGATATATCTCATATCATCTGTTTTGTACTCATAATGTTCAAACCATTTTTTCTTATTAATTGAGAAAACATCTACATTTAAAACATATGTATCTACTATTTTAGCAAGTGATGGTTTAAGAGCATAGTCAGCATTTAAAATTTTACCTGTTATAGCAAGTTCATTATCATCTAAAGAATCTTCTATTAATTTTTGTTCATTTAAAACTTTTAAAAAATCAGTTTGTGGAATAATTACAAGGTTTTTTATATTACTTAATTCTGTTCTAAAAATATCAACAAAATCTGACTGAATAAATGAGGGTATGTCAATATAAATTGGCTTTAATATAATAATTAGATTTTTTTTAAATAAAAGATTTAACTTTTTTATCCTCCCTTCTATAAAATCAATAGAATATTCTGTTCCCCAGTAATTTTTATTTTCGATAAATTTTGAAATTTCATAGTAAAGATTAAGTGCCTGATTATACATTCCTTCTTTTTCATAAATCTCAGCAAGAAGTATATAATAATCAGCATCTGGTATTAAACATTTATTTAAATAAGTTTCAAAGTGTTTTATACTTTCTTTTATATATCCTACTTCCAAACAAAAGTCACCTATTATTTTATAGATAAAGGCAGTTGGTGTTGCATATTTCAAATATTTTAAACTTTCCTTATCTCTTGGCCAGCCAAAAGGCCAATTAGAAGGAGTAAATGGTTCACACTTCTTTGTTTTTTCTAAAGCAATATTTAAGTATTTATCTGCAGTTTTGATATCCTTCTTGTCTGAATAATAATTTGCTTTTTCAATATATCTCCAAACTTCATTTGAAAAAACAACCGAAAATTTCCTATTTTTTTCATACCATTCTGCACCAAATAAAAGATTTAAAAAAATATTAAAACTTAATAAAAAAATAAACTTTCTCATAGATTCTCCTTAAAAATAATTAAACCAAATTGCTCTGGGATATCTATTCTACCTGTCCATGTAGATGTAACATAATTATTTATTTCTCTCTGAAAGTTTATTGCCCATTGAGTTCCTTTTTCAATCTTATCAACTTTAAGATCCTTTAAAGGAATGGAGATTTCAGCAATAAATTTCCTTACCATTCCTGGGGAAGAAACATCCGTATCAATTTTCCAATCCGAATTCCATAATTTATCTATATCTTCTACTTTGTAAAACTTCCAAATGTAACTGTATTTAAGATATTTCGTTTCTGATGAAAGCTGAAAAACATATTTAAGAGGATGAAATACAAATTGATACCATTCATTTAAAGAATTTTTAGGATTTAACGATATAGTTATAAAATCTCTTGTATCATAATTTAACATACTATTTGGTGGATTTTCACATATGATTAAAAAATAGATATTTTCATTGTCATAAACACTTGCTATTTTGGTTTGAACATCAATCAATACCTTTTCCTCTTCTATTGTTATAAACCCATTTGTTTGCTCTATCATTTTCCATATTCCTTCATTAGCCATGCCATCTATTTCAATTGGAATATCTGTTTTGTACGAATACATCTTTTTAGGAGTAACCTCCTGAATTCCTATCTTATTTCTATATATTTCTTCTCTTATAGAAAAAATCTTATTTTTTAAACTTAGAGGAATTTTGGGGTCTTTAAGATAGACATTCGCAAGTGTTCTAAGTGGTTCTATATTTGCTTCGGATAACCTCACAAGAACTTCAAAACCTGTTAAATTTCCTAATCTTGCAAGACCCCAAGCAGAAATTAATTTTATTTCAAGTTCTGAATTATAAAGTTTCTTCAGAAAAATTGAAGAATATATGGGTTTATTCAAATACACAAGTGCCTCAACTGCAATCTTTTGATAAAAAATATTTTCATTATTGATATTTCTCATAATTACACTAATCCCATCTTCTCTTCCCATCTTTGCAAGCGAATGTGCACATATAAGTTGATATTCGGGATCAAAGTGAATCAATCCTTGTTTTAAAATTCCAATTGAATTTTTATCTTGAATTTCTCCTAAAACTATAGCAGCCAATTTCTTTAACTCTACATCTGCTTCTTTTGAAAGTTCTCTGACATCCTTAGAGAATATCTTTTTGGGACTCTCTTTTAAAACCAAAAGTGCTTTCTCTCTAACTTCAGGATATTTACTGTAGAACATTTTAACAAGCAAATTATTTATTTCTTTACTACCTATAAAATTGTCAACTTTATCTAAAACAAATTTCCTTTCTTTTTCATTAACACTATTCAATTTTACAATACACTGCTTTATAATATCATTCAAATACCTTGAACTACATTTCCTTATTCTTAAATCAGGATCATTCTTCTCCATATACACAAGATTTTTTATGTAATACTCGTCAAACATATCAAGGTAGTAATAACTTTCAATTGAAGCGTATCTTATATCTTTATTGTTACTTCTTAAATATCTCCTCAATATATTCTTAGTGTTATCCATATCTGAAATACCAATTTTACCAAGTTCAATAATTGCAAGTTTTCTAAACTCTATATCAATTTCTTTATTCTCAATAAATTTTTCTAAGATAGGTATAAATGATGGATCGTTCAATCTTTCAATTATATTTATCGCTTCTTCTCTAACTTTTGATGACTTGTCAGCAATACATTTAACAATCTCTGGATAAGAAAGAGGATTTTTAAATTTTTCAAGAGCCCATAAAGAATATATTCTTACACTTTCATTTTCATCTCCTAATCCTTTAACCAACCCTTCTATTCCTTCTTCTCCTTTCAACCTTATTAATGTTTTAATTGCTTCAATCTTCACTTTTACTGATGGTTCATTCAATAATCCTTCAATTTCTTCAATCCTTCTTGCTTTAAAACGTTCAATTGTCCACAGTGCCTTAATTTTTACTTCATCACTTTTATCCGCTAACAACTTCACAAGATAAGGAATACATCTTTCATCATCTGCATTCTCAAAAATAGAAATCGTTAGCAATTTTATCTCTTCCTCTCCATCAAAGCAATCAAAAAGAACTTTTAATTGACTTTCATTCATTGATTTAAAATTAAAACGTGTTACATTTTTCCATAATAATCTTTTCAATGAAATTAAAAGTGCTTTTTTTACTTCAAAATTTGAATCGTTAAGATGTGAAATAATATAGGTAATTGAGTCTTCATTTCCATATTTACCAATACCAATAGCAGCATAATACCTTACCTGCCAGTAAGGGTCTTTGAGTGAACTATATAAATCTTCCAAAATATTACCTTCCCCAAATTTTACAAGTCCTTTTATACCATATAATCTTACCTGCCAGTAAGAATCTCCAAGAGATTTTTTATAATAGTCAATACAGGTAACATCTCCAATTTCATAAAGAACCAATGATGCTAAACTTCTAATCTCTTTATCTTCGTCATCCAAAAAAGCAGCAATTTCTTTTATATAAACTTTATCTTTATTATTTAGAACTCTTTTTATAAATTCAATCTTTTTCTCTTTTGTTCCAAAAAGGATTACCCCTTTTTCAGAAAATAAACTACACGATATTACAATAAAAAGAATGAAGAATTTAATTATTTTTTTCATAATAATATCTTGGAAATCCAATATCTACTAATTTAATTTTACCTGTATATTCTGGTCCTTTACCCACAAAAAAACCTTTTTTTAAAAAACCCATACTTATTGTTAAATTACTTTTAATACAAACACCGTGTATTTCTCCTGTATCTGCATCAAGTCCAGAAGGTATATCTATTGAAACTGTAAATTTTGAATTTTTATTTATAAACTCTATTATATTTTTCATTTCTCCCTCTATCATTCCTTTTATTCCAATTCCCAGAATCGCATCTATTACAACATCGCTATTCTCAATACGTATATCTTTTAATTTTAAAATATTTATATTTTCTATGTCAACTTTTAACTTGTTCAAAATATCAAAATTTATTAAAGAGATTTTTGTAAAATTATTTATTTCACCAAAATAAAAGACCTTTACATTTACTCCATAATTGAATAAATACCTTGATAAAACAAAACCATCACCCCCATTATTACCTTTGCCACAGAAAACTAAAATTTTTCTTTTTTTTAAGTCTTTTAATTCTTTTTTTATTACATAAAAACTTTCTTTTCCTGCATTTTCCATAAGAATTAAACTGCTAATACCAAACTTTTCTTCTGTTTCTTTTTCTATCCTTGTTATTTCATCTTTTGTAAGAATTAACTTTCTCATTTATTGAATCCTTTTTAAAAATTCTTTTGCAACTTTGTCAATAGGACCAGCACCAATAGTCAAAATTATATCCCCTTCCCTTTTTATTTCACAAAGATATTCAACTATATCTTTAAAAGAAGGGATATAAATTGCTTCCTTTCCTTTTTTCCTTATTTTTTCAACGAGAATTTCTGAATTTACTAATTTTTTTTCAATCAATGAATCCCTGACAAAATATATATCTGGAACAACAATTTTATCTGCAAGAGAAAAAGAGCTTGCAAAGTCCTTTATTAAAAACCTTGTTCTACTATATTGATGAGGCTGAAAAACAACTATTAATCTTCTGTTCGGAAATACTTCTTTTATACATTTTAATGTTGCTTTTATCTCTGTTGGATGGTGTCCATAATCATCTAAAACAATAATATTTTTTCTTTCCCCTAAAATCTCACATCTTCTATGAACTCCTTTAAAACTTTCTAATCCTTTCTTAATCTCTTGCCAAGAAAAACCAAGACAAAGCCCAACTCCGATAACAGATAATGAGTTTAATACATTATGCCTGCCCCATAAATTTATCTTTACTTTCCCAAGTCTATTTTGATTGAAAAAACATTCAAATTCTGTAGTTTTTCCAATTGTTTTAAAGTAGGATGCAGTTATATTGTATGAACCAAATCCATAAGACAGACTATTAATTTTTAACTTTTTTACTATATCTTTTAGATTTTTATCTTCACCACAATAGATTAAAAAACCACCTGGTTTTATATTTTCTGCAAATTGTAAAAAAGCACTTTTTATATCATCAATATCCTTGTAATAATCAAGATGGTCTTTTTCAATATTTGTAATAATAGCAATTTCTGGATGATAATTCAAAAAAGATCTTTTATATTCACAACCTTCAACGACAAAAAACTCTCCTTTTCCAAACCCAGAATTTCCTGAATTTACAATTTCACCTCCAATTAAAAAAGACGGTGATAATTTTAATGTTTTCAAAAGATTAACTACTAAGGCAGAGGTCGTTGTTTTCCCATGAGTTCCTGAAATAACAATTCCTCTTTTTTCATTCATTATTTCACCAACTGCTTCTGGATAACTCAAAATTGGAATATTTAATTCTTTTGCTCTTTTGTATTCTGGATTATCAGGTAAAATTGCTTGAGAATGAATCACAAGTTCTATAGTAGGATCTATATTTTGTTCTTTTTGACCAATATAAATTTTTATTCCTAACTTTTTAAGTTTTTTTATTATAGGAGAATAACTATTATCTGAACCAGAAACTTCTTTGCCAAAATGTACCAAAATCTTAGCAAGTCCACTTACACCAATTCCTCCAATCCCTATTAAATGTATTCTTTTAGATTTTTTAATAACATTTCTCATTTCGTTTCTTGGATAAACTTAAAACAATTTCTTTTATAATACCTTTGTCAGAAAGTTTAATTTTCTTAAGATTTTCTTTTATATTTGAACTTTCATTTAAAAATTTGTTGAACAAAAAAGTAAAATTTTTGGAGTTAATTTCTTTTTCTTCTACAAAAAAAGCACAACCAAATTTTTGCAGATACAAAGCATTTTTAATCTGATGCCCTCCTGCGTATGGATAAGGAATTAAAAAAGCAGGAATTTCTTTTTCAACAATTTCCACAATACTACCTGCTCCTGCTCTACAAATAACATAATCTGCTATTGTATATAATTTATTCATCTCATAAAAAAAATCATAAACTTTACCTTTTACTTTTTTTTCATTAAATTTTTCCTCAACAAAATCTTTATCTTTTCCAGCAATAATTACTATCTGAAATCCTTTATCTTTAAAAAAATCAATGTTATTTACAATTAATTTATTTATAAAAGATGCTCCCTGACTACCTCCTAAAACTAAAAGTATTTTGCTATTTTCAAGTTCAAGTTGTTTCAGTATTTCTTCTTTTGAAAAATTTTTTTTAAAATCTGAAATTAATGGAAACCCTGTTATAACACATTTTCTTAAGGGCAATTTATTTTTAAAAGGAAAAGTAAGAAATATAAAATCAGCAAAAATGGAAAGAATTTTTGTAGTTTTACTTGGAAGATAATTTTGCTCATGAATTATTACTTTTCTATATAAAATTCTACCTCCAATAATAAAAGGAACACAAACATAACTTCCAGTTCCTATAATTATTTGAGGTTTTTCTTTAATAAATAAAAAAATTGAAAAAATTATTAAAGAAAAAAGTTTAAAAAACGAAAAAACAAAATTTTTCTTTGTAATTTTAACTGATGGGATAACAATGAATGGAAAATTTCTTTTTTTTAGATGATTAATTATATATTCCCTTTTAGGGACAAAAAATTTAATTTCAAAATAGTCCTTTAAACTTTCGCCAATTGCAAGTCCTGGAAAGAAATGTCCACCTGTCGGACCTGTTATAATAATTACTTTCATAGTTTAATTATATCATAAAAATGATAAAATTTATTTAAAGAAATGAAAAAAATAGCAGTAGGTTTAATATCAGGAGGTCTTGATAGCGTTCTTGCACTACAATTGATAAAAGAACAAGGGTTTGAAATTATAGGCATTTTTATAAAGACACCATTTATTTCAAAGTTTGGCGAACCAACAATAAAAAATTTAGAAAGAATTTCAAATGAAATGAATTTTAAACTTATGATTATTGAGGTAGAAAATGATTATATTGAAATTGTAAGAAATCCTATATATGGATATGGGAAAAATCTTAATCCATGTATTGATTGTCATATATATATGTTAAAAAAAGCAAAAGAAATTATGGAAAAAGAAAGTGCAGATTTTATTTTTACAGGTGAAGTTCTTGGTCAAAGGGGCAAATCTCAAAATTTAAATGCTTTAAAAATTATAGAACAAGAATCATCATTAAAGGGTAAACTTTTAAGACCTCTTACAGCATTAAATCTACCACCGACAGAAGTAGAAAAAAAAGGAGTAATCAAAAGAGAACTTTTACTTGGGATTAAAGGGAGAGAAAGAAAATTACAACTTCATCTTGCTGAAATGAAAAATCTAAAATATTTTGGAACACCATCAGGAGGTTGTCTTTTAACAGATAAAATTTTTTGTAAAAAATTAAAAGATTTATTTGAAAATTCTGAGAAAATAAATTTAAAAGACTGTTATATCCTTCAAATAGGAAGACATTTTAGAATTTCAAAAAAAACAAAATTGATTATTACAAGAGATGAGATAGAAGCAAAAAAAATAATAGATTTTTGCAATAAAGATGATATCATAATACTTTCAGAAGATAGTCCAGAAATAGTAGGTATAATAAAAGGAGAAATTGATAATCTTGTATTTGAAATTTATGGTTCTTATTTAAGAAAAAATGGAATATGCACATTAAAAAATTTAAAAGGAGAAATAATAGAAAAAGTAGTTGTTGAAAAGACAAATAAATTAAATTATCAAAAATTTTTATTATGAGCGAGAAAATAAAAGAAAGGTTTTATAGAAGTTTAATTCAAAGGAAGGATTTTTATAAATTTGAAGTTAAAGTTGAACAAACTGATCTTTTAGTCATTGCAAAAAAAAATCTAAAAAAAGAAATTACTGAAGAAGTTATTAAACAAAGAGAAATTTTAAAGAATTATATCAAACAACACCCTGAATTTCTTTTCTCCTTTTCTCCTGTTATTGCTAAAAGTGATCAAGAAATTATAAAACTAATGTCTGAAAGTTCTTTTTTAACCAAAACAGGTCCAATGGCTTCAGTTGCTGGCGCAATATCTGAGATAATAGGAAAAAAATTTATTTCTTTATCGAATGAAATAATTATAGAAAATGGAGGAGATATCTTTGCTAAAATGAATAGCGACTTTATTGTGGGAATCTATGCTGGAAAATCTCCTTTTTCAATGAAAATTGGAATAAAATTAAAAAAGAGGGAAATCCCTTATGGAATAGCAACTTCAAGTGGAACAATCGGCCATTCAATCAGTTTTGGGAAAGCAGATGCTGTTACTGTTATTTCTGCTTCTTCAACTTTTTCAGATGGAGCAGCAACTTATTTCGGGAATTTGGTTAAAGATAGAATAGACAAAGACCTCATTATTTCTGAATTAAAAAATTTTATGTTTATTGAAGGGATAGTAATTATTAAAGGAATAGAAATTTTTTTATGGGGTGAGATAGAATTAATTAATTTAATAAATGAAAGCAAAATTAATAAAAACCAATCATAAATTTTAAAATTACAAAAATATAACTAACACTAACTGCAAAAAGATTTGGTAAAAACATCAATTTAATCCATCTCTTCCATCCAATTTTTACTCCCTGTGATTCTAAAAATCCATAAGCAACAACATTTGCACTTGCTCCAATCGGAGTAAAATTTCCTCCCATATCAAGTCCTAAACTTGAACTCCAAATTAATATGGTGAAATGATATGGAATTTGATGATAAATATGTCTTATCAAATAACCTATACTCATTGCTTCAGGAACATTATCTATAAAAGCACTTGTTGAAACAGAAAACCAGAACAAAAGAGTAGTCATTTTAAAACCATTTTCAAATTGTTTATTTAAAGATGAAGATAGAATTTTTATGAGCCCAGTTTTTTCAAGAGAGCCAACAATAATAAAAAGGGAGATAAAAAATAAAAGTGTTTCAATATCTATTTCTCTCAACAAATTTTTAAGTTTTACATTAGAACCTTTTTGAAAAAGAATAAAAAATGATGGGAGTAAACTACAAATTCCTATACTCAGAGGAAAAATTTTTTTTATAATATCTCTGAAAATTAAAAGAAAAACTATACTTAAAAGACCAAATATTCCATATTTTGCTAATAATCTATCTTCAATTGCTTCTTCTGGCACAATTTTTTCAAAAATCCTTTTATCTATGGTTTCTCTTATTTTTATAAGTTTATTCTTCTGGTTTATATAAAAAACAGATAATGCAGCCAAACCCGAAAAAAAAGAAATTATATAATTGTGAATAAAAAAATTTGTAAATCCGAGATTAAACATTGAACCTAAAATCACATTCGGCGGATCTCCCATTAATGTTCCAGAACCTCCTACATTTGCAAGACAAACTTCTGCAACTATCAATGGGATAGGGTCAATTTTTATCAATCTGCACAAAGTGTATGTTAATGGAGCAAGAAAAGTTAAAACTGTTATTGAATCAACAAAACCAGATAAAAACCATGATAATATAGGAAAGAAAAAAAAGATTTTCAACGGATCGTAATTAAATTTTTTTATAACTTTCAAAGAGAGATAGTTAAAAAATCCTGAAATTTCAATAATTTTAACAACAATGAAAATTCCAAATAAGAAAGAAATCGTATCCCAATCAACAAAATTATGTATTTCTTCAAAATCAAAAATTCTTAATAATACTAAAAGAAGAACACCTGCGATAGAAACATATACTTTCGGAGTTTTTTCAACTGCTATAAAAAAATATGTACAAACAAAAATTATCAAACTTATTATTGCTTTATTATCCATATTAACATCCAAGTGCTTTTAAAATGTTATTCCTTCTAATGAAACCTGTCGGACTTCCTTTTTCATCAATCACAATAAGACAACCAATATTATGTTTTCTCATAAGAATTAGTGCTTTTAAAACTGAACTGTTTTCATCAATTTTTATAACTTCTTTATTCATTACATCCTCTGCAATAAGGAGAGAACTTACACACTCAACAGTTCCAATAATTTCTGAGAATGCATCAACAAAAAAAGGAAATTTTTCTAACAATTCTACTTCTTTTTTAGATAAAATTAAATTCTCAAGTATATCTTCAATACTCACAATTCCACAGAGGATCCCATTTTCATCAACAACAGGGATAATATTATAATGAGAATCTGAGAAAATTTTTAAAATTTCGCTTAAATTTGTTTTTTTGTTCACAATACTAATCTTTTTATCCATATAATCTTTCACTTTTTTCATTTTCTTTTCCCTTTTTTATTTTTTTGTAATATAATTAAATAGTTGTTTTAGTTTTTGATAGTATATAATATTTGACAATTTTTGTAAAAAAATTATAATAATTTTCTTATTAGAAAGGAGAAAAATGGAAATAACAATAAAAGAACTACTGGAAGCAGGAGTTTATTTTGGACATCCTACGAGACAATTTGATCCAAGAATTAGACCCTATCTTTATGGCAAAAGGCAAGGAATTTATATAATAGATATTGAAAAAACCATAGAAAAAATTAAAGAAAGTGGAGAATTTTTAAAAAAAATTGCCCAACAAAATAAAAAAATTCTATTTGTTGGAACAAAAAAACAGGCACAGACAGTGGTAAAAGAAATTGCAGAAAGATGTAAAATGCCTTATGTAAATTACAGATGGGTTGGTGGAACTTTAACAAATTTTAAAGAAATAAGAAAAAGAATAGAAAGGTTAGAAGAAATAGAAAAACTTGAATCTTCCGGAAAGATAAATCTTTATACAAAAAAGGAAATACAATTGTTACAAAAGGAAAAAGAGGATTTAAAAAAGAAATTTGAAGGAATTAGAAATATGACTGATTATCCTGCTGCAGTTGTAATTGTTGATGTAAAAAGAGAAATCAATGCAATTAAAGAATGCAGAAAATTAAATATTCCAACTGTTGGAATAGTAGACACAAATGGAAATCCTGAAATTGTTGATTATCCTATCCCTGCAAATGATGACGGATTAAAGTCAATTCAAACAGTTCTTCAAAAACTCGCAGACTATATTTGTGAAGGATTACAAGAGATAGGATATATTCAAGATGTTCCAAAAGAGGAAGAAAATAAAATTACTACAGAAGAAAAGGAGAAAAAATGAAAATAGATCCAGAAAAAATTAAAAATTTAAGAGAAAAAACAGGTTTAAGCATAATGGAATGCAAAAAAGCAATTGAGGAAACGAATGGAGATGTAGAGAAAGCACTTGAAATACTTAAAAAAAGAGGAATTGAGATTTCAGAAAAAAAGATAGAAAAAGAAGCAAAAGAAGGATTAGTTGGCTGCTATATCCATACAAATGGCAGAGTTGGAGTTTTAATTGAAGTAAATTGTGAATCTGATTTTGTAGCAAGAAATAGTGAATTTAAAGAACTTGTAAAAAATCTATGTCTTCAAATTGCTGCAATGAAACCAAAATGGATAGATATCAATTCAATACCTGAGGATATTCTAAAAGAGAAAATAGATGAAATAAAGGAACAATTTAAAGATAAACCGGACAATATTCTTGATAAAATAGTTGAAGGGAAATTACAAGATTTTTATAAAGAGAATGTTCTTCTAAAACAGCAATTTATAAAAGAGGAAGAGATAACAGTAGAAGAATACATAAAATCAAAAATAGCAAAATTAGGAGAAAATATAAAAGTTAAAAGATTTGTAAGATTTGAAATAGGAGAATAAAATAAAAAATAAGAGGAGGGAATTATGGAATTTGAAGTTGGATATATGACGGCGCTTGTGATAGTTGGGATAAGTTTCTTAGGGTTTTTCTTATCTATGATGGTTGATGAGGTAAATAGGAGAAAAGCAGTTATAATTTTTATCTTATCTTTGATTCTCTTTGGATTGGGAGTTTATTATTACTATGTAGTTGGTTTATGGCAAAGAAAAAATGGTGGAGATTCAGTGAACAAACTTAACTACTATTTATATTTATATAGACCTACAACAACAATACCTGAAATAAATTTACCAGAAAATTAATTTTAAATGAATTATAAAAAAAAATTGAAATTTTTTTTATTTTACTTTTTTTTCTATCTTTTCCTTTATTGTGATGAAAATGCTTATTTGATCGATTTTGCTTCTGTTAAACTTAATCCAAATTATACAAAAGAAACATTTGTACATCAAAAAATTGAAATTGGAAATGAAAAAGGGAAAAAATTTGGTCATCTTCAAATCCCTTTTGATTCAGAAAGAGAAAAAGTTAAATTTATTGAAGGGCAAACAATATTACCTAATGGAAAAAAAATAAAAATAACTCCGAATGATATAAAAATAGTTACACCAGCAGAGTTTACAGAATATTCATCTCTCTATCCAGGATTTAAAGTAATGAGTATAAATTTCCCAGGTATTGAAATTGGAAGTATTATTGAATACAAGTATATAATTTACACTTTTAAACCTCTAATAGAAAAACATTTCTGGGATGGTTTTTATTTCCAATCTACAGAGGATTTTCTTTTTTCAAGATATGAATTAAAAATTCCAAAAAAAATTAAACTTCAAATATATGAAAAAGATATTAGTCTTTTGGAAAAAAAAGAAAGTTTTGATTACATAACTTATATATGGGAAAAGAAAAATGTTCCTTCCATTATTGAAGAAATATTAATGCCACCTTTAAGTGAGATTGTTCCAAAAGTTTATGTTTCCACATTTTCATCATGGGAAGAAATCGGAAAATGGTTTTTTGAATTATCAAAAGTAGATAAGAATAAAGAAAAAGAAATTGGGAAAGTTGTTGAAGAACTTATAAAAGACAAAAAAACAGAAGAAGAAAAAATTATATCAATTTATAACTATGTATGTTCAAATATTAGATATGTAGGACTTGAAATGGGGATACACGGATATAAACCACATCAACCTGAAGAAGTTTTAAAAGCAAAATATGGTGACTGTAAAGACAAAGCAAATCTAATTAGAAGGATGCTTGAAATAGCAGGAATAAAATCATATATAACACTTGTAAATACAGAAAGAAAGGTAGAAAAAGAAATTCCTTTCCCTGGGCAATTTAATCATGCAATAATTGCTATTTTAAAAAATAATTCTTATATATTTCTTGATCCAACAGTAGAAGTTATGAGATATCCTTACTTACCACCATATCTTGAGGGCAAATATTCACTTATATGTAGTGAAAATCCTGAATTAAAAGAAATACCTGTTTCAAATCAAGAAAAAAATTCAAGAAAAAGAATAATTAATGCGATTATAGACAAAAATGGCAATTTGACAGCAGAAGTTACTGTTTTACCTTCTGGAATTTTTGAAGCAAATTTAAGAAATTCGTTCAGATATTTAAAACAGGTTGAAAGAGAAAGAAATTTAGTTAAAGAATTAAATTCAATTCTTCCAGGAACAAAGTTAATCTATTTAGAATTGAATGGACTTGAAACATTAGAAAAACAATTAATAGAGAAGTATAAGTTTTTAACAAATAATTATGGGATCAAAGTGGGGAATAAAATTATTTTTCAGCCAATTCTTATAGATAAGTTGACAGATCTATCAATTGTTTCTCTTGATGAAAGAAAATATCCTTTAAGATTAAATTCAAATTACAAAAAAGAAGAAATAATTAATTACAAACTCCCTGAGAAAATAGAAATAGAAGCATTACCTGATTCTATTAGAATTGAACAAGAATTTGGAAAATTTTATTTAGATTTTCAAAAAACAGATTCTGGTTTAAAATGTATAAGGACTTTTGAGATAAATAGATTAGAAATAGACCCTATCGATTACCACAAGTTTAAAGAATTTTATAAGAAAATTTCTTATCTTGATAAACTTCCTGTAATTTTGAATATAAAAGAAGAGTAAGTTTATTTTTCTTTAATCACTTTGGATGGTTTAAAAAATATTTTTGTTCTTTCTGGAACGATAATTTCTTCGTTTGTCTTTGGATTTCTTGCTTTTTTTTCTTTCATTTTTTTAAAATAAAAAACTCCAAAACCTCTAAGTTCAACTCTTTCTTCATTTTTAAAAGTTTCTTTCATTAGATTTAAAAATTCTTCAATAACAATTTTAACAATTGTTTTATTTAAACCAGTACTTTCTGATATTTTCTCTATTATATCTCTCTTTATCATACTAAATCCTTGAAATTTGCCGGAGGAGGGAGTCGAACCCTCACGGAGTTTCAAGCTCCACCGGATTTTGAGTCCGGCGCGTCTGCCAATTCCACCACTCCGGCTTTTGTTTTATTATACTTAAAATAAATTAAAAATCAAATAAATTGCTAAAATTGTTGACTTTTTTAGTGTTAAAAGGTAAATTTATAAAAATGGGAAGAATTCTTTATAGAAGTACAAATAGAAAATCAGAATTAGTAACTTTCAAAGAGGCAGTTTTAAAAGGGCAACCATCTGATTACGGACTTTTCATGCCTTTAGAAATACCTACGATCAAAAAAAATGAAATAGATTCGTTTAAAAATAAACAATATTATGAAATTGCTTTTTCTGTTCTTTCTAAATTTCTTGAAGATGATATAGAACTTGAAAATCTCTTTGAAATAATTAAAAATGCATATAATTTTGAAGTTCCTTTATCAAATATTGATAAGAATTTATATATTCTTTATTTAGATAGAGGTCCAACATTTTCTTTTAAAGATTTTGCAGCAAGATTTATGGCAGGAGTAATGGAATATTATGCAAAACAAGAAAATATAAATTTAACAGTTCTTGTTGCTACTTCAGGAGATACAGGTGGAGCAATAGCAAATGCTTTTTACGGAAAAGAAAATATAAAAGTTGTTATTCTTTTCCCTAAGGATGAAATAACAGAAATTCAAAGAAAACAAATGACAACGCTTGGTAAAAATATAATATCAATTGCCTTAAAAGGTAAATTTGATGATTGTCAGAATTTGGTTAAGATTGCTTTTAATGACTCAGATTTAAAAAATTTAACTTCAGCAAATTCAATAAATATATCAAGATTACTGCCTCAAAGTATCTATTATTTTTATGCTTTTTCAAGATTAAATTATGAAAAAATTTGTTTCTCAGTCCCCTCTGGAAATTTTGGCAATTTAATGGGTGGAGTTATCGCTAAAAAAATGGGATTACCTGTTGGAAAATTTATAGTCGCTGTAAACGAAAATGATGAATTCCCTAATTTTTTAAAAACTGGGCAATATAAACCCGTAATTCCTTCAAAAAAATGTAGTTCAAATGCAATGAATGTAGGACATCCAAGTAATCTTGCTCGTTTAATTGATTTATATGGTGGATGGCTTTATGATGAAAGAGATAAAGATGGAAAAATCATAAAGTATGGAATCTTAAAAGAAAAACCAGATATGGAAAGATTGAAAAATGACTTTATTTCATTTTCTATTACAGACAAAGAAACAAATGAAACAATAAAAAAGTATTATAAAAAATATAGAATTATTCTTGATCCGCATGGTGCTGTTGGAATCTGTGCTTATGAAAAAGCAAGTTTAAATTGTCCTGTAATTTCTATTGAAACTGCTCATCCTGGTAAATTTCCGGAAACAATAAAAAAAATACTTGGATTTGAACCTGAAATACCTGAGGACTTGAAAAATTTGATTTTAAAACAAGAAAATTATAATATTCTTGAAAATAGTTATGAAAAATTAAAAGATTTTCTTATGGAGTTAAAATGAAATACAAATATATAGTTTTAATTATGGATGGAGCAGCTGATTTACCAGTTGAAGAATTAAATAATAAGACACCTTTACAAGTGGCTTATAAACCAAATATAGATTATTTAACAAAAATTGGTTGTGCTGGGATGCTTAAGACAATTCCAGATAACTTTATTACAGATTCAGGAGTTGCAAATCTTTCTATACTTGGTTATGATCCTGAAAAAGTTTATACTGGTAGAGGTGTTCTTGAAGCATACTCAAATGGAATTGAAATTAAAGAAAATGAAATTGCTTTCAGATGTAATCTTATAAGTGTTGTTGAAGGAAGAATTAAAAGTTATTCAGCTGGTTATATTTCAAAAGAAGAAAGTTCTGAATTGATTAATTTCCTAAATAAAAAATTAGGTAATGAAAAGGTTAAATTCTATTCAGGTTCAGGTTTTAAAAATATCTTGATTTTAAAAAATGATTTTTCAGAAGATATAAAATGTTATCCTCCACATGACTATCAAGGTTATGAAATAGAAAAAATTATGATTGAAGGAAAAACAGAAAAAGGAGAAAAAACAGCAAAATTTTTAAATAATCTAATAATTGAATCAAATAAATATCTTGAAAATCATCCTATAAATTTAAAAAGAGAAAGAGAAGGGAAAGAAAAAGCAAATTATATTTGGCCCTGGTCTCCTGGTAGAAAACCAAAATTAAAAAATTTTTACGAAAGATTTAAGATTAAAGGGGCTGTTATTTCAGGAGTAGATTTAATTAAAGGGATAGGAAAGATGATTGGGTTTGAAGTTATAAATGTTCCAGGAGCAACAGGTCTATGGAATACAAATTATGAAGGGAAAGCGAAATATGCAATTGAAGCTTTGAAAAATTTTGATTTTGTTTATGTTCATGTTGAAGGAATTGATGAAGCAAGTCATGACGGTAACCTTGAATTAAAAATAAAGTGTATTGAAGATTTTGATAGAAGATTAGTTAGAATTATCCTTGACAATATAGATTTAAAATATCATTGTATTTCAGTTCTTACTGACCACTATACACCTGTAAAACTTAAAATGCATCAAAAAGGGAGTGTCCCTTTTTTAATATATTCCCCAGAGGAAAAATCAGATAAGGTAGAAAAGTTTGACGAGGAAAGTTGTAAATTTGGGAAATATGGTTGTCTTGAGAAAGATCAATTTATTAAAATATTTTTAAAACAATGTATATAATTATTATTGGATGTGGAAAAATTGGTGCTTATTTAGCAAAATTATTAGATAAAGACCACAATGTTGTTGTTATTGATAAAGAAGAAAAAAGTTTTGATAAATTAGGAGATTTTAATGGTTCTATTTTTATTGGAGATGGACTTGATATAGATGTTCTTAAAGAAGCAGGTATAGAAAAAGCAGATGCAATAGCAGTTGTAACAAGTAATGACAATGCAAATATAGTAATTGGACAGATAGCCAAAAAAAAGTTCAATATATCAAAGACGATTATCAGAATATCAGATCCTGAGAAAGAAGAAATTTGTAAATACCTTGGTATTGAAACTATAAATACTACTTCCATTATTGCATCACTTTTAAAAGATGGATTAAGTAAAAAAGTTGCTATAAAATATCTAATAGAAAATGATGACCTTGCAATTGTTGAAATTGAAAGTGAAATTTACACAAATAAAAAAATTAATGAGATAAAAAGAGAAGAATTAATACCAATTACTGTAATTAGAAATAATAGAAGTATTTTACCAGATGATAATTTGATAATTGAAAAAGGTGATATAATTATAGGTATAACAAGAAAAAATCTTTTGAATAAAATGAAAGGAATTTTAAAACTATGACTGTGATAATAGTTGGCGCAGGAAATGTAGGATATTATCTTGCTGAAAGATTGAGTAATAAAAATTATGTTGTTTTGATAGAAAAAGAACCAAAATTAAGTGAAAAAGTTGCAGAAAAATTAAATTGTCTTGTTATAAATGGCGATGGATGTAACCCGGAAACATTAAAAAGAGCCGGTATAAAGAAGGCTGATATAGTTGCAGCAGTTACTGGCAATGATGAAGATAATTTAATCATATGTCAAATAGCAAAAGAAATATTTAATGTTAAAAAAGTTGTCGCAAGAATAAATAATCCAAAAAATGAAAAGACATTTTATGAACTTGGGATTGATGTAGCAATAAGTGGTACATCTTTGCTTGCAAAAGTTATAGAAGAAGAAGTAAACTGGGAAGATTTTATTACACTTTTTACTTTTAAGAGAGGGAAATTGTCAATTTTAAGAATTGATTTACCAGAAACTTCACCAATAATTAATAAAAAATTTAAAGAAATAAAATTGCCAGAGGATTCTGTCATTGTTTCAATAATTAGAGAAGATGAGTTTATAATTCCAAAAGAAGATTTTATCTTTAATGAAAATGATGAAGTTATTGCTATTACAAAAGTAGAAAATGAATCTCTTTTACTTAATTCCTTAATAGGTGAAGTTGAGGAAAAATGAAAAAAATCCTTAAATATCTTCAGATTTTTGGTAACAATATAATTGGAATTTTATTAGAAATTACTTATCTCTTACTTTTTTTTGTAATTGTATTTTTTTTTAATCTGTTTCTTTTTTATTTAATAAAATAATTGAAGATGATACCTCAATTTTCAAGAGATGACTTAAAAGGAATTTTACATTACACAGGTAAATTGATAATTCTTTTAGGGTTTTTGATGCTTGTGCCTTTATTTGTTGGATTAATTTTTAAAGAGTGGAATGCATCTCTTGATTTTGTTGTTGTATCTCTTTTCTCTATTTTTTTAGGATATTCTTTAATTACGATTTTCCCAGAAGAAACAGATTTAAACTGGCGACAGAGTATGAGTATCACTTCATTAATATGGTTAATTTATATGCTTATAGGCGCCATTCCCCTTTTTTTATCTGGTCATTATAATTCTTATTTAGATGCTTGTTTTGAATCTATGAGCGCTTTCGCAACAACCGGTCTTGTCTTAGTTAAAGACCTTGACCATATGGCTTTGTGCTATAATTTTTGGCGACATTTTATGTGTTTTATTGGAGGACAAGGTATTATCGTTGCTGGAATAATGATATTTTTTAAAGGTTCAAGTGCATTTAAAATATATGTAGGTGAAGCGAGGGGAGAAAAAATACTTCCTAATGTGGTTCAAACTGCGAAATTTATATGGCTTATAAGTCTATCTTACTTGTTAATTTTTACCTTAATCATAGGAATAATAAATATTATTCATGGTTTTCCTCCTTCTCGCGCTTTTTTCCATGCAATATGTATTTTTATGGCTGGTTGGGATACTGCTGGATTTGCAGTGCAATCACAAAATATAGCATATTATCACAATCCAATCATTGAAATAATAACTTTATTAATTGTATTATTAGGTGCAATAAATTTTGGCTTACATTATGCTGTATGGACAGGAAGATTTAGAGAAATTTACAAAGATGACGAATTAAAAATTTTCTTAATAAGTATATTGATTTTAACATTTTTTGCATTCTGGGGATATGCAAAAGTGATACCAGACACAAACTTCTTCTCAAATTTCAGATTTGTCTTTTATCATATTGTTTCAGGACATACAGGAGTTGGATATACAAATTTCGACTCATTTATATTAAAAAACTTACCAGAAATATCACTTTTATTTATTATAATTGCAATGGGACTTGGTGGTTGTTCTTGTTCTACATCCGGTGGTATTAAAATGTTAAGAGTGGTTTTTATAATAAAAGAAATTAAAAAAGAAATTAAAATTTACACTTCTCCTGGGTCTGCTGTTGTTTTTGAGAAATTTCATCATATAAGAGATATTCAACTTATTGATTCTCATATTAAAACATCATCTATAATATTTTTGCTATTTATTTTTACATATCTTTTAGGAGGAATAATAGGAACTGTCTATGGATATCCATTCTTACATTCACTTTTTGAATCAACATCTGCCTGTGCTAATGTTGGACTTTCTGTTGGAATAACAAATCCTTCAATGCCCAATTTATTAAAAATTTTTTACATTATGGAGATGTATATTGGAAGATTAGAATTCATAATTATTTTTGTTTTTATAAGTTATCTGATATCTTTAAGGAGTCCTGAATGAAAAAAATTTTCATATTCTATTTTACTATTGGTTTGTTTCTATTTACAGAAAATATTGTGAACATTAAGGATTTATATCAAAAAAGTAAAAAATACGATAACAAAATAGTTAAAATTAAAGGGGAAGCGATAGGGGAAAAAATAAAAAGAGGGAGAGAGATCTGTATTAATATTAAAGATGAAAAAGAAGATTATGCAATTGGAGTTGTTTTTGATAAAGAGATGGCAGAAAAAATTGAAAATTTAGGAAAGTATAAGATAAAAGGAGATATTGTTGAAATAAAAGGAATCTATTATGAAAAATGTCCATATCATTTAGGGGAAAGGGATATACATGCATTAGAAATTGAGGTAATTTTAAAAGGGGAAAAATATCTTGATGAAATAGATTTAAAAAAAGCAATTCTTTCTTTTTTCCTTGTTTTCTGTGTTATATCTATAATTTGTTACTATCACAAAGTTTCACCAATTAAATAATGTCTTAAACCTTCTTTAATCTTAACCTTTATAATTTCTCCCAATAAATCTTTCTCTAATTTAATTAGGACAGGTTTGTTATTAGTTGTTCTTCCAATATAAAAATTTTTCTTTTTATAACTCTTTTCTTTAATAAAAACATCTTCAATTTTTCCTTCCATTTTTTTGTTTTTATATAATGACACTTTATTCTGTAAATTTAAAATTAAAGCATGTCTCCTTTCTTTCTCATCCTGAGGTACATTATCAGGAAATTTATTGGCAGCTGTTTTAGGTCTTGGAGAATATTTGAAAACATAAAGTTCATCAAATTGAATTTTTTCTACAAGATTATAGGTCTGGTTAAAATCTTTTTCTTTTTCATAAGGAAATCCAACAATAATATCAGAAGTTATTGAAATATCATTAATCTTACTTCTTGCTTTTTCAACAATCTCAATATATTTTTCCACTGTATATTTTCTGTTCATAAGTCTAAGTATCTCATTTGAACCAGATTGAACTGGAAGATGAAGATGCTTATAAAGTTTTGGTAAATTTACAAAACAATCAATTAATTGTTCTGGGACATCCTTTGGATGAGAAGTTAAAAATCCAATTCTTTTAATATCCTCAATATTATGTATCTTATATAGTAAATCAACAAAACTTTCATTTATATCTCTTCCATATTCATTCACATTTTGTCCTATCAAAATAATTTCTTTAACTCCTTGTTCAACAACTCTTTTTACTTCTTCTATTATAATTTTTACTGGTTTACTAACCAGTTTTCCTCTTGTATACGGAACAACACAATACGAACAAAAATTTTCACATCCTTTAGTTATTGTAATAAAACAAGAGGTTTTACTATCTTTTAAGGGTGGTATAATTTCTGTGAAAAAATCCTCATCTTCTTCAAATATACTTAATTTTCCTTCTTTGTAAATTTTCAAACTTTCAACAAACTTTTTATATGAATTGGTTCCACAGATTATATCTACAAAATCATATTTTTTAAAAATCTCATCTTTATACAATGCAGAGACACATCCAACAAGACAAAATTTTTTATTGTTTTTGAAATTTTTTATTGAACTTAAAAAAGAAATAGCTCTATTTTCTGCATGTCTTCTTACCGAACAGGTGTTTACAATTATAAAATCTGCTTCATTCAAATTATTTACCTCACAAAATCCTTCATTTTCTAAAAGTACTCTCAATCTCTCTGAGTCATAAAAATTCATCTGACATCCATATGTACGAATAAAAAATTTTTTATTCATACTTAAGATTATACCTTTCTTAATGAAAATACAGAACCAATTATTAATCCTAACAAAGAAAAAGAATTGATTTTAAAACTGATTGAAAATGAGAGATTAAAAATGATAAGATCTAACTGTTTTACTTCCCAGATAGGCGAAAGATTAGTAGAGAAAAAATTATAGAAAGGTGTATGTTGAGGTAATAATTGTTGTATTATCTCTCCTAAACAGGTACCAATCATAGTGGATAAAAATAAAACCAAAAGTATATAAATCACTCTCATAAAAAAATTATATCATAAAAATAAAACATTTAAAATTTTCAATAAAAAATCCAATTTTTTTATTTTGAATATCCTTGTTTTACCTAAAAATAGGGATTTATTGACTTTCATGTGATTAATTGTTAAAATATTAATGTGAGCGCCTGTAGCTCAACAGGATAGAGCATCTGCCTTCTAAGCAGAGGGTTGCGCGTTCAAGTCGCGCCAGGCGCATTTTTTTTACAGGGCCGTTAGCTCAACTGGCAGAGCGGCGGACTCTTAATCCGTAGGCTGCAGGTTCAAGTCCTGCACGGCCCAATAAAGTAATCAAGGTAAACTAAAGCAAGATATCAGAAAAAACATAGTATCTCATTAATAAACAGGACTTGAAGTGAGGCATGTTTTGGAATTGTTACAGACAGAAGAAGAAATAGCAATCGTTAAAATATTCTTAATCTTGGATTAACAATTTCACCATTTAATATTGCAAGACCTGTTTTCAATCCATAAGATGTTTCTGTAGATTTAATTCCTTTATCTGTAAGTTGTAAAATATATTCTTCTGTTATATTGCATAAAGCAAATGTTGAAGTTCTTGGGACTATACCCGGAATATTAGGAACACAATAATGAATAATTCCTTCATATTTAAAAATTGGTTGTTTATGTGTAGTTGGATGACTTGTTTCAAAGACACCACCTTCATCTATAGAAACATCAATCATTACTGACCCTTCTTCAATAATTTTTAAATCTTCTCTTTTTATCAGTATTGGAGGTCTTTTCCCAGGAATTAAAACAGCTCCAATAATCAAATCCGCTTTTTTTATAGAATTTTTTATATTCTTTTCATTTGAATAAAGTATCTTGACCCTTGGAAGTTTTTTTCTAAGAAACTTTATCCTTGCTTCATTTATTTCAAGAATTGTAACATCTGCTCCTATTGAATCAGCAATTTTAGCAGCATTATAACCAACAGTTCCTCCTCCTAAAATGACAACTTTCCCACTTTTTACTCCTTCTGTCCCTGAGAGAAGAATCCCCTTTCCCCCATATTCCTTTTCAAGATATTTCATACCTTGTTGAATACTCAACTTTCCAGCAATCTCACTCATTGGCTTTAAAATAACAAAAATACCTTTTTCTTCAACAAGTTCATAAGCAACACAAGTAACTTTTCTCTCAATAAGTTTTTCAGTCATCTCTTTATTTGAAGAAAAATGGAAAAATGTAAATAATATCTGTCCTTTTTGAAGTAAATTATATTCAGAAGACAATGGTTCTTTAACTTTTATAATTAATTCTGAATTTTTGAAAACATAAGAATGGTCTTCTACTATTTCAGCACCAACTACTTCATATTCTTCATTTTTAATACCTGCACCAATACCAGCATCTTTCTCAATAATTACTTTATGTTTTCTTTTTACAAGTTTTTTAACTGTTTTAGGTAAAATTCCCACTCTATATTCTTCTTCTTTGATTTCCTTTGGTATTCCTATTATCACTTTTGCATTCCTTTTATAATCTCAATTATTGAATCTGCCATATATTTCAAATCCTCTTTTTTAAAATCATATAATGGTAAATGTGTAAATCTATGTAAAAAAACTTCTTCTGCATTTGGACATGTCTCTTTTATTTTCTCCGTATCATATCCAAGTTGTTTCATAATTGAGAATCTATATAACGGCGCAAAATGGGGTATTTGGGTTATACCTTTTTGAGCCATCTTTTCTTTAACTACCTGTATATCTCCTTTTAATTGATTTGGGTCAATTTGAAATAAATATAAATGATGTGTTGATTTTATTTTTTTATCATCAAGAGGAGGAGTTATAATCCCTTTTACATTTTTAAATCTTTCATTTAAATACTCTGCTGCCTTTCTTCTTTTTTTAATAATTTTATTTATCCTTTTCATCTGTGAAATAAGAGCAACCGCCTGAATTTCTGTAACTGAATGATTTCCAGGAGCAAAATAATCACCACGCCATTTTAATGCAGTAACATCATAAAGCCATAAAGGTATTGGATTGGAAATATCAAAACCAACAAATCTTGCTTTTGGAAAATCCTTACCTATTTCTTCATTAGTTACAAGTATTCCTCCTTCACCAAGAGAGGTTATATTTTTAACTTCATGAAAACTAAAAGCACCAAAATGTCCAATAGTTCCAATCATTTTTCCATCATAAACAGCACCAAATGCATGAGCAGCATCTTCAAGAACAACAATATCAAATTTTTTTGCGATATCCATTATTGCATCCATATCACAAGGATATCCACCTATATGAACTGGGACTATAACTTTTGTCTTTTTAGTGACTTTCCTTGCAACATCTTCTGGATCCATATTTAATGTTTTTGGATCAATATCAGAAAGAACAACTTTTGCTCCAATAGATAAAGGATAAGAAATAGTAGCAATAAATGTAATTGCAGGTGCTATAACTTCATCCCCTTGTTTTAAACCAGCAAACTTATATGCAATTTCAAATCCTGCGGTAGCATTCGTTAAAAAAACAGCATATTTACATTTCAGAAATTTCTTAACTTCTTCTTCAAGTTGAGCGACTTTCGCACCAAGGGTTAATTTTCCAGCAAGATCGCCTATTTCAATTAACCTTTTAATCTCTTTTTCAACTTTTTTCAATTGCATTTTATATTTTTTATCTTTTTCTTTTTTTGAAGGAACAAGGAATTTTAACATTTCCATTATATCCTGAAGGTCTATTTTCTCTCCTACTGCACTCCATGCAATTCTTGAAGGCCCAGTGTCATACCTAAAATCAGATATCTTTTCTTTTTTCATATTCCCTCCTTTTTTACTTTTTTGTAAATAATATACCAAAAAAAACTAAATGTCAAGTTTTAAAAATTTACTCATTGATAAACAGGCACCACCAATTGCTCCTATTTCTTCTCCAAAATTAGATATTTCAAATTTTACAGAATAATTATAAACCATGTTTTCTTTTATTTTTTCAAAAATTGTGTCAAAAAAATCTTTAAAAATTTGAAAATTATTATCAAAAATTATCATTTCAGGATTAAATAAATTAATTAAATTACTCACAGAAACAGCAAATATTCCTAAAATTTCATCTAAAATTTTTTTTATTTCATGATCACCAGATTTATATCTTTCAAGAACTAAATTTATATCCAACAATCTTCCTGTTTTTTCTTTAATAATATTTAAAATACCTGGAATACTTGCAATACTTTCAAGACACCCTCTTTTCCCGCATTTACATATTTCATATCTTCCTTCAATTTTTATATGTCCAAATTCACCTGCAACTCCACCTATCCCGTGAATTACTCTATCTTCACTTATTACACCACAACTAATTCCATCTCCATATTCAACAAAAATAAAGTTTTTGCATTTCTTCCCTTTACCATAAAATTTTTCACTTAAAACTTTTGCTTGTGAACTTCCTATTACAAATGTTTCAAGTGAAAAAGCTTCCTCTAAATATTGTTTAATAGGAACATTTTTCCATTGGGGCATTATTGATGAAAAAAGAGAAATTCCTTTTTCAATATCTACTATTCCAGGATCTACAAAACCAATACCGTTTATCTTATCCTTTTCTACTTTACTGATTAAATCACTTAAAACTTTAATAATACCTTTTTGTATTTTTTCTTTTTCATCATCAAAATTTATATTTAATTTTGCTTTTTCTACAACATTACCATTAAAATTTAAAATGACTGAAATAATATTATGAGGAGTTAATTCACATCCAATAAAAAATTTACTATCAGGAATAATACTCAATAAAGTACAAGGTCTACCACTTTTTTGATTTTTTTCTCTTTCAACTTCTTTAATTATCCCTTCTTTTTTTAATTCTTTTACAATTTCAGTAATTGTAGCAAATCTTATATCAAGAAACTCATGAAGTTTTTTTCTTGAAATTTTGCCTTTTTCATAAATTGTTTTTAAAACATTTTTCTTATGGATTAAATATTTTGAACCCATATTTACATTTTAACATTTAATTCAAAAGATTTAAAAATTAGTTTTATGATATAATTTTTCAAAATGAAAGAAAAAATAGTGATTTTAAAATGTGATGAGTATGATGAAAGTTTAATTTATAAAAAGTTAACTGAAGGAATTAAACTATTGAATTTAAAAAAGACTCCAGACAGAATTTTTATAAAACCAAATATGCTTTCTGCAAGAAATCCAAAAGAAGGAGTTACAACCCATCCTTCAATTTTATCTGCAATTATTGAAGTTTTTAAAAACAAAAAACTTATTATAGGTGATAGTCCTGCAGATATATCAAAACCAATTGAGGAATACTGGATGAAATGTGGATATAAAGAAATAAGTGAAAAATATAAAATTGAATTAAAAAAATTTGATTTATCAACATTTATTGATATCAAAATCAAAAATAAAATTTATAAAATACCAGTCACTTTCCTAATTAATGATTATTCTATTTTAAATGTTCCAAAATTCAAAACCCATAATTTAACAACTCTTACAATTGGTATTAAAAATTTATATGGATTAATACCAGGGATAACTAAAACTGTTCTACATAGTAAATTTATAAATCCTTATGATTTTTCACTTTTTCTTGTTGAATTTTACAAAAAAATAGAAGATAAAATTTTTCTTACAATTGTTGATGGAATAATTGCAATGGAAGGCGATGGTCCTTCTTCTGGAAAATTGAGAAAGTTAGGATATATAATAATTGGAGAAAAACCTATTTATGTTGATTATGTCTGCTGTAAACTTATTGGAATAGAACCAGAAAAAGTTGACTTTATTAAAATTTATATGGAGAAATACGGAATTGAACAACCCGAAATATTTGGTAATTTTGAACAAATAAAAAATTTTCAATTACCTTCTATGAAAAGATATTTCCTTATTAAAAATAATTTTTTTTCAAAGTTGCTTTTGCCAATTTCAAAGTTTTTTAAAATTATACCAGTTATAAAAAAAGAAAACTGTAGAAAATGTTATGCTTGTTATAATATCTGCCCGGTAAAAGCAATCTCAGATGACTTGAAATTCAAAAGAAAAAAATGTATACTTTGTTTATGTTGTTTTGAAGTTTGTCCATATAAAGCGATTAAGTTGAAAAAAAGTTTAATTGCAAAAATTTTTACTTAAAAAGGATAAAAAAATGGAATATGAAAAAATTTTACCAGAGATTATACAAAAAAATGATAAAAAAATTTTACTTTTAGTTCTTGATGGAGTTGGTGGATTGCCTCATCCTGAAACTGGTAAAACAGAACTTGAAACAGCAAATATCCCAAATCTCAATTATTTTGCAAAAATTGGCTCTTGTGGTCTTTTAACTCCAGTTCTTCCTGGAATAACACCAGGAAGTGGACCTGGACATATTGCCCTTTTTGGTTACGATCCAATTGAAGTCCAAATTGGTAGAGGAATTCTTGAGTGTCTTGGAATAGGTCTTGAAGTAAAAAAAGGAGAAATAGCAATAAGAGGGAATTTTGCTACAATAGATCAAAATAGAATTGTAATTGATAGAAGAGCAGGAAGAATATCAACTGAAGATAATGAAAAAATTGTTAAGTTAATAAGTGAAAATATTAAAGAAATAAAAGGTGTAAAATTTAAAATTCAAACAGTTAAAGAACATAGATGTGCAATAGTAATGTCAGGAGAAAACTTATCTGTAGATATAACAGAAAATGACCCTGGAAAAGAAGGTTTACCTCTTAAAAATTTTGAACCAATTTCTGGAAAAGGGAAATTTATGGCAGAAATTTTGAATGAATTTGAAGAAAAAGTAATATTACTATTAAAAAATTTAAATTCAAAGGCCAATTGTTTACTTTTAAGGGGTTTTTCTACATACCCTGATATACAATCTTTTGAACAAAGGTATAAATTAAAAGCATGTTGTATAGCAACTTATCCAATGTATAAGGGATTATCTAAACTTGTTGGAATGGATATAATTAATTGTGGAGAAACAATAGAAGAAGAAATAGACACCTTGAAAAAAGTTTATAATGATTATGATTTCTTCTTTGTTCATATAAAAAAGACAGATAGTTTTGGTGAAGATGGTAATTTTGAAGGTAAAGTTAAAATACTTGAAGAGATAGATAAAAAAATTGAACCAATTAAAAATATGGATTTTGAGGCAATAGGAATCACTGGTGATCACTCTACTCCTTCAAGATTAAAAAGTCATTCATGGCATCCTGTCCCATTTGTTTTGGTTTCTCCAAATACATTACCAGATAATGTAGAAAAATTTAACGAAAGAGAATGTGCAAAAGGAATTTTAGGTAATATTTATTCAAAAAACATCATGTATCTTTTATTAGCATGCTCTTTGAAACTTGGCAAGTTTGGAGCATAAAATGTTTAAAGGTGGTGTCAAATTATTAGACTTCAAAAGTTTAAGTAAAGATGAGAAAATTGAAGAGTTTAAAGAACCGGATAAAGTTGTAATTCCCCTTTCTCAACATACAGGAGCACCAGCAAAACCTATAGTAAAGAAAGGCGATTATGTTGTTGAAGGACAAGTTATTGGTGAAATAAATGGTTTTATAAGTTCTTATATACATTCATCTATCTCAGGAAAAGTGGTTGATATTTTACCTTGGGATTTACCCACCAATAAAAAATTTTTAAGTATTGTTATTGAAAATGATGGAAAGAAAAAGAGTATTGAAAAAATTCAAAGGGATTGGTTAAAATTAGAAAGCAGTGAAATAATAAACATTGTAAGAGAATCTGGAATTGTTGGTTTAGGAGGAGCTGCTTTTCCAACCCATGTAAAATTAACCATTCCAGAAGGAAAAAAAGCAGAATTTATTATTATTAATGGATGTGAATGTGAACCTTTTTTAACTTGTGATTATAGGGTTCTTAAAGAATATACAGACGAAGTTATTGAAGGTCTTCAAATTATATGTAAAGCAACAAATGTTAAAAAGGCATTCATTGGGATTGAACATAATAAAATTGATCTTGTTCCACTTCTTAATAATGCAATAAAAAATCTTAAAATATTCCTTGAAGTTGAAATAAAGATTCTGCCAGAAAAATATCCTCAAGGAAGTGAAAAACATTTGATCAAATCAATTTTAAATAGAGAAGTTCCATCTGGTGGATTACCAATTGATATTGGATGTTTAGTTTTTAATGTTCAAACAACTCTGGCAATAAAAAGAGCTGTCTGTGATGGAATACCTTTAATAGAAAGAATTTTAACCTGTACTGGTCTTGTAGAAAAGGCAAAAAATATAAAGGTTAAAATTGGAACTTTAATTTCTGAAATTTTAAATTATTGTAAAGGGGAGATAAAAGGTGGAAGAAAAATAGTTGTTGGTGGACCGATGATGGGAATTCAGATACCAAACCCAGATGTTCCAGTTATAAAAGGGACTACTGGTATTTTATTGCTTCCAGAAGAAAATTTACCTGAAAAAATTCAACCCTGTATTAGATGTGGAAAATGTCTTGAAGTTTGTCCAATGTTTCTCGTTCCAAGTGAAATAGGCAGATATGTTGAAAAAGATAGATTTGATAAATGTGAAAATTTAAATGTATTTGATTGTATTGAATGTGGTTGCTGTAGTTATATATGTCCAGCAAAAAGACCACTTGTAGATTTTGTAAAATATGCAAAATTTAAATTGAAGAAAAAATGAAAAGTAAAATTTATTGTTCACCACATATACATAGTTCTGAAACAACTGGAAAAATTATGTTTTATGTAATTGTTTCACTTATTCCAGCATTAATAGGAAGTATATATTTCTTTGGGTTTTATGTTCTTAAAGTCATACTTGTTTCAATAATTTCCTGTGTTTTGAGCGAACTCTTATTTCAGATTTTAATGAAGAAAGAAATAAGAATATCTGATGGGAGCGCTATTGTTACTGGAATCCTTTTTGCCTTTGTCCTTCCACCAAGAATTCCTTTATGGATTGTTGCATTAGGTGGATTTCTTGCTATTTTTCTTGTAAAGGAACTTTTTGGAGGTATTGGATTTAATATTTTTAATCCTGCTTTAACAGTAAGAGCAATTTTACTTGCATCTTATCCAGTTGAAATGACTAAATTTACAAAACCATTTGACTATAATATTGATGCTATAACTTCACCTACTCCTTTGTTTATTATTAGGGAAAAAATTAATGAACAACTACCATCTTTGTGGCAAATGTTTATAGGGAATAGAAGCGGCTGTATTGGAGAAACAAGTGTTTTACTTTTACTTTTAGGTGCGATATTCCTTTTATATAAAAAGGTTATAACATGGCATATTCCAATTTCATATATTTTAACAGTAGCAGTTTTATCTTTATTCACAAATGAAAATTTAGGATATCAAATAATGGCAGGAGGCCTTATTCTTGGAGCATTTTTTATGGCAACTGATTATGTCACTTCTCCAATTACAAAAAGGGGTAAAATAATATTTGGAATTGGATGTGGATTAATAACATTTTTAATTAGAAAAGTCGGTGGGTATCCGGAAGGAGTTTGTTATTCAATATTATTTATGAATATGCTTGTTCCTTTAATAAATAGATATACTTTACCTAAAAAATTTGGAAGTAAAAAATGAGTAAAAAAGAAATTTTATATGGAATACTGGTACTTACATTCATCTGTGTCCTTTCTGGATATCTTCTTGCTCAAGTTTATAACACTACAAAACCTAAAATTGAAGAAGTAAAAAAACAAGAAGAGGAAAAATTAAACAGAGAAATATTTCCTGAAGGTGTAAAGTTTGAGGAGAAAGAAATAAATAAAATTAAATATCTTTCTGTTTTGAATGCAAATAATGAAGAAATAGGTAAAATTTTTGAAGTAAAAACACTTGGTTATGGCGGATATATTTATTTAAAAATTGGCCTTGATAATGAAAACAAAATAAAGAAAGTAAAAGTTAAGCAACATAATGAAACACCAGGACTTGGTTCAAAAATAACACAAGATAGTTTTTTAAATCAATTTATAGGAAAAACAAAAGATGAAATTTACTTAAAAAAAGATAAAATAGAAGGAAAAATAGATACAATAACAGGAGCAACTATTTCTTCAAGAGCAATAACAGATGGTATTAGAAAATTATTGGAGGAAATAATTGAAAAAAATAATTGATTTTAAAGTTTTTTTAAATGGTATTTGGAAGGAAAATCCGATACTTTTTATTATGCTTGGATTGTGTCCTGTTTTAGCTGTAAGTGGTTCTGTAAAAGATGCTCTTGGTATGGGAATTGCGGTCATTTTTGTTCTTACTGGTTCAAATATGGTCATCTCTTTAATCAGAAAAATAGTTCCCTCTTATGTAAGAATTCCTGTTTTTATAGTTGTTATTGCTACTTTTGTCACAATTACTGATTATGTTCTTGCTGCCTATTCACCTCAAATTCACCGAAATCTTGGTGTATATCTTCCTTTAATAGTTGTCAACTGTATTATTCTTGGTAGAGCAGAAGGATTTGCTTCTAAAAACAATATATTTAACTCTATTCTTGATGGACTTGGAATGGGTATCGGATTTACATTTATAATATTTATTATTTCATCAATAAGAGAGATACTTGGAAATGGTACTTTTATGGGAAAGAGTTTATTTACTAATTTTAATCCTTTTCTAATTATGATTATGCCACCTGGTGCATTTTTAGTTATAGGTATTTTAATTGCTTTAAAACAGAAAATTGAAAAAGGCAAAAAATTATGTTAAATGAAACGAATTTATTTTTTATATTTTTATCGGCTTTCTTGATTAACAATATTTTACTTATAAGATTCTTGGGACTCTGTTCTTTTATTGGGATTTCAACAAATATAAAATCATCAATAGGAATGGGTATTGCTGTTGTATTTGTGACTGTTATGGCTTGCAGTATAAGTTGGGCTGTTTATAATTTTCTGCTTATCCCTTTACACTTAGAATATTTAAGAACAATTACTTTTATTTTAACAATTGCTTCCTTTGTTCAGTTTGAAGAAATGATAATAAGAAAAAAATTACCTACATTATATCGTGCCTT
>JBKBIN010000011.1:0-36964 GCA_046296715.1 Candidatus Ratteibacteria bacterium
AATGGTAGGTACCATCCATATTTCCTTATTAAACCTATTTTACTGTAGATTAATGTTAGTGTAATTCCTCCAATAAAAGAAGTAAAAAGATATATATCCGATAAACTAATGTATATATCATCTTCTTTATACTTCTTTTGTCCAATGATATAAGCAGTAGATTGTTTAACTCCTAAATTCATTATGGGGATAAGTATACTAATAACAGTTTGAAACAATGCTAAAGTTCCACGCCCAGAAACTCCTAAATAACGCGCAGTTATAATACCACTTATAAAACCAAAAAGTAAATTTATAATTTTTGTCATTAGTGTATGGAAACTATGGAAAATGAAATTTTTTTTAAATTTGAACATTTTTTAGCTTTCAATGTAAACTTTTCCACCTATTTGCTGGAATTTTTTATCTATGTCTTCATAACCTCTTAATATCTGCCATGCATTTAGAATCCTTGTTTCACCTTCTGCTATCAAACCAGCAAGAATTAAAGCTGCTCCACATCTTAAATCCAATGCACAAACAGTTGTTCCCTTCAACTCACAAGGTCCAATAATTGTTAATATATTATCACTTATAGTGAATACCCCCCCCATTTTTTGAAATTCAGAAATATAATTATACCTACCCGGAAATCTGAGATCGATTATTTTAGAAACTCCTTTTGCTTTCATCCCTATAACTGCAAATAATGGTTGCATATCTGAATTAATACCTGGATATGGACCAGTTGATATCTCTATAGGGTAACATTCTTTACCTTTAACTAAAAAAGAAAATTCATTTTTATAAAATATCCCCCCGCTTTCTCTTAAAAATACGAGAGGAACTTCTAAATTTTCATAAGGGAAATTTTGTATTTCTATTTCACCTTTTGTAATCAAAGCAGATATTACATAAGTTAAAGCTTCTACATTATCAGGGATTACATTGTGAAAAGTAGAATGAAGATAATTTACTCCTTCTATAATAATACTTTCTTGTCCTCTTACATAAATTTTAGCACCCATACGATTCAACAAAGAAATAAGGTCTAAAATTTCTGGACGGATATGAGGTCCATAAATAACTGTTTTACCTTTAGCTAAAGTGCTTGAAATAATTGCAAGTTCAGTTGCACCAGTAGATCTTATAGGCAATTTTATTTCTGTTCCAAAAAGTCCTTTAGGTGCTTCTCCTAATATATAATTGCCTTCCTCCCAAATTTTTGCACCCATTTTTTCCAATATCATTATATGTAAATCATATTTTCTTTCACCTATTTTACATCCACCTGGTAAAGGGACTTTACCATATTTATTTCTGGCTAAAAGTGCACCTAAAATAAGAGTAGTAATCCTAACCGAATCCTCTTCTTCCCAATTTAATTCACTTTTAATAGACATAGAAGACTCAATCTTCAAATAATCTTCTTTATAAATGAACTTTTTCCCAAGTTTTTGAAGCATTTTCATTGTGACAAGAATATCATAGAGTTTAGAAGGAAAATTAAAAAGATAAATATTTTCATCTGTTAATAAAGAAGCAACTAATAATTTCAAAGCACTATTTTTAGCACCACTTATCTTTACATTCCCCTTTATAATAGATGGGGCAACCTTTATAATAATATTTTTGTCAATTTTGTTGTTCATTTTGGATGTTATTTTTAAGTTCACTAATCCTTTCTTTTATAAATACTATAAAAATGCTTAAAAACAATGATATAATTCCACTTATTGCCATATTAATTCTTATTTTGGGTTTGTATTTTTTTTCTGGAATTTCTGCCCAATCAACAACAGAAATAACTGGTGTATCTCTTGCCTCTTCTATTTTTGCAGTTTCATATTCACTTGTTAAATAAGTAAAAAGTGTTTCTTGAATTTTTAAATCTCTTAATAATCTTTGCATTTCTGTTTCTAAAGGAGGTAAATTTACTATTGTTTTTTCAAGTTCCTTTACTTCATTCTCAAGTTTAATAACTTCTGGATTATTAGAAGTTGAAAATTTTTTTAATGTCTCAAGTTCAATTTTTTTTGCAAGATATCTACCCTGTATTTCTCCTGCTGTTTTTGCTGCAGTAAGTTCATCCCTCCCTACGGATATTTTTTTCTCAACTTGATAATTTTTAACTTTTTCTTCAATTGATTTCAACTCTGCTTCTGTTTCTTTTAACCTTTTCTCTATAAATAATTTTTTTTGACTTGCAGATGTAATATTTAAACACCTTATAGTTTCATCAAGTAAAGTTATATATGAATTTACAATATCTCTTGCTCTTACTGGTGAAAAATCAATCACATTTATTTCAATTGTCCCTTCTTTATTTTTTTTGATTTCTGTCAAGTTGCTTAATCTTTTTCTTGCATCTTCTTTTGTTTTTGCTTTATAAATTTCCATTAAATTAAATTTTTCAATAATTTTATCAAGTATAGTCCTACTTTTTAGGATAGAATAACATAGATCAATATTTGAAATTTGCTGCTTTACTGAAAATCCTAAACTTGATACCAAAGTTGAAAAAGAAGTAACTTCTGAAGTTAAAGAAGGCAAAATTACTCCTTTTGCTTTATATGATTTTGGCACTAATAAACTTACAATCATTGTTAAAACAACTATAAAAAATGTAAAACCAATAATAAAAATTCTGTTTTTCCAAATTATCCGCCAAAGGTCAATCAAATTTATTTCTTCTTTTATCTCTTCCATTTTATTTAAGAAAAACTGCGATAGGCAAAGCAATCTTATAAAACATATCTATTATTTCTCTTGCAAGTTGCCATCCTTTAAATCTAATTTTTGTAGGAACTACTATAGTATCGCCTTGCTCTATTTTAGTTGTTTTTGTAATTTTTGTTTCAGCAGTTCCATCTGCCCTTACAATATAAATATTCTTTATATCTGCATCTTCATCATAACCACCTGATTTTTCTATATAATAATCAATCGTTTTATCAGATTGGAAAACTATTGTTCCAGGATTTTTCACCGACCCTATTACATTTATACTCATAGGTATCTTTGGTATATATAAAACATCTCCATCTTCAAGTATTAAATCATATTCTGAATTTTCAAATTTTTCAATATCTTCACAAAGTTTTATAAATACTCTACCCATAGGAACTTGAGTTGCTAATACAGAAATAAGTTCTTTCTGTTGTCTTAATAGCTCCCCTCTTTTAGAAATTTCTTCACCAGATAATATCCCTGTTAATGAAATTTCTCTTAAAAGCATTTCCTGTTGTATTTTAATAAATTTATCTATCATTTCCTTTTGACTTTTTTTAACACTTTCCCTTGTAAAAACTGCTCCTTTTAAAAATGCTTCTTCTTTAAAACCACCTGCTCTCTTTAAAACTGAACTTAATCTCTCACCTTTTGTAATTGAATATCTACCAGGAATTTTTACTTCTCCTCTTATTTCTATAGTTGGTATCTTTTCAAGCATACTCCTAACTACTATTTTATCCATTGGAAGTACATCTAAATCTTCATTTTTATCACCTTTTAAAACTTTAACAGGAGAAAAAGGTATTACTTTAAATTCAGTGGAAGGCAACTCAATTCTTTCAATCTCTCCATAATCAAGATACGCCTCAGGTAAAAGATTTTCTATTTTTATAAAGTCAGAAAGCTTAGCACCTGGTTTCCATTCATACTCTCCAGGATATTTAAAATAACCTACCAATTCAATTTTATTATAGATTCTCGGGTCAATTGGTAGAACTTTTATAAAATCTCCATCCATTAATTCAATATCTTTTTTTCTTTCAATAACTTCTTCAATATTTTCAATATCTATGAACTTCTTTTCTTTATACTTTTCAATTCTTTCTATTTGAATCCTCCCGCCATAAGCACTTACTTCTATCCCTCCTGCTAAATCTATTAAATCTGATAATGTTTTTTCATTTTTTAGTTCATATATTCCAGGTCTCTTTACATTACCAGAAATACTTACTTGAGGTCCTGAAATTGGTATAAAAATCACATCTTGTGATTGAAGCTTATAATCCTGTTCCTTTTTTCCTGTTAATAGAAATTCATATATATCTGTTTCTCCTATTAGTTTGTTATTTCTGTAAAGTTGAATTTTTCTATATGAACCAATAGAAGTAGGACCACCTGAAAGATATAATATATGAAACAAAGTTGAAAGAGATGAAACTTCATAAGCACCAGGATTTTTCACCTCTCCAACAACAAACACTTTTATAGTTCTCAATTTACCAAGTAAAACATTTATTTCAAATCCTTTATAAAATTCTTTATATTTTTTTTCAATTAAATTTTTTGCCTGCTCAAATGTTAGTCCCCATAAGTAGATTCTTCCAATCTTAGGGATATAAATACCACCTTCTCTATCAATTGTATATGAATCTCTTCCTTCAATAAGTCCCCATATTTCAATAATTAGTTCATCGCCTGGACCTAAAATATAATCAGGACCAACAGGAACATCTAAAACTGGAGCAAAAGTAGATACTGGATATTTAAAAAATCTTTCTCCAAATCTTTCAAGTTTACGTGGCACTTTTTGAATAAAAGCATACTCTAATCCTTCTATTTCTGAACTTTCTTTAACTTCTCTTTCTGTTTTTAATTCTATGCTTGACGTTGTTTCAGGTGAAGTAACTTTTGGTTGAACAATTTCTGGTGCTGAAACTTGTGAGAAACAAAGTTTCTGAAAAAATGAAAAGATGAATACTATAATTAAATACTTAACTTTTCTCATCGTTTACCCTTTTTTATTTTTTATTTAACAACTTTTCAATTTTATCATATAATTTTTTTTTGTCAAAAATTTTGTATTAAAATAAAGTTAAATGAAAAACAAAAAAAATTGGATTTTTTTAATTGTGTGGATGTGTTTAATCTTTTATTTTTCTTCAATTCCTTCTGTCAAACTCCCTAAGAAATTTGAAGAGGAAATTTTGAGTTATTTGGCACATTTTTTTGAATTTTTTATTCTTAACCTTTTGGCCTATAAAAATATCTCTAAATTCAATTTAAAAAAATTAAATACATTTATTATTTCTTCAACATTTTCCGTTTTATATGCATTTTCAGATGAAGTTCATCAAGCTTATGTTCCAGGTAGAGACAGTTCTGAAATTGATTTTTTAATTGATATAAGTGGAGTTTTATTTCTAATTATATTTTTAAAAAACACAAATTCTAAATTCTAACATTAATCCCTTTTTCTTTAAGATAGTTTTTTATCTGTGGGATTGTTAAAATTCTAAAATGTAAAAGAGATGCTATAAGAACTGCACTTGCCTTACCATTAATTATTACTTCATATAAATGCTCAAGTTTTCCTGCTCCGCCAGAAGCAATAACAGGGATTTTAACATTTTCGCTTACAATTTTTGTTAATTCAATATCATATCCATCTTGAGTGCCATCTCTATCAATGCTTGTTAATAAAATTTCACCAGCTCCTAATTCTTCCACTTTTTTTGCCCAATCTACTACATCTAATCCTGTCGGTGTCTTTCCACTTTCAATAAAAACTTCCCATTTATCACTTCCTATTTTTTTTGCATCTATTGCAACAACTATACATTGACTTCCAAATTTTTTTGCTGCCTCTTCAATCAAATTAGGATTTCTCACAGCAGAAGTATTTATAGAAACTTTATCAGCACCATTTGATAATAATTTCTCTATGTCATCCAGAGAAGAAATACCACCTCCCACTGTAAATGGAATAAAAACAACATCTGCAACTTTCCTTACAGTATCTAACATTGTTTTTCTTCCTTCTATTGTTGCACTTATATCAAGAAAAACAATTTCATCTGCTCCTTCCTTAGAATAAAAAGAAGCATTTTCAACTGGATCTCCAGCAACTTTAATATTTTCAAAATGAATACCTTTTACAACTTTTCCATCTTTTACATCAAGACACGGAATAATCCTTATTGCAACCATTTTCCCTCCAGAAAATTTTTTAAAAACAAAAGTCCAATTTCACCACTTTTTTCAGGATGAAATTGAACACCAATTATGTTTTCTTTAATAACTACAGAAGGAAAATTAATTCCATAATTCGTTTCTCCAATAATAAAATTTTTTTGAGTATTTACATAATAGGAATGAGCAAAATAAAAATGTGAATTATCCATAATGTCTCTAAAAATTAAACTCTCTTTCAAAATTTTTACTGTATTCCATCCCATATGAGGAACTTTAAGGTTATTTTTAAATCTTATCACTTTCCCTTTTAAAATTCCAAATCCTTGTTTTTCTCCCTCTTCGCTCCACTCAAAAAGAAGTTGAAGCCCTAAACAGATACCAAGAAAAGGAATCCGATCTTCTAATTTAATTTTTATTTTTTCTAAAAGTCCTCTCTTTTCTAAATTTTCCATACTTGAAGCAAAATTTCCAACACCTGGAAGAATTAAAAAATCTACCTTATCTAATGTTTTAGGATTTTCAATTAAAACTGCTTTTTTCCCTAAAAATTTAAGTGCTGAAAAAACACTATATATATTTCCACTTCCATACTTTATAATCCCAATCATTTGTTTCTAACTTTGATAAATTAAATATATTCAATTGTGCTTGGTGGTTTAGGAGTTATATCATAAAGGACTTTCACAACATTAGGAACTTCTTTTAAAATCCTATCTCTTATTTTATACAATCTCTTCCATAAAATTTTTACTGGCTGAGCAGTTAAAGCATCTTCAGATTTAACAGCCCTGATTGCAATTATATCTCCTAACAACCTTTTTCCTTCAACTATACCTGTTGCTTTATCTGAGAATAAAACAGGAAATGCTTGAAAAATATTTTTTTCTTTAAGTTCTTCTTCTACTATTTTAGTAGCAATTCTTATTTTTTCAACTCGGTCTCTTGTAACTTCTCCTATAATTCTTGTTGCCAAACCAGGTCCAGGAAAAGGTTTTCTATCATATACTTTTTTAGGCAATCCAAGTGCTTTAGCAACCTGTCTTACCTGGTGTTTATAAAGTTCTTTTAATGGTTCAAGTATCGTTAAACCATAAAAAGCAGGGTTAATCCCAATTTGAGATAAAACATTATGTTGTGTTTTTATACCCTTTTGTGTTTCAATAATATCTGCTGCTATAGTACCTTGAACTAAAAAATCTACAGAATAACTTCTTACTGCTTGACTTAATACTTTATAAAAAGCATCTCTAAACGCCTTTCTTTTCTCCTCTGGATCTATTTTCCCTTTTAAGGCTTCAAAAAATGTATCTTGAACATCCCAGATTTCTAAATTTATACCCTTTTTTGCTAATAAATCTCTGACCTGTTCAGGTTCTTTTTCTCTCATTAATCCATCATCAATGAAAAAAACTACTAATTTATCACCAATCGCCATTTTTGTTAATATAGCGCAAACAGTACTATCAACTCCACCTGAAGTTGCAACTAAGGCTTTTTTATCTTTTATTTTTTTTCTTAACTCGTTAACACTCTCTTTTATAAATTTTTTAGCACTAAATTTAGCCATTTAAGACCTCCTATTTTTTATTTATTTTAATTTTTCTACTTATTTATGTCAATCTTCCCTTTAAATTTAACTTCTTAGAACTTTTGTTTATAAGGGTCTAAAAAATTAGTTTTTATATATAAAGCAATTTTTTTGCCTGCTCCTTTAATCCCTACTCTCTCAATTCCGTCTTTTTTAACTTTTTCTTCTATTGATGAGTCATTAAGTATAGAAAAAATCTTTTCTGTAATTAATTTTTCATTAAATGGCAAAGGGAAAATAGATTCTCCCAATAATTTTTTTTGTTTTTTAACAAAGTATTTCCATGGATAAAGATTGCTTTTTACTGGAAAAGTAATTACAGGTTTACCAAGTCCTATTGCTTGTTCATTTGACACTCCAGAAAAACTAATTACAAGATTTGATTTGTTGATAACATCCCCAAATTTATCTGAAATAATTACTTTATTTGAATTTTTTATTAAATATCCGATAATACCATGTTCTTCATCACTCTTTTTTCCTTTCTCCAGTATCCAACCGTATTTATTAGCAATTTTACTTAATTTATCCAAATCAAGTATATAAGAAAGAGAAATTATAAAAACAGGTGTTTCATAATTCTTTTTTTTTGACTCAATTATTATTTCATCTACAATTCTTAACAGATACTCAATCTTTTCACAAGCATCTTTTCTTCTTCCAGGCAACATCCCTATAACTTTACTTTTTTTAGGCAAATTAAAATCTATACCAGTAATTTCAACACAATCCATTGCTAAACTTCCAAAATAAATGGCAGGAATACCATATTTTTTAAAGAAAACAGTTGTTGCATGATCTCTTGGAAAAACAATCTTTGCAAAATGCTTTGTCAACCATAAATTTAAAGAACTTATTTTCCCCATATAAACTGATTGAGCAGTAGCAGCAAAAATAACCTTCTTTTTTGAAAAAAAACCGCCTAAGGCACAAAGGAAAATATCTCCAACAGCAATTATAAAGTCGGCTTTTCTCCCTTCTTTTGTTATTACTTCTATCTGTTTGACCAAAAAATTAATTAAACCACTTTTAATATCCCTTATCAAATATTTAATACTAAAATGAATAAGCCCTTCACTTGGTAAATTCTTACAAGGACCTAAAACATCTATATTTTGTAAAGTATAAGGTTTTCCCTCTCCTACTATTGGAAGTGCCTTAATCTCTAAAGTGGGTTCAATTTCTTTTAAATTTTTTATAATTTGACAAGCCATCATATCTTCAATATATCCATTACTGACAACAAGAATTTTAAGATTTTTCATTATAATTTTTAGAAAAGAGATTGGTCGCTAAAAGTATCTAATTCTACCTTTATTTCAACTTTTCCAAATTCTCCATCATAACCAGGTTTTATATTTACTTTGCCCTCTCTCACTTTTTTAATTCCTTCGCAAATTTTAGTTTCAATCCTCTTCTCAATTTCTTTTTCATTTGCTTCTAAAAGTATATAAAACTCTGGACCAACTTTATTTATAATTTCAAAATACATCTTTTGAACTATTTGAGAAGAAACTTCCTTATTCATTACACTTCCTATTATCTGGTCAAGAGGAACAATTTTTCTAAAAGGAACATATTTTTCTGGTTTCTCATTGGACTTTCTATCTGCAAGTTCTTCTACCCTGTGCATTACTCCAATAGTTACCTTTCTATTACAAACAGGACAGATATAATTATTTTTTCTTGTTTGTTCAGGTGAAAAACAAATACCACAATTTCTGTGTCCATCATAATGATATTTACCTTCCTCAGGAAAGTATTCAATTGTCATCTTGAAATTTTTACTTTTTAGAATATTTATCAATTGCTTAAAATCAAATTTATCAAAAAATATATTTGCTTCTCTGCCTATTTTTGAAGGAGAATGAGCATCTGAGTTTGAAATTAAAGAAAATCTATCAAGTTTTGAAAGTCGCCAATTCATCTCAGGATCACTGCTTAAACCTGTTTCAAGAGCAAATATCTCATCTGTAAGTTCTTCAAAACAATCTTCAATATCATCAAAACCAGAATTAGACCCAAAAAGGGAAAAATGAGGTGTCCAGATATGAGCAGGAACTATAAAACTGAGTTCATCCACATCTTTTAATATTTTTAAAAGTTCTTTTGCTTCAAGTTGCAAAATAGGCCTTCCATCAGAATTTAAATCTCCATATCTTTCAACATTTTTATTAAATTTTTCAGCTTTTTCTAAGGAAGAAATAAAAATTATATTATGAATTTTTTTCGTAAGACCCTTTTTGTCAAAAATATTACATACTTCTCCAGTTAAAATAAAGTCAATTCCACCATAATTATAAATCCCTAATCTATCTGTCTCTTTTAAGTTTCTTTTTAATTCATAAAACCAATAAAAATGAGTAATATCTCCTGTACCAAGAAGATTTATTCCTTTATATTTTGCCCATTTTACAAGCCCATCAAGTTCCATATCTTTACTTGTTGCTCTACTATATTTTGAGTGAATATGAAAATCTGCAATATACATTTTTAAATTTCCTTTTTAAATTCTTTTTTTAAAATTTTTACAATCTCATTTAAAGATTGGGGAATAACTTTTGTATTTGAAATAACAGGCATAAAATTTGTATCTCCTTGCCATCTTGGAACTATATGAATATGCAAATGGTCTTCAATTCCAGCTCCAGAAACTTTTCCAAGATTTAATCCTATGTTAAATCCTTCTGGTTTTAAAATTTTTTTTAAAATTTTAACTGAAATTAAAATTAACTTACTAATTTCATTGATCTCTTGTTCTTTCAGTTCTTCAATGTCTTTTATATGTCTTAAAGGAGCAACCATTATATGACCATTGTTATAAGGATAGATATTCATTATTACAAAACTTAAATTCCCTTTGTAAACAACATATTTATTTTTCTTTGAATTAACACTATCACAAAGAAAACATTTATCTTTTTTAGTTTCAAGAATATACCCAATCCTCCAAGGTGCCCATATAATATCTTTTGACTTCATAGTAAAATTTTAGACCATATTTTAAAAATTCTCAATTTTAAATTTTACCAACTTTTTTGTATACTTCCAATGTCTTTTTTGCAGTATTTTCCCATGAAAATAATTTTGCTCTTTCTAATCCCCTTTTTGATAGTGTCTTTTTTAAATCTTCATTATTTAAAATAGATAAAATTGCCTCTGCTATTTCCTCTTTACTTTCAGGATTAACTAAAATACCAGCATCACCAACTACCTCTGGCATAGAAGAAATGTTAGATGTTACAACAGGCACTCCGCAACTCATTGCTTCAAGTATAGGTGAACCAAATCCTTCATATAAAGATGGATAGACAAAAACTTCACATCCATTGTAAAAATAAGGTAAATCAGAAACAGGTACATAATCAGTTAAAATTATATCTTTTTTAATCTTTTCAGGAATTTCTCTCATTTTCCTATAAAAAATTTCTGATCTCCAACCAATTTTACCACATAAAACAAGTTTAATTTCAGAAGATTTTTCTTTTACAATAATAAATGCATCTATCAATCTTGATATATTTTTTCTTGGTTCTATTGTTCCCACATAAAGTATATATTTCCCATCAATTCCATATTTCTTTTTAATATTTTCAATCTTTTCATAATCACCAATCGGTTTACAAATTTCATGATGAAGTCCAGGATATATCACTGTAATTTTCTCTGGGTTAATTTTAAAGTAATTTAATAAATCGTTTTTTGTATTATGGGAAACAGTAATAATCATATCTGCTTTTTTAACTGCCTTAGGGATAATGAATTTAAGAATACTGGTTTCTAATGGAAACCAGTTTAAATTTATTAAAGGTGTTAAGTCATGAATTGTTATTATTTGTTTAATACATAAACTTAAAGGAAGGGGTGTTGAAACATTTAAAATATGTATTAAATCAAACTTTCCATATAAAAATTCAAAAGGAATGGTTTTCATTACAACATAACTCCAAAAAATATGAGGAAAAGGTCTAAAAGATATATAGAACTTTCTGAATTTGAAATATTTTTCAATTTCGTATTTCTTTGTAAATCTTTTTAGAGAACTACTATAAAGTACATAAATATTTTCTTTGTCAATTTTCATGATATTTTCAATAAGATTATATGTATACCATCCAATCCCTGCTTTTTTGTTGCCTAATAAAGGTGTAACATCAATTCCTATTTTCATCTCTAAAAGAATTTTATCAAAAATTATATAAAAAAATTCTTCAAAAATTAAGTGTTTCAAATTAATTCTTTATACACTTTGAGAGTTTGTTTTGCTGTATTTTCCCAAGTAAATAATTTAACCCTTTCAAAACCCTTTTTTACTAAATTTTCTCTTAATTCTCTATTTTCAACCAATTTTAATATTGCATTGGCAATATCATCTTCATCTTCAGGATTAATAAGTAAAGCAGCATCTCCAGCAACTTCAGGCATTGAAGAAACATTTGAAGTTATAATAGGGATACCACATCTCATTGCTTCAAGTATAGGTGAACCAAATCCTTCATATAATGAAGGATAAACAAAGATATCAGCATATTTATATAGAATGGATAAATCTTTTAAAGGGATATAATTTGTGACAATAATATCTCTTTTTATTTTGTCTTTTATTTCACTCAATCTTTTATAAAATTCTTCCGCTTTCCACCCTGGTTTTCCACAAATAATCAGTTGATAATCATTTATTTTTTCTTTAATCTTTACAAATGCATTTAGTAATCTAATGTGGTTTTTCTTTGGTTCAATAGTGCCTACAGAAAGTATAAATCTCTTTTTTATTCCATATTTTAACTTAACTTCATCTATCGTAGATTTACTATAAGAATTTTGAAAAAAGTCATAAAGTCCCACATGAATTACCTCAACTTTATCTGGTTTAACATCTAAAAACTTAATTAGATCTTTTTTTGTAGAATTAGAAACAGCAATTATTTTATCTGCTTTTTTAATAGCCCTTTTTGCAGCAAACTTATATGTTTCAACTTCAAATGGAGAAAACATTTCAGGAAAAATAAGATGAACTAAATCATGAAAAGTTATAACAAGTTTACCAGAAAGATGAAGACAATAATATGGATGAATTAAAATATGGATAATATCAAATTTTCCATGAACAAATTCAATAGGGAAGAATAATAGAAAAGCAGAGGTCAAATTACCTGGAAGCATTTTGACATTTATATCAAAGTTTTCTGAATTGATTTCTCTTTTTAAAAGAAATTTATCTTTATATCTTCCTATTGAACAACCAAAAAGTAAATAGAAATTTTCTTTATCAATCTTTGCAAGATTTTTTACAAGATAATAAGTATACCAACTAATCCCAGTTTTTCTTTTTTTTAAGAAAGGAGTTATGTCAATTCCTATTTTCATTTTCTAACTTATTTAAACTTTTAAGATTTTCTGCATTTTCAATTATATATTTTCTCAAAACTCTTTTTCTGTTTGGAAGATGTTTCTCAATTACAAGATTTCCAATATATTCTTTTATTATTCCAACTTTTTTAGAAGGCGGTATTTTTAAAATCTCCATAATATCAAAACCATTTATGGCTAATTTAAAAGAGGAAATTTTATCTTTTCTGTTAATTTCTTTTACTCTGTTTTCCAATTTTTCCAGTCGTTCAAGTGCTTCTTTCACTTTTTTAGGATTTCTACTTGTTAAATCACTCTTTGCAAGAATAAACAACGCTTTCATATCTTTCCCTACTTCTTTTATAAATCTTCTTAAAGCACTATCAGTAGGATTTTCCTTAGCAAGTAAATGAGGTCTTAAATGAAATCTAATAAGTTTACCTATAAATTTTGTGTTTTCTTCACTGATTTTTAATCTTCTACAAACATTATAACTCATTTTCTCACCAACAAACTCATGTCTATGAAAGCTTACTTTTCCATTTTCTATTTTTAAAGTATATGGTTTACCAATATCGTGAAGTAAACAAGCTAATCTTATATAAACATTTTTTGTAAATTTTGCACAATTATCAAGTGTTTTTAAGGTATGAGGAAAAAGTTCTTTACATGGATGGTTTGTTCTTTTTTCTTTTAGATTTGCAATTTCTGGAAGTATAATTTCAAGAAGGCCAATCTCATCCATTATTTTAAAACCTATTGAAGGAGTTGAACATTCAAGTATTTTCATTATTTCATCAGCAATTCTTTCTTCACTTACAATTTTTATTCTATCCTTATTTTTTTTCATTCCATTTAAGGTATTTTCTTCAATTTTAAATTTAAATTTAGTTGCAAACCTAATCCCTCTTAAAATCCTTAAAGGATCGTCAAAAAAAGTTTTATCAGGATCTATTGGTGTTTTTATTATTTTTCTCTTTATATCTCCTCTACCATCAAAGGGATCTAAAATCTCTCCTGTAACTAAGTTTTGAGCGATAGAATTAATAGTAAAATCCCTTCTTTCAAGGTCTTGGTAAATTGTTGCCTTTTGAACAAATGGTTTTCTTGAATCTTCAGGATAACTTTCTTTTCTTGCAGTTGCAAATTCAAGTTTAATGTCATTTATTTCAATCATAGCAGTTCCAAATCTTCCATAAAATACAGGTTGAGGCAAATTATTCTTTTTAGCAAATTCTTCAGCGATCTTAAGAGCATCTTGTTCCATAACAAAATCTATATCTTTATTTTTTCTTCTTAAAATTTTATCTCTTAAATAACCACCAACAAGATAAACATTAATCCCTTTTTCAATACAAAAATCTTTCATTTTTTCAATCATCTCTTCTGGTTTTGCCTTCTTTTTTTTATTTTTCAACTCCATAAATAATATCCTCACTCTCAAATAATTCAATATTATACCCTTTTAAAAGTTTTTTTAAATTCTTTTTCCCAATAGAATTTAATGGAACTATTAAGTTTTGAGATATCAAAAAATTTTTTCCAATTTTAACATATGCGCCATTTTTTCCACTTAAATAGATACCAATAAAACCTTTTTCATCTTTAAATAGGTAACCAATAGCAGGAATTTTAGTAAATTTGGAAAAATCACCATAAACAGAACATACTCTTAACCTTCTAATTTTACCTATTTCATCCTTTAATCTTATGCTTTTAATTTCAACTTTTTTTTCACTGATTTCAAACTTACCCAGTTTTTTCCACAACATTTTCTCTCTTTATTTGAACAATTAGAAAAACAAAAGAAATTGTCTCTACAAAAATTATATAGAAGGGAATAAATTTAAAATAATTCTCATATAAAAATCCAATAATCCAACCGCCTATAAAAAAGGCAATTCCATATATAGAATTAAAAATACCATATGCAAAACCTCTTTTAGAAGTAGCCACAATATCTGCTATAGATGCCCTTAAAATTGTTTCATGACATCCCAAAACAGACCCAAAAATTATTACACCTATTATAGAAAAAAGGATATTGGAAGAAAAAGAAAAAAAAGGCAAGAAAATAGTAAGAAAAGGCACTATTATTAAAGATTTGAACTTAATTTTATCATAAAGATTTCCTATAAATAAAGCAACTATACCATCAACTCCCATCGCAATAATGTAAAAAATTGGGATATTAGATAGAATTGTGATTTTTTTGAAACTTAAATGATATGCTATAAGTGGAAAAGTTAAAAGTCCTGAAACTGAAAAAAATACAAAAAGAAGATAAAAAATAAATTTATCAGTAATTTTATTTCTATTCCGAAACTCATCTTTCATGTCATTTTTTATATCCAAAGTATAGTTTTTTTTAAGGAAAAAAAGTGTTAAAATGAGTAAAAGACAAGGTATCCACATTAAGTTAAAAGCAAAAGAATAATTCTTAAATTTTGAAAGAGATAGAAAAAAAACCAAAGGACCTAAAATACCTCCAATCTGGTCTAAAACTTCATGAATTCCAAAGCTTTTCCCATAACCAATATTTTGCCCTGCAATTGAAATTAAGGTATCTCTGGAGGGTGTTCTTATTGCTTTGCCTATTCTTTCAAGTAAGATTAAAATTACAGCAATTTGCCAAGTTTTTGTAAAAGCAAGAAATGGCAAAGCGCATATTAAACAATAACCTATTATAGTAAATGTCCAGTATAATTTCTTTTTATCAGAAATATAACCAGAAATAATTCTCAAAAAATATGTTAAAAATTCACCAAGACCTGAAAAAAAACCAATAATAACTGCACTTGCTCCAATTGAAGCAAGAAATGGACCGCTAATACTTCTTAATCCTTCGTAAACAATATCACCAAATAAACTAACTAAACCAAAAAGAAAAATTATAACAATTGGTTTAAAATTCATAGATTTTAGTTTACCATTCTTGACATCTTAAAGCAAATCTAATAAAATTAAATTAGAGGTGAAAAAATGAAAAAAGAAATTATTTCTTTGTTGGAATATTGGGAAAAAGAAAGAGGTATAGAAAGAAACCATTTGATAGAATCCTTAGAGGATGGACTTTTGACTGTTTACAGAAAAAAAGCACAATTACCAAAACATATAAAAATTAAAATTAATCCTGAAACTGGAGATATAAAATTTATAGATGAAAATGGAAAAGAGATTCAACCTCCATCTTTTCCATGGGAAAGAATTGCAGCTCAAACTGCACGACATATTTTAATACAAAAAATAAAAGAAGCAGAAAAAAATACAATTTATAACGAATTTAAAAACCTTGAAGGTAGTATTGTAAGTGGAAGAGTTGAAAGATTTGAAAATGAAAACGTTATAATTGTTACAGGAAAAGCAGAAGGCATTTTACCACATCATCACAAACTTCCAAATGACCATTTTAAATTAGGAGATGCTATAAAATGTTATCTTTTAGAGGTTAGACCTCCTTCAAAAGGATTTTATCAATTAATATTTTCAAGAACACATCCAAATTTTGTAAAAAAATTACTTGAAAGTGAAATCCCTGAAATAAAAGAAGGAATTGTTGAAATAAAGGCGATTGCAAGATTCCCTGGAGATTTAACAAAAGTAGCAGTTGTTTCTAATGACGAAAAGATAGATCCTATTGGAACCTGTATAGGAGATAAGGCCTCAAGAATAAAAAATGTTGTTAAGGAATTAAAGGGTGAGAAAATAGAGGTAATATTGTGGGATGAAGATATAGAAAAATTTATAAAAAATTCACTTTCACCAGCAAAATCTAACGAAATTTATATAGATAAAGAAAAAAAAGAAGCAATTGTGATTGTTGATGATGACCAGCTTTTCCTTGCAATTGGCAAAAAAGGTCAAAATGTTCGCCTTGCATCTAAATTAACAGGTTGGAATATAAAAGTTTTCAAAGTTTCTGAATATAAAAAGGAACCAAATAATTAAAAATGAGAATCTACGAACTTGCAAAAAAACATAATATTCAAACTAAAGATTTACTAAAAATTTTGGAAGAAATTGGTATAAAAGGGAAACAGATATTGAGTCAGATTACAGAAAGTGAAATAAATAAATTTGAAGAATATATAAAAAAAGAGAGAGAAAAGGAGGAAAAAGAAAAAGAAAAAAAAGAAGTTATTTTGACCGGAAAAGAAAATGTCAACGAACTATCTAAAAAAATTAAAATTCCATCATCTGAGATTTTAAAGTTTCTTCTCAATGAAAAAATTATAGTTAATTTAAATCAAACACTTAGCAAAGAGCAAATTAAAAAAATATGTGAAAAGTTTAATTATATACCTATCTTTCAAGAAACAGAACAGCCAGTTTTAGAAAGAAAAATTGAAAAGGAACAACCTATATATATTAAAAGACCACCAGTAGTAACTGTAATGGGACATGTAGACCATGGTAAAACAACCATTCTTGATAAGATAAGAAAAACTAAAGTTGCAGAAAAAGAAGTTGGCCAGATTACCCAAAAAATTGGAGCATATAAAGTAGATTTACCAGAAGGATCTATCGTTTTTCTTGATACCCCTGGACATGAAGCATTTACAGCGATGAGAGCGATGGGAGCAAAAATCACAGATATTGTTGTTCTTGTTGTTGCTGCTGATGAAGGAGTAAAACCTCAAACAATTGAAGCACTAAATCATGCAAAATCTGCGAATGTTCCAATAATAGTTGCTATAAATAAAATTGACAAACCAAATGCAAATCCAGAAAGAGTTAAACAGCAACTTTCTGAATATGGACTAATTCCTGAAGAATGGGGAGGAAATACTGTATATGTAAATGTTTCTGGTCTAACAGGTGAAGGAATAAATGATTTACTTGAAATGATACTTCTTGTAGGAGAAATGCTTGATTTAAAAGCAATTATAAACTGTAAATGTGATGGAACAGTAATTGAATCTTTTATTGATAAATTTAAAGGTCCTGTAATAAGTGTAATTATTGAAAATGGTATATTAAAAGTTGGGGATCCTTTCATTGTTGGTACTACCTGGGGAAAAGTAAGAGCAATTATTGATGAATGGGGAAGAAGATTGACAGAAGCAAAACCTTCTACACCAGTTGAAATTTTAGGAAGTCATGGAATTGCAATCCCTGGAGAAAAATTTAAAGTTGTTGATTCAGAAAAAGAAGCAAGAGAATATTCGGAAAAAATTCAGAAAGAGAAAGAAAATATGGCTGTTCCAGTAAAAAGATTGAGTTTAAAAGACCTTTACGAAGAAATTAAAAAAGGAAAGTTGAAAGAATTAAACGTAATTTTAAAAACCGACTTTTACAATTCAATAGATGCGATTAAAAACATTTTTTCTAAAATACCCCAAGATGAGATAAAAATTGATATAATTCATGCTGGTACAGGACCAATAAGTGAATCTGATGTCTTACTTGCTTCTGCCTCTAATGGAATTGTTATCGGCTTTAAAGTTCCAATAGAACCAAAAGCAAAAGAACTTGCTAAAAAGGAGAATATAGAAATAAGGACTTATGAATTAATATATGACATTAGTGAAGATATTATTAAAGCGATAGAAGGAATGTTGGAACCGGAAATAAAAGAAGAAATGGTGGGACAAGCACTTGTAAAAAAAGTTTTTAAAATTGATAAAAATCTTACTGTTGCAGGATGTATAGTCGTTAGTGGAAAAGTTGTAAAAAATTCAAAAGTTAAAATAATTAGGAATGGGAAAATTATATTCAGTGGTATTCTAACAAGTTTAAAAAGATTTAAAGATCCTGTAAATGAAGTTAGTTACAACAATGAATGTGGTATTGGAATTGATAATTTTAATAGTTTTGAAGAAGGAGATATTATTCAGTCGTTCATTGAAGTTACAATTCCAAGAAAATTAAAAGGAGAATAAATATGAATTGCATTTTTTGTAAAATTGTAAATAATGAGATTAAAAGTAACAAGGTTTATGAAGATGAAGATTTGGTCTGCATAAGAGATATAAATCCTCAAGCACCAGTCCATATACTTATTATTCCTAAAAAACATATTGCAAAACTTCATGAGATAAAAGAGGAAGAAATAATCCTTTTAGGAAAAATGTTAAAAATTGCCTGTTATGTTGCTGAAAAAGAAGGGATAAAAGATTCTGGCTATAGAATAGTTATTAACACAAACAGAAATGCCGGACAGAGTGTAGATCATATCCACTTTCATTTATTAGGTGGAAGAATAATGCTATGGCCACCAGGGTAATAAAATGAAAATTACGAAGATTTTATTATTGGTTTTTCTGATAGTTGCAATTTTTAATTCCTGCACTAAAAAGAAAGAGGAAGTTTTTTTAGAAAATGAAAAGCTTAAAGGATTTTCTTTAAAGCATTTTTCACAAAATTATTTACTTACATTATATGGAGAAAGTGCTGAAATAACAGAAAATAAAAATACTAAAATCTCTTCCCCAATTCTTTCTTTAAAGACAGAAACAGAAATAATTGAAATCAAAACTGATAAAGAAGGAAAAGGAGAAATAAAAGTTGACCCAGAAAATAAAAAACTAAAAGAGATTATCATAACCGGAAAAGTGGTAATTTTATATAAGGATAAAAATGCAGGAAATATAACAATGGAAATAACTTGTGGAAAGGTAACTTATGTAGAAGAAAAAAAAGAAATGATTTTTGAAGAAAAACCATTGATTAAGAGAGGAAAAAATAAATTTTCAGGAGATAAAATTATTTACAGTGTAGATAATAATACGATTGAAATAAAAGGAAATGTAAATGTTGAAATTTATCCTGAAGAAAAAACTAACAAATGATATTTTTCTTTTTTTATTTTTTTTAAATTGCTTTATTTTTTCAAATGAAAGATCTTTTTTTATAAGATTGCTTGACCAAAATGTTGTTAGAGAGATAGAAATTGAAGAATATATTTCAGGAGTTGTAGCAAAAGAAATGAATGAAAATTGGGCAATTGAAGCATTAAAAGCACAAGCAGTAGTTTCAAGAACTTATTTGATCTGGAAAATGATAAAAAATAAAAATAGTTATTATGATATTGAAAACTCAATCTATAATCAACTATATCAAGACTGCAAAAATGAAAAAATAAAATCTGCAGTTTTTGAAACAAAAGGAGAAATTCTAACAACTGAAAATGGAGAAATAGTACCAGTTTTTTTTCATGCTTGCTCAGGCGGAATAACAGCAAATCCTTCCGATGTCTGGAAGGGTAAATTTCCATTAGATTATTCAGTTTTAGATCCCTATTCAGATGATGCTCCTTTTTCTTCTTGGGAAAAAAATATTCCAAAAAAGTATTTATCGGAAATATTTAAAATCCCAATAGAAAAAATTGAAATAATTGAAAAAGATAAAACAAATAGAGTAAAATTGTTGAAGATTATAACAAAAAAAGGTAATGTAATAAGAATAACAGGGACTGAATTTAGAGAAAAAGTTAATCAAAATACACAAGTTTATTTCAATAATCCATATATAATTCCAAGTACTATGTTTGAGATAATTGATAAAGGAGAGAATATCATTTTTATTGGTAAAGGTTATGGACATGGAGTTGGATTATCACAATGGGGAGCAAAGAAAATGGCAGAAATTGGATTTGATTACAAAAATATATTAAAATTTTATTTTCCTAATTTAGAGATAAGGAAAATATATTAAAAGGGAGAAAAAATGGATATAAAAATTCATTCGGAAGTTCAAATAAACAAAGAATATGAAGAATATATAAAAGAAAAAATTGAAAAATTAAAAAAATTTGTTCTTAATGACGGATATGTTGAATTTCACATAAAAAAAGATGGTCCTTTATATTTAACAGAAATTTATTTACATTCAAAAAATATTAAGGTTTTTTTGAAAGAAAAAAGCAATGACATAAATAAAAGTGTTGAAACGCTTTTAGACAAAACAAAAATAAAATTAAGAAAATTACATGACAAAATTGTGAACAAATAAAAAGGAGGCAAAAAAATGAAAATAGTAGATTATTTGAAAGAAGATTGTATAATAACCAATTTGAAAAGTAGGGATAAAAAATCTGTATTAAAGGAAATGATAAAAAATCTTGAAAAAAATGGATATATAAAAGATAGTGAAAAAATTTTAGAGGCAGTTATGGAAAGAGAAAAACTTGGTTCAACTGGAATAGGACAGGGAATTGCAATACCTCATGTAAAAACTGATCAGATAAATGAAATTATTTGTGCATTAGGGCTTTCCCAAACAGGAGTAGATTTTGATTCTCTGGATGGAGAACCTGTTTATATAATATTTCTTGTTCTTGCACCAACAAAATCAATTGGTCAGCATTTGAAAACTCTGGCTAAAATAGCAAGATTGTTAAAAGATAAAGTTTTTAGAAATGCTCTTAGAAATTGTAAGACACCAGAAGAAGCAATTAAAATTATAAGAGAGGATGAGGAAAAATTAAATAGTTTATCTTGAAAATCCCAAAATGAAAAAAATAAAAGGAATTCCTGGTTCTCCTGGTATTGCTATTGGAAAAGCAAGAAAACTGAATGATGATTTTTTATCACTAAAAGAAATAAAGAAAATAAAAGAAGAAGATATAGACGAAGAAATAAGAAGATTGAAAGAAAGTATCAATAAAACAGAAAATGAAATTTTAGAAATCATAAATAATATAAAAAAAATTACAGATAAAGAATATGCTGAAATTTTTTCTTTTCATCTTTCTCTTTTAAAGGATAAAAACCTTATTGCAAAAATAGAGAAGATAATAAAAAGCGAAAAAGTCACTGCTGAAACAGCCATAAAAAAATTTATTGATAATCTGAATAAGGAGTTTTCAGAAAGTAATTTTAAAAAAAGAAAAAAAGAGATATTGGATATTTTTGAGAGAATAGTTTCAAATTTAAGTAAAAAAAATAATAGATTTAAAAATATAAAAGACGGGATATTAGTTTCAAATGACCTTTCACCTACACAAACAGTATCAATTGATACAAAATATATTAAAGGTTTTATAACTTCTATGGGGACAGAAACTTCACATACAGCAATAATAGCAAAAGCTCTTGAAATCCCTGCAGTTGTTGGTATTAAAGAAAATATTGAGCATATAAAAGAAAATGATACACTTTTGATTGATGGTTATGAAGGTATTGTAATAATTAATCCTACTCAAAATGAAATTGATAAAATTAAACTTAAGGAAAAGGAAAGAGAAAAACTAAAGAAAAAAATATACATATTGAAAAATAAAAAAACCATGACTACTGATGGAAAAGAGATAAAATTATATGCAAACATACAACTTCCAGAAGAAGTTGAAACTGCTTTAAAATATGGTGCAGAAGGAATTGGATTATTTAGGACAGAATATCTCTATTTAAAAAGAAAGGACTTACCAACAGAAGAAGAACAATTTCTCTCATATAAAAATATAATAGAAAAATTTGGAAAAAGAGAAATCATAATAAGAACGATTGATGTTGGTGGAGACAAATTTATTTCTGCATTTGAGGGACCAAAAGAGTTAAATTCATTTCTCGGCTTAAGAGGAATAAGATTCTGTCTTGAAAAAAGGGACATTTTTTTAACTCAGATAAGAGCGATATTAAGAGCAAGTTATTATGGAGATTTAAAAATGATGTTTCCAATGATTACAACAAAAGAAGAAGTTATAGAGACAAAAAAAATAATTGAAGAAGCAAAGAAAAAACTGAAAAAAGAAAATTTGAAATTTAATGAAGATATTAAAATTGGTATTATGATAGAAACTCCTTCTGCTGCTTTAGTTTCAGATGACCTTGCAAAGGAAGTAGATTTTTTTAGTATTGGTTCAAATGATTTAATTCAATATACTTTAGCAATAGATAGAGTTAATGAAAAATTATCTTACTTATATCAACCCTGTCATCCTTCTGTTTTAAATTTAATAAAAATTACTGTTGAAAATGCTATAAAGAATAATATCAAAATTAGTTTATGTGGAGAAATGGCTTCAATACCAGAAATAGCATGTCTGTTAATTGGTCTTGGAATAGATGAATTAAGTATGGCACCAGTTGCAATTCCTTCTGTTAAAGAAAAAATTCTTAAAAATAGTTATACAGAGATAAAAAAGATTACAGATGAAATTATTAATTTTGATTCACATGAAAAAATCATAAATTTTCTTAAAAGACATCTCAAATAAAGATTTTAAAAAAGGAGAGAAAATGAAAATAAATGCGCTTTTAAAAAAATTTGATAAGAGTGACATGTTTTCGTTATTAAAAAATTTTCCTCAACACTGTTTTGAAGGATATAATTTTTCAGTACCAGAAATAAAGAAAAATTTTGAGAAAATAATTTTTACTGGTATGGGTGGTTCTGCAATAGCAGGAGATGTTATGAAAGTTTTAATAGAAGATGTTGCAGAAATCCCTGTTTTTGTTATAAGAGATTATTCATTACCAAGATATATAGATTCTAAAACTTTAATTATTGTTGAAAGTTATTCAGGTAATACTGAAGAAACAATATATGCTTATAAAAATGCAAATGAGAAAAAATGTTTAATAATTTGTATCTCAAGTAATGGCGAAATTGAAAAACTCGCAAATTCAGACCATAACTTATTTATTAAAATTCCTTCAGGAATGCCTCCAAGATGTGCTTTTGGATATCTTTTCTTTTCTGTTTACAAGTTTTTTGTTCAACTGAATATGTTACCTCCTCTTGAAAAACAATTTTTTCAAAAAGTTGAAAATTGGGTAGAGAAGTTTTTGCCTTATAATGAAAACAATAAAGCAATAGAAATTGCAAAAAAGATTCACAAAAATGTTCTTCTTATTTATTCTGAAAATAGATTATTTCCTGGAATTTTAAGATGGAAAACTCAAATAGCAGAAAATTCAAAAAATTTTTCGTTTATCAATGTTTTACCAGAGATGAATCACAACGAAATAATGTCTTTTTATTTTCCTAAATTATTTTTAAACAGGATAATCGCTCTATTTATAATTTCAGGTATTGAAAATCAAAGAGTAAAAAAAAGAATTGAAATAACTTCAAATATTATTTCACAAAAAGTTAAAGAAGTTTTAAAATTAAATATAGAAGGAGATACTCTACTTGAAAAATTAATATATTTAATAATTCTTGGTGACTGGATAAGTTATTACCTTGCAATTTTTAATAGAGTTGACCCAACAGAAATAAAAGAAATAAATATTTTAAAAGAAGAAATGAAAAAAGGAGAAGAATAAAATGGGTAATAATTATTACTTTACATCGGAATCTGTTTGTGAAGGTCATCCTGACAAAATATGTGACCAAATTTCAGATTTAATTCTTGATGAAGTTTTAAAACAGGATAAAAATGGTAGGGTTGCTTGTGAAACTTTAACAACAAGAGGTATTTTATTTATTGCAGGCGAAATTACTACAACTGGTTATGTAGATATACCTGAAATTGCAAGAAATTTATTAAAAGAGATTGGATATACTGACCCATCCTATGGATTCCAGTATGAATCTGTCGGAATAATAACCTCTATTCAGGAACAAGCACCTGAAATAGCGATTGGAGTTGATAAAGGAGGAGCAGGAGACCAGGGAATGATGTTTGGATATGCAACTGATGAAACTCCTGAATTAATGCCTTTACCAATAATGCTTGCACATAAACTTGTGATGAGATTAGCAGAGATAAGAAAAAAGAAAATAGTTGATTATTTAAGACCTGATGGAAAATCACAGGTTACAGTTCTTTATGAAAATGATAAACCAGTTTATGTTGAAAGTGTAGTTATATCAGCACAACACAATCCCAATGTTCCACAGAAAAAAATTAGAGAAGATATGATTGAACTTGTAATAAACTATGTAATTCCTCAAGAGTTAAGAAGTAAAAATATGAAAATTTTTGTAAATCCAACAGGTAGTTTTACTATCGGAGGTCCAATGGCAGATACAGGGGTTACTGGAAGAAAAATAATTGTAGATACCTATGGCGGAATTGGAAGTCATGGTGGTGGATGTTTTTCAGGAAAAGACCCTACAAAGGTTGATAGATCAGGTTCTTATATGGCAAGATATCTTGCAAAGAATATAGTTGCTTCTGGTTTAGCAAAGAAATGTGAAATCCAAATTGCTTATGTTATTGGCCAAATAGAACCTGTATCTTTAATGATAAACACCAAAAATACAGGTGTTATACCCGATGATGAAATCGTAAAAATTGTTAAAGAAAATTTTGACCTATCTCCAAGGGGAATTATAAAAAAACTTGATCTTTTAAGACCTATTTATAGAAAAACAGCATGTTATGGACATTTTGGAAGGAATGATGAAGATTTTACCTGGGAAAAGACAGATTCAACAGAAATATTTATAAAAAATGCAAAATAGTTTTCCAAAATTTTCAATAAAAGATATAAATCTATTCAAAATTGGCGAAAATAAAGTTTTATGGGCTTTGGAACATATGCCTGTTGTAAATTATTTGAGAAAAATATACAGTAAGAAAAAAATTTTCAAGGGATATAGAATAGGAGCATGTCTTCATATTACTTCGGAAACAGCAAATCTTATTCTGAATTTTAAAAAAGCAGGTGCGGAAGTATTTTTATGTGCATCAAATCCATTAAGTACCCAAGATGAAGTGGCAGCATATTTAGTTAAACAAGGAATATCTGTATTTGGAAAAAGAAATGAAAGTAGTGAGGAATATTATAAAAACATAGAAAATGTGGCAAAAACTATGCCTCATTTTATTATAGATGATGGAGGAGATTTAATTACATTTATTCATCAAAATCAAAAATATATAAAGAACGTTATAGGAGCAACAGAAGAAACAACAACTGGTGTTATCCGTTTAAAAAATCTACATAATCAAAAACTTCTAAAATTTCCAGTAATTGCAGTAAATAATGCAAAAACAAAATACCTATTTGACAATAGATATGGAACAGGACAGTCAACAGTTGATGGATTTTTACGAGCAACTAACATTTTAATTGCTGGAAAAACAATTGTTGTTTGTGGTTATGGATGGTGTGGAAAAGGAATTGCTCATAGATTTAGAGGAATGGGTGGTAAAGTAATAGTTGTTGAAGTGGATCCAATAAAAGCCCTTGAAGCAATAATGGATGGATTTTCTGTGATGACAATAAGTCAAGCAAGTAAAATAGGTGATATATTTATTACTGCCACTGGAAATACATCTGTTATAACAATGAATGAAATAAAAAAAATGAAAAATGGAGTAATTCTTGGAAATTCTGGACATTTTAATGTTGAAATAAAAATGGATGAAATAGAAAAAAATACATTAAGAAAAAGAATAATAAGAAATGGATTAACTGAGTATCTTCTTAAAACCAAAAAGAAAATTTATATTCTTGGAGAGGGGAGATTATTAAACCTTGCCTGTGCAGAAGGTCATCCTCCAGAAGTTATGGATATGAGTTTTGCAAATCAATTTTTATCTATAAAATTTTTAAAGGAAAATTCAAATATAGAAATAGGTGTATATGATGTTCCTGAAAAAATAGATAAACAGATTGCGAAATATAAACTTAAAACGATGAATGTTAAAATTGGTAGTTTAACAAAAACACAAAAGAAATATCTTTCTTCTTGGACATTAGGAACATAATGAAAAAATCAGTTGTTGTTGGAATTACAGGTATTTTTGGTTCTGGAAAAACAACTATATCAAAAATTCTAAGAAAGTGGAAATATAAAGTTATTTCCTGTGATGAAATTGTCCATAATTTATGGAAGAAAAAAAGCGTTTTAAAAAAAATAAAAAGAATATTGGGACAAGATATTGAAGTAAATGGTAAGATAAATAAAAAAAGAGTGAGAGAGATTGTTTTTAATGACAAAGATAAAAAGGAAGAATTAGAAAATTTACTCCATCCAATGGTATTTGAAAAAATTAATAAAGAAATACTTGACATAAAAAAAAATGGCGGTATAATATTTATAGAAATTCCCCTATTATTTGAGACAAAAAGTGAAAAATTATTTGATAAAATAATTGTGGTAGCCACACCCCAAAAAAAGATTATAGAAAGGTTAAAAAATAAATATACTGAAAAAGAAATAAAAAAAATATGGAAAAATCAACTATCTCTTAAATACAAAAAAGAAAACGCCGATTATCTAATTGATAACTCTTATTCTATTGAAGAAACAAAAGAAAAATTAAAAAGAATTCTTTCTAAATTGTTAAAAGAAGTAAATTAAAATTTTAAAAAGGAGAAAAGGATGGAACAAATGAATGAAATAAATGTCGCGACTTTAAGAAAATTAAGTATGGCAAAACTACAAAAAATTGCAAAAGAAGTTAATGTAAATGGTATAAGTGGTTTAAGAAAAGAAGAATTGATTTACAAAATAATGGAAGCACATGCAAAAAAAAATGGACTAATTTTTGGAGAAGGTGTTCTTGAAGTTTTACCTGATGGTTTTGGGTTTTTAAGAGTCCCTAATTATAATTATCTTCCAGGTCCTGATGATATTTATGTCTCTCCCTCACAAATAAAAAAATTTGGATTGAAAACTGGAGACACTGTTTCTGGACAAATAAGACCACCTAAAGAAAATGAAAAATATTTCGCACTTTTAAAAGTTGAAATGGTAAATGGAGAACCACCTGAAAATATTTCATCAAGAATTCCTTTTGAAGAACTAACACCAATTCATCCTAACAAAAGATTTATTCTTGAAACAACTCCTGATGAAATTACAACAAGAGTCATTGATTTAATAACACCTATTGGGAAAGGACAGAGAGGTCTTATTGTTTCTCCACCAAGGGCTGGAAAAACAGTTATATTACAAAAAATAGCAAATGCAATTGCAAAAAATCATCCAGAAGTTTATTTAATTGTTCTTCTTGTTGCTGAGAGACCAGAGGAAGTTACTGAGATGAGAAGAATTGTTAAAGGAGAAGTTATAAGTGCAACATTTGATGAATCACCAGAAAGACATACTCAAGTTGCTGAAATTGCTCTTGAAAAGGCAAAGCGACTTGTAGAACATAAAAAAGATGTTGTAATTCTTCTTGATAGTATAACACGACTTGCAAGAGCATATAATATTTTAGTCCCACATAGTGGGAAAATAATGACTGGTGGCCTTGAATCAACTGCACTTGACAAGCCAAAAAGGTTTTTTGGTGCAGCAAGAAATATTGAAGAAGGAGGAAGTTTAACAATAATAGGAACTGCTTTAATAGATACAGGTAGTAAAATGGATGATGTTATTTTTGAAGAATTTAAAGGAACTGGAAATATGGAGATAAATCTTGAACGAAAGCTTGCTGAAAGAAGAATATTCCCAGCAATAGATATAAATAGGTCAGGGACAAGAAGAGAAGAACTCCTTGTTAATCCTGAAGAATTACAATTGATATGGTTATTAAGAAAAATTCTTGCTCCTTTAAATCCAATTGAAGCAATGGAACTTTTAATAAACAAAATAAAAACGACAAGTTCAAATATAGAATTATTGTTAAGTTTAAAGGCACAGGCAAAAGAATATTCAAACCTTTAATCTATTTTATAATATTAATTTTTTTATCAAACTTTTAATTTTTTGATGCCAGATTTTGAAATCATCACTGTGATAAATTGATCTATCAACTGTATCATATAAAATAATTAAACATCCTTTCCCTATTTTAATTTTTTCTATTTTTATATCATTTATTATTTCAATCTCAACTTCTCCTGCCTTTCTTAATTTTTCAATAAATTCTTTTATATCTTTGCTTGCAAGTGGATCAATTTCAAGTCCACTTATCGGGTCAATATTTATATCTTCTCCTATCAAATAAAAAACTTCTCCTTTTCTAATTTCTTCTTTAAATTTATCAAAATGTCTCATCCATTCTGTTCTCTGTAATTTTCTTATAATTGAGTGTCTTGTTTCTTTTATAAAAGGAACATAAAGGTAATAACTTAACATATATTTGTTTTCAAGTCCTGTATAATCTCCTTCGTAAATATTTTTAATTTTTCTGAATAATTCAATAAATTCTGAACTGTCAAGATTATACAACAAAATTTTATCTTCCTTTCTCTCTGTAAATGGCGATAGAAATCTCTTATCAATAGATTGGTTAGAAGGTAAAACTTTAACTATTTTTTCTTTACTAATTCCTGTTATACTTTCTTTAAAAATTATTTTATAATCTCCATATTCATTTTCAGCAAAGTAAACCTTTGTTTTTACTTTACCAGATGGCAATTGAAGATTTAAAATAGAATGTGATTTTAAATATTCATTAGAAGAATAAATTTCAATAATACCGGTATAAATGCCATTCTTTGCACCAACTAATGAAATTTCTAAATTTAAATACTCACCAGATTTGATAAAATTAGGTAGATCTATTATTATATCTTTCACAACAGAATCTTGATTTATAATACACAAAAATACCCCATCCCCAGGATTTAAAACAATTTTATAGTTTCCATTTTCATTCTTTTTTACTTCTTGACCTGTGATCAGATTGATCAACTTTTTATTTTTTTCCTCTAAATTGATCTCTCCTTCAATAATTGGACTTCTATGATCTGAAAAAATAAATAAATATTTAATTTCACCAGTTGGGTCTGAATATAGTTGAGAAGCCCAATATGGAATAGCATCCCCTTTTTCTGGTATATCTTTTAAATACATTCCCCACCAACCCTTATTCAATTCTGTCTTTTCATAACTTAAAAAAGAAATAAAATACTCATTTTTAACATTACTATTTTTCTTTATTAATGTATCAAACAATCTTCTGTATGCTTCTCTACTTTTTTCATAAAAACTATTCCACCAGTTATCCCAGTCATAAATAAAATTTAAATATATAACTTTCCCTTTTCCATATTTCCTTTCTAATATTGCTGGAGTTCCATCTTTGTATTTTGCAATTATTTTAACATCTTCATTCAATTCCAAAATTTTATCCCTACCTTTGCTTTTTAATGAAAGCCCTTTTATTTCAGGATAATTATTACTTTCAATAACAAATTCCTCTATCTTTAATTCCTGAGATGTATTTAATAGTTTAAATCCAAGCAATTCAACCAATCCACTCTCTTCTGAAGGATAAACAGTATAAAAATTCCCATAAGGAGAAACTGCACCACTCCATGGAGTTGATATTAAAATGCCTCCATTTTTAACAAAATCTTTAATTTTTTCTCCCTCTTCTTTATTAATTACCTGACTATATGAAAGGATTAAAATAGAAAGGTCTTTAAATTCTTCTGGTTTTACTATTTTTGGCATATATCCACTTTCTTCCAACGCTGAATAAACAGGCCCATTGCAGGAAATAGATGAACCAAAATGTCTTCCAAATATTCCTTTTGGTAATGGTTGTTCTGGAATAAATATACCAAGTCCTTTTGTATAACTAAATCTTTTATGAAGTAATATTGGCTCTATGTGCTTTATCTTTTTTCTTAATTCTTTTGTCCAGAAACTTGCTCTTGTATGAGTTAAATCAGGATTAAAAGTTAAAGGAGTATCTACCCAGTAATCAATATGAGTATTACCTGCAATTATTGAGGATATAACAGTGCAATTCCATAAAGTAAACAAATCAAAATATGCCCACATTGCTCCTGAAAAACCAGGTATATCACCATAATCTCTCCTTGCTATTGCATTTTCAACAAGCCCTGTTTCTTTTGGATAAAATGGTCCAAGACCAGCAAAATTATAAACATCTACCTTTGGATAAAACCCTCCAGGTGCTGAACATATAGTTAAAGGAACTGGATTTCTATTTTTTTTATATATTTCAGTTGCTAAATCACAGTATTTCTGATAATACCAGTCAAAAAATCTATATGTTTGATAATAAGGAGAAGTATATGCAAGATATTTTTTATTAATGTCTGGTTCCTTAAAATCAACTGGAATTTTTATTTTTTTCTGCTCTTGACTTAATGCTTCCCATGCTTGTGAAGTTACAAAGATAGATGAAGGATACACACTTTTATTTTTTTCAAGAGGTATTTCTTCAAAACTATTATAATTTGCATTCCATTCTTCATTCAATTTTTTTATATCATTTTTATAGATCTCTCTTAAATATTCATTAAAAACTTTTTGTGGTATTTCTGGTGCTTTATCTTCTTTCCAATAATATCTTGTTCCCCATCCACCACCAAATCCACCTTCTTCCTGCAAAGATACAAGACATTTACTTCTTGAATCAGAACCTTTTTTATTTAAATTTTCTATAACTTTTTCCATTTCTTTTCTTACTCCATCCCAGTCAGGATACTTTATTTCAACCCCAAATGTATTTATTCCTGTGCTTTCAACATACTGTCTTAATCCATATCTATCACATATATAACTATTCCCTGGATATCCAAGAGAATTAAAACCAGAATCAAATAAAAGTTTCATTTTTGGATAAGAGCCACCAGATGTCCATAAAGAAAACTGGAATTGTTTTCTCATATCCCATATCTCATCATTCTGTACTTGAACAAAATCAGAACTTGCACAAATTCTGTTTTCTGATAAGATTAAAGATTTCAACCAGTAACTTGATAAATAATCAGGACTTTCTTGGGGCATTTTAAAATTAAAATTTAAAACTTTATTTTCACTTTCTGCTTTTATATTTTCATTCTTCTTTTCTAAAATCCTTCCTTCCCTATCAATTAAATAAACAAATATTTCATAATTTTTATCATTTTTAAGTTCAGAAATCTCAAGGTTAACTTTAATATCTTCTCCTACTCTATATCCATCTTTATCTGTTTTAAGATTAACCAAAACTTCACTTTCATAAAAAATCCATTTATAACTTTCATTAATAATTTCTCCTTTTTCATTTAAAGCAAGAGATTTTATATAAAGATATTTATCTATTTTTGGTAAATCTACTGAAAAGTTAAAAATTTCAGTTTTCTCTTCATTGCTTTTTAATATAATTTTCTTTTTTTCAGTTATATTTTTATCAGTGTATCTTGTGGAAATTTGGACAATTAGTTCAATATTTTCTTCTTTTTCTGAAATGTTTATAACTTTTACTGGAAGTTCAATCTTTTGACCATATTTAATCTTCATATTTTCATCAATATTTAGATTTAAAAAAACAGGGAATGCTTTTTCTCCATATTTAAGATACCAGACCAATCTATTAAAAAATGAAATCCATACTTCACTTTCATCAGGTCTATCTCCAGCATAAGCTTTATAATCTGTTCCTATCCAATCAACTCTATCTGCTGGAAATGCATATAAAAAAACAACTTTACCTTTATCAACTTCCCTATACCAGAAATTTGGATAATTTTCTCTTATTGTTAAAGGAATACTTTTTTCATCAATAGGTATATAAACAGGTCCATACCAATAAGTTCCTGTTATTTCAAATGGAAGTCCAATAGTTAAAGGATGATTTGACGCTTTTCCAGGACAAAAGGTCCAACTTTTTCTTTTTCCATCAAATTTAACAGGCATAATTTCGTATAAAGGAGTATTTTCAAAAGTAATTTCCCATCTTGGATTTATAAAAACAAGGGATTTACCATTTTTTACTACCTTAGATAGTTTTTTTTCTATATTAAATAGTTTTTCTTTAACTTTTTCATCTTTTGAATCAGGAGAAAAACTTGCAAAAATTATGTCAAAATCATCAATATTTTCTAATAAATTTAAAAGAAATTTTTCTCCTTTGTTATTTACATATTCTATATCATTTTTTGTTTCTTCAAGTGGTTTATCACATAAATGGTGATAGTCCTGGTCATTATAGAAAATTTGAGTATAGGTTAAATCGCATCCAGTTATTCTTTCAATATAATAAGCAAAAGATGCAAGGTGATTACTTTCTGCAATAAATAAAACTTTTGGAGGTTTAAAATTTTTATAATAAAAATTTTCATTACAAAATGCAAATAGAAATAAAGGAATAAAAAATAAAAATATTTTTCTACCCATTATTCCTCCTTTTGTAAAAATTTATTAAAACTCACAACCTCCTTTATTCTTCCTTTTACTTTATATGGAACATTTGGGATTAGAGAAAAGTAATTATCGTCTACATCTCCATTTATTTTTACACAAATATGGAAAACATTGCTTTTTAAAATTAAATTATTTTTATCCTTTTTTATTTCTATTTTCTCTTCAGGTAGATTTATATCTTTAAAATTGAAAGCAACTGGTTGTATATCGTAATAAATCTTATTTTCAAATGCAGTGTAGGCATAAATTATATAATCATTGTTTAACTCTGGTATTGTATCTTTATCAACCAAAATGGAACAATCAGAAGGAATTTCAATTTTCCTTTCTTTTCTATAAATCTCATTTCCGTAAAGATTAGATATACCGTAGGTTAAAGTTGTTGAAATTTTGTTTAATGAATGATTAACCAGATATAGTGAGTAATATTTACCTTCCAAAATAAAATCTGGTCTTATAAAAACTATTAAATCACTGAATGCTCTTTTTACATACCAGAAAAGAGGTGTTTTATTTAAATAATAGTCAACTGTTGTCCAAGATGATGAAGTAGGCCAGGAGTCATTATACATCCAGAATAATGAGCCAGATGTTTTATACTTTCTACTTGCATAATATTTTAAAGCAAACTCTATGACCTCTCCTCTAAGCATCTGTGAAATCTTAATTATATCTTGTTCTGACAACTTTTTTATTCTTTCTCCAAAAAAGTTTGTAAGTTTTTCTATAATATTCTCAACTTTCTCAAATGTATTTAGGTGAAAAATAAAATCATCATCTAAAAAATTAACTTTTCTCTTTTTTGTAAATTTATTAATTGTTTTTGATGGAGAAAAAGCAAGACGACCGAATTCACTCACAAATTTAGCAGTATCCTGAAGAAAAAAATATCTATCGCCTCTTTCTTTATACTTTTCAAGGTCTAAATCAGGAATATACCATGAATGCCTATCTCCTTCTTTCATACTTTTAGGGTCATCTCCGCTTGGTGAATAATCACTTGAGGGCCAATAAATTCTTTCTGGGTCAAATTTTTCAATTTTTTCTGGAATTAATTCTTCAAATATTTTTCTTCCATAAAAAGTTTTATCTGGGTTTTTCTTCTTTTCATTATAATAAATTGTGTAATTTTCATTATTTCCACACCAGATAACTATTGAAGGATGGTTTCTCAATTCTTTAATTACAGTGATTACTTCATTTTCAACATTTTTCATAAATTTTTCATTATCATCTGGATAATAACCACAGGCAAACATAAAGTCATGCCATAACATAATACCTTTCTCATCACATAAATTATAAAAATATTCATCTTCGTAAACTCCACCACCCCAAACTCTCAACATATTAAATTTCTGTTTAATCGCAAATTCAATTAATTTTTTATATTTATTTTTTGAAACTCTTTGAAATATTGTATCAGGAGGAACCCAATTTGCTCCTTTACAGAATACCTTTTTCCCATTTATTTCAAATATAAAACTTTTTCCATCTCCATCATCATCTTGAATTATATTTACTTTTCTCAAACCAAATTTTAAATTTTTACTATCCTCAACTTTTTCTGTCTTTAACTTGACTGATAAACTATACAAAAATGGCTGACCAACATTATAAGGATACCAAAGTTTAATAAATGGAAGAGCAATTTGAAAATTTTTAATATTTATTCCTGGAGATAGAATTTCTGAAAAATTATATAGATTATTTTCAATTTCAAAGATAAATTCTGTTTTTATATTTTCTTCATTAAAATTTTCAACTTCAATTTCAATCTCAATTTTATCATTTTTCCATTTCTTTACCCATATATTTCTTATTGCAATATTTTCATAAAAATTTAAATAGACACCTCTCCATAAACCACAAGTAATAATTCTTTCTGTCCAATCCCATCCAAAAACAAACTGTGGCTTTCTTATAAATAATCTCCTCATATCCTCATTTTTATGGTAAATATCAATATATTTTTCAGGAACTTTTTCAGGACTTAAAGTTAAACCATCATCAATTTCTATCCTTATTTTATTCTTTCTTGATATTATATTTGTTATATCAAAAATATGAGGAATGAATGCATTATTTGTCTTGCCAATTTTTTTATCATTTAAAAAAATTTCAGAATGAGTATCAATCCCTCCAAAATATATCTCAACTTTTTTAAATTTTTCCAAAAATTCTTCTTCAATTGTAAATTCTTTTAAATATTGCCATTTTTTCCCTTCATATTTTCTCAATTCAAAAAGATTTCTTTTTAAAAATGGCTCTTCAATAATTTTTGCTTTCTTTAAATCAATATGGATTTCACTCGGAACTTTTGCAGATATTTTTAAATTTTTGTTTTTTAAAATCCAAATTCCATTAAGAGAAATTTTTTTCATTTAATATTTTCCATAACTTCTTGCAACTTCTATCATTTTAAATATATTTTCTATGGGTGTATCTCTTCCAAGTTGGTCACCTGTTGAAAGGATAAAACCACCATTTTCTCCTGCATCATCAATAGCTTTTTTGCAAACTTTTTCAACCTCTTCTGGTTTTGCTCTAAGCATAAAACTTGTATTTATATTTCCCATTAATGAAATCTTATTTCCATATTTTTCTTTTATTTCTTTTAAATAACAATCACCCATTGGTGGTTCTTCAAGAGGATTTATACAATTAACAAATGTCTCATTATAACACATTTCAACAAGTGCTTTTTCTTTACCACAGTAGTGTATCATAACAGGTATATTTTCTTTACTTGCCATTTCAGAAATTTTTTTTATTGTTGGTAATGAATATTTTTTAAATAATTCAGGCGAGGAAAGAGTTATTGCACCTGAACCACCTGTAAGTATAAAATCTGGTTTTGCTTTTATTACATATTCAGTAAAATTTATAATATCCTTATGTTGAATCTCTGCCCATTGGTCAAAGAGTTCTTTATAATCATTATAAGCATAAACAAGTCCTAAAAGTCCCCCTTCAAAACTACCCTGCCATAAATGAAAACCAGGACTTGAGACACCTATACCAATAACTCCTTTATCTCCAAGTTTATCTCTCATTTTATTAAATTCTTTATCATCAAAACCAGTATAAGAAGTGTAATAAGAAGGAGAAAAATATTTAATTTTTTCAAAGTCATCTTTAAAATTTTTAATTAGATGTTCTTTTATCCATGGTGGATTATCTTTTGGATAAATAACTATTGTATGAAGAGTGCCTTTTGGAGTGTGATAAAAATATTCAACTTCAATTTTTTCTTCGTCTTTCCAAACTATTTTTTTTTCTTCTTTAACTAAACTATCATATTTTAATTCAATAGTTCCATAAATAAACCAACCATCAAATTTAAAGTAATCAAGTGCGTTTAAATACGCTTCCCATAAAGGTGGATTATTATAAAAATAAACATCATAAAATGATTTTCCTGTTAACTTTGCTGGTATCATATTTGAAATATCAGGAGCAACAGGAACTCTATCTGGTTTTTTATTTAATATAGCAGTCAAAAACCTTTCTTTTGAATTCATTCTTACATCCAAAAATTAAATTAAAATTTTTTTATTTTGGTAATGTGTTTTGAGTAAAGTTCCACAAAGTTGAATAGTTATAAGTATTTGCTGTATGATAACCATCAGATGTATTAACGATAAAACTTCCAAAGACAGGTAACAGATTATATAATTATAAGGAAAGAAAATTTTTATTTTAAAATAAGGAGGAAGATATGACAGATAGGGAAAGACAAATTAAGATGAAATTAGGTTGGTTTAGACATGTAAAGGAAGTAACAGGAAACGTAGCAAAGACATGTAGGTATTTTGGTATTTCAAGGAAGACATATTATAAGTGGTATAACAGGTATTTGAAATATGGAGAAGAAGGGTTAGTAGATGGTTCCAAAAGACCCAAGCACTGCCCGAGAGCGACTTGTCCTGAAATAATAGAAAAGATTGTATATTTAAGAACCAACTATCATTTTGGCCCTACAAGGATAAAGATGTATTTAGAGAGATATCATAATATTCATATTAATAATTCAACTGTTTGGAAAATTCTGAAAAGATTAAATATGAACCGACTACCTTATAATCAGAGATATAAGCCACACATACAAAGATTTAAAAGATATGAAAAACCAATTCCGGGATATTATCTTCAAGTAGATGT
>JBKBIN010000012.1:0-36140 GCA_046296715.1 Candidatus Ratteibacteria bacterium
AGAAAAAAACTTCCAAAAAAATTTTTGTTTTTAAATTTTTTATGATAAAATAGATTTTAAGAACTTGATAAAAAACTTTAAATGATTATATTTAAATTTTTGATTATCAAAAACTTAAAAGGAGGGGGAATATGAAAAGAAGGGAGTTTTTGAAAAATAGTTTTGTCTTTTTAGCAGGTCTAAGTTTATCTAATATTTTTAAAGGGAAAAGGGATATTTCTTTTGCAGAAGAAAAGTACAGTGAAATTTTTGTAGGAAAAGGTTCAAACTATGAAGAAGTCACAATTAAAGTTATTGAAAAAATGGGTGGGATAGAAAAGTTTGTCAAAAAGGGACAGAAGGTTGTGATAAAACCAAATATTGCATGGAATAGAACTCCAGAGCAAGGTGCAAATACTCATCCAGATGTTGTTAGTGCTCTTGTAAAACTTTGTAAAAAAACTGGTGCAGAAGTTATAGTAACAGAAAATCCTGTCAATAACTGGAATGTTTCATTTGTTACAAGTGGAGTAAAAGAAAGTGTAGAAAAAGCAGGAGGAATTATAAAACCACCAAGTGAATGGGTAAAAGTAAATGTAAATGGCGATGTTTTAAAGGAAGCGGAAGTTTTGAAAGATGTTGTTGAATGCGATGTTTTAATTGATGTTCCAGTTGTAAAAGTTCATGGCGTAGGAATTGTCACAATAGCAATGAAAAATTTCATGGGAATCGTAAAAGACAGAGGATATTTTCACAGAACAGATTTACACAGATGTATTGCAGAAATTACAAAATATATTTTGCCAAAAACAAAATTAATTGTTCTTGATGCAACAAGAATTATGTTAACAGGTGGACCTCAGGGACCCGGTGAATTGAAACAACTTGATATGGTAATAGGTGGAACAGATATAGTTGCTCTTGATGCCTATGGAACAACCCTTCTTGGTAAAACTCCGGAAAGTGTTCCTCATATAAAATATGGTGCAGAGATGGGACTTGGGATAATGGATCTGAATAAAGTTAAAATCAAAAATGTATAAAAAAATTATTAGAACTTTCATACAAGGCATTTTTATTTTTTTATTTTTTTATTTTTTTAAAAAGGCATCTTTCCCTTTACCAGAAAAACTACCTTTAAACCTTTTTTTTCGCATTGATTTACTATTTGCTATTTTCACAACAATATCAACTTTACATTTTTCCTATCTATTCTTTCCATCTATTGGTATTTTTATTATGCTTCTATTATTAGGTAATTTTTTCTGCTTTTACTTATGTCCTTTCGGAGGAATAATTGATTATGCAAATTTGATTTTATTCAGAAAAAAATTAAAAATAAAAGTAAAAATTCCAACTTGGTTTAAATTAATTAGGGTCTTCATATTTTATCTGATTATTATTACAGCATTTTTAGCAATTTTTTCTCTTGTCCCTTTCTTTTTCTGGATTTTGAACCCATATGTAATTTTAACAAAAGCTTTTATAACAAAAAATTTTCTTTATCTCTTGATTATAATACTACTTTTAAGTTTTCTAATTCCAAGATTCTGGTGTAATCATATCTGTCCGCTTGGATATTTAAATTATTTGATTGGAGTAAAATTAAGGAATAAGATAAAAAGAATGAGGAAAATATGAAAAGAAGGGAGTTTTTGAAATTTTTTGCTGGAGTAGGGACATTTTTGACATTAAAACCAAGATTTACAGTAATAAAAAACCCTAACTTAATTAGACCTCCTGGAGCAATAGAAGAAGATATTTTTATATATAAATGTATTAGATGTGGTGAATGTTTAAAAGTATGTCCTGTGAATTGTCTTAAACCAGTACCTTTAAGTAAAGGAATATTTGAATTTGGAACTCCACATATAACTCCAAGAGAAAAGGCGTGCCTTCTTTGTTTAAACTGTGGGAAAATTTGTCCAACTGGAGCAATTCAAAAAGTAAAATTTAAAGAAGTAAAAATCGGTACTGCTAAAATAAATAGAAATAGATGCCTTGTCTGGCAGGAGAATAAGGATTGTTTTGTATGTATGGAAGTTTGTCCTGTAGGAGCAGTTTATAAAAATGAAAATGGTAAACCTGTAGTTGACCCTGAATTATGTGTTGGATGTGGTCAGTGCGAACAAAATTGTCCTGTAATTGGAGAATCTGCAATAATAGTTACAAATAAAGGACAAAAAAGAAAAAAATTAAAAGGAGGTTAAAAAATGTTTAATATAGGTGCACCTGAACTTATCCTTATATTCTTTATAATTCTTCTCCTTTTTGGTGCAAAAAGATTACCTGAAATTGGAAGGGCTCTTGGAAAAGCACTTGGTGAATTTAAAAAGGGTATGAAAGAAGGAGTATCTGAAGAAGAAAAAAAGGAAGAGAAAAAAGAAGAATGAAAAATGGAAGAAAAAGATTTAAGTATTATAGAACATTTAGAGGAGTTAAGAAAAAGAATATTTTATTGTTCTGTATTTTTTTTATGTGTGTGCATTTTTTCTTATTTCTTTTCCACCAAAATTCTTTCTTTTCTAATAAAACCATTGAAAAAATATCAGGAAACAATTGTCTTTTTAAAACCAATTGAACCATTCTTTTCAATTTTGAAGATTACCTTTTTTGTGAGTATTGTCATCACTATTCCATTTTTCTTATATCAAACTTATTTATTTATCGCACCGGGACTAACTGAAAGAGAAAGAAAAGTAGTTAAAGTGATTTTTATTTTCTTTCCTTTTTTATTTTTATTAGGTATGTTTTTCTCTTTTTATTTAATTATTCCTTTTGGTCTCAAAGTTCTTTTTTCATTTGGTAAAGGTGTTATGATACCACTTATTTCAATTACAAATTATCTTAATTTCCTTTTTGTCTTTCTTTTTACAATCGGATTAATCTTTAACCTTCCTGTTTTTATTTCTTCTCTTGCTTATATTGGAATAATCAACTCAAAATTTTTAAAAGAAAAAAGAAAATTTGCAATAATAGGTGCTTTTATTTTATCTGCAATAATAACTCCAACCACTGATATCTTCACACAACTTTTGGTTGCAATTCCATTAATTTTTCTTTATGAAATTTCAATTTTCTTTTCAAAAATCTTTAATAAGTAAGTTTCTCATTTTTAATAACTTAAGAAATTTTATTTAACAAAATTTTTCAATAATAATTTTTTAAAATTTTTTGGAAATATTTTCAATTTCTTTTCCAAGGTTAGTTTTCTGACAAATTCTGCAGAAAATGAAATTCAATTAAAAGTTAACATAATATTTCTTATCCGACATTTTTTACGTAAAATATTGAATATTAATAAGTTAACGAATATTTATTTTTTAAACTTTACTCAACTAAATCAACTTCTAATTTGACCAAAATTTAACAAGTTAAAACTTCAGTCTGATAGAAATTTAATACGAAAATTAAAAATTTATAAAGGTAATTGGACATTAACTGCTTTTCGTGGATAAAATTTAATTAGAAGATTTGAAATAACCACCATGTCATAAAACAATAAAAAACCGCTAAATAAAAGGCCGGTAATCCAATTAAGCAATAAAGTAAGGACAACAACCGAAATTAACAAAATTCCAACTACAAGTATATAGATAATAGTATACTCCTTTGGTATCAAAAAAACCTTTCCTAAAACTTCCCTTAAATCAAAACCTTTTTTTAATGAATTTTCCTCAAGATATACACATATCCCAAACAGAAGAAAATAAAGAGCAATCAAAAAAAGTATTGTTGATAGTATTATTAGAATTAGGCCTCTAAATAAAAATAAAGACACGATTTCCCCTTGGGAAAGGACAGATATAAAGTAAACACCTAAAAAAAGGAAAATAAATGGAATTAAAAAGTATCCTAAAATTAAAATAAAAAGATATATCCCTTTTAAAAAAAATATCTTTATGTTTTCATCCCATTTCAACTTTTTCTTTTCAAGTAATATTCCTACCCTCAATTTCTCAGAAATATATCCTAAGGAAATAAAATTAATTATAGGAAAAAATAACAAAATACCACCTATCAAAAGATCAAAAAGATTTTTTTTTAGTATTGGTTGCTTAAGAGACTCAATAATCTTTTCTCTCATATCTTTCTATAACTTCTTTCATTTCTTTAACTGCCTGGTATATTCCTACATATATAGATCTGCAAACTATACTATATCCAATGTTCAGTTCTTCAATCCCTTTTATTTGACAGATTTTATGAACATTTTTATAATCAAGACCGTGCCCTGCATTTACTTTTAAACCTATTGAAATCCCATATTCAGTTGCTTTTATTATTTTATTCAATTCTTCATAGATTTTTTCTTCTGTTTCTGCATCTGCATACCTTCCTGTATGAATTTCTATAAAATCAGCCCCTACTCTTTTACTTTCTTCAATTTGGTCAAAATCAGGTTCTATGAATAAACTAACTTTTATTCCATTTTCCTGAAATTTCTTAATATTTTCTTTTATTTTTTCTGAATATTTTATTACATCAAGTCCTCCTTCTGTTGTTAATTCCTCTCTTTTCTCTGGAACTAAAGTTACCTGATCTGGTTTTACATCAAGTGCAATTTTAATAATATCTTCAGAAAGAGCCATCTCAAGATTAAATTTTGTCTTAACAACTTTTCTCAATAAATAAACATCTCTTTCCTGTATATGTCTTCTATCTTCTCTTAAATGGCAAACTATTGAATCACACCCAGCAAGTTCTGATAAAATTGCTGCCTCAACAGGATCTGGATATTTTCCCCTTCTTGCCTGCCTTAAAGTTGCAACATGATCAACATTCACTCCCAATTTCATATTTTTTCCCCTTTTAATTAATTTTACTCCTTTTTGTAATATTTTTCAAACTTTCCTGTTGCCTCATTTAAAAACCTATTTCCTTTAAGAGAAAATTTTATAAAAAGGTGCATTGTTAAAAAAGTATAGAAATATGAAATTTATGGATTAATAAGCATATATTTTGCCGTATGGTCTTTTTGTAACAGGTAATAATTTAATAACTTCTTTTAAAGAGATATCTTCATACTTCAAATCAAAATAATTACAAAATTTCTTAATATAATTTTCAATTTTGTAAATATCATCCTCATTTGCTTTAAATATTCTAACTTCTTTACCAATTATTCTTTCATCAACTTGTCCAAATATAAAAATTTCTCCTCCATGCATACCTGTTCCAATTAATTCACCAACTATTTTATTTTTTCTTTCTAAATTTAAAATTATAATTAATCCACCTGCCATATATTCTCCAAGAAAATCACCAGCAGTTCCTCCAATAACTATAACTGGAAAATATTCATTATATGCTTTCATATGTATTCCAACTCTGTACCCAACATCACCTTTTATGTAAATTCCACCACCTCTCATTGAGTGACCAACTATATCTCCTGCATTCCCATTTATTACTATTTCTCCTGAATTCATTGTATTTCCAACACCATCTTGAGCATTTCCATTTACAAAAATTTTTGCTCCATCCATAAAACATCCAATGTCATTTCCAGCAACTCCATCTATGTAAATTTCACAATTTTTTAATCCTGCACCAATATATCTTTGTCCAAATACATTTTTAATATAAATTTTTTTATAACCATTTTTTATTAATTCTTTTATTTTTTTATTTAATGTTTTATAATCTAAATTTTTGGCGTCTATTTTAATCTTATTCACACTTCTATCCCCTCTCCTTTAACTATATGTTTTCTATAACTTTCTGGCAATATTAAAAGACCAAATTTATCATCTAATAAATGATTTTTAAAAGTAGAAACATCAATTTTATTTTTTATCAAACCTGTTATTATTCCTGCCCTTTCTATATCCCCAAGAAAAACACCGCCTATAATTTTATTTTCTTTAATTAAAATCTTCTTATATGTTTTCTTTTTAGGATCAAATTTTTTTAATATTTCATAATCTTTTTCATTTTTAGGATTTGTTATCCCAAAAGAAATTGTTGGAGTATCCAAAAATTCAACAGAATTCATTATAAACATTCCTTCATACATTTCATTACCATTTGCCATATTAATTCCTGCTATTTTACCTTGTCTTGCTGCTCGTGGCCATATTGGAATTACTGATTTTTCCCCCCCGAATTCTTCTGTTTCACAAACATCACCTCCAGCGAAAACAAAATGGAAATTTGTTCTCATAAACTTATCAACAATAATACCTTTATTCTTTTCTATATCAGTTCCTTCTATTAATTCTGTATTAGGATATACTCCGATGGCTATTATTAAAATATCTGTTTTTATTTTTTTCCCATCTTTTAATATTAATTCATTTAAAATTCCATCTTTACAAATAATTTTATCTATCGTATTTTTTTTAATTATCTCACAGTTTTTTTCTTTAAGTTTATTCTCTATTATTTCAGAAGCAAAATAATCAAAAGTGTTAGGAAGTAACCTATCAGAAAGCTCAATAATTACTAAAGAGAGATTTTTCCCTAAAAGGCCTTCTGCACATTTGAGACCTATTAAACCACCACCAAGAATTACAACTTCTTTAATTTCTTTTTCTTTTATATATTTTTTAAGTCCCTTTGCATCTTTTAATTTAGTGAATGTAAATATGCCTTTTTTAACACTCTCAATTCCTTCTATATTAGGTATAATTGGTTTTCCGCCAGTTCCTAAAAATATAAAATCAAAATCAAATTCACCAGATGTAGTTAATAGAATTTTTCTTTTCAAATCAATATTTTTACATTTTGTATTTAAAAATAGGTTTATTTTATTTTTTTTATAAAAACTTTCGTCTTTAAAATTTAATTCGTTTTCTTTAAGACGACCTGATAAATAATAGGAAATAAGAGGTTTTGAATAATTGAAGTACGTTTCATCTGTGAATACAAAGATTTCTCCATTTTTATCAATCTCTCTTATTCCCTCTACACAACTAATTCCTGCAATTGAATTACCAACAATTATATATCTTTTATTTTTCAATCTTTTCTCCTTTATCATTTACAAGAATTAATGCTTCATTTGGACAATTTTCAACACATGCAGGAAATTGATTTTCAATACATAAATCACATTTAGAAGCCACTTTTTTATTTTTTAAATCAATTTTTATAACACCTAATGGACATACCATAACACACATCCAACAACCTACACACTTATCTTTATTATGCAGAACTAAATTTGTATTTTCATCTCTATACATTGCTCCTGTTAAACAAGATGCAACACATGTGGCATCTTCACAATGTCTGCATTGAACAGCAAATGAAATATGGTCAATCTCTTCAAAGTATATTCCTGAAAGTGGTTTTGTTTTTTCCATTTTGTATGCTTTTATAATATCTTTTGTCTTTGAATGAGTTGTTATACAATGAATTTCACATAATCTACAACCTATACAAAATTCTTCCTTTATTAAAATTCTTTTCACCATGCTTGCCCCACATGTTTAATCCCAAGTAATTTAAGTTCCATTTCATTTAATCCAATCCCTCTTAACTGTTCTCTATTTCCTCTTAATGACTCAATTGCATTTATCCCCATTCCTCCAAGTATCTCTTTTATTTCAAGAGACCATGCCCTTAAAAGATTATATACTCTTTTTGCACCAATTTCATAATTCAATCTCTTTGTAAGATATGGATCTTGAGTTGCAATTCCCCAATTACATTTACCTGTATAACATTTCTGACATAAATGGCATCCAAGAGCAATCAAAGCAGCAGTTCCAATATAAACAGCATCTGCACCCAGAGCAATAGCTTTTATTACATCTGAACTTTTTCTAAAACCTCCAGCAGCAATTATTGATGCATGATTTCTTATTCCTTCTTCTCTTAATCTTTGGTCAACAACTGCAATTGCTATTTCAATAGGAATTCCAACATTATCTCTTATTATTTTTGGTGCAGCACCAGTCCCTCCTCTTAAACCATCAATCACAACATAGTCTGCTCCTGCTCTTACTATCCCGCTTGCAATAGGTGCTACATTATGAACTGCTGCTATTTTAACTCCCACTACTTTTTTGTAATCTGTGGCTTCTTTTAAGGCATAAATTAATTGCTTCAAATCTTCAATTGAATAAATATCATGATGAGGAGCCGGAGATAAAGCATCAGTCCCTTCAGGTATCATTCTTGTTTTACTTATCTCTTGTGTTACTTTTTCTCCCGGTAAATGTCCTCCTATCCCTGGTTTTGCTCCTTGACCAATTTTTATTTCAATTGCTGCTGCTTTTTCTAAGTATTCAATATTTACACCAAACCTTCCACTGGCAACTTGAACTATACATCTATGTGAATATTGATATAATTCTTCTGGCAATCCTCCCTCTCCTGTATTCCAGTAAGTTCCAATTTCACATGCTGCCTTTGCAAGTGATTTCATAGCATTTAATGATATTGAACCAAAACTCATCGCTGAAAACATAATAGGAATTTCAAGTTCAAGTTGAGGTTGTATTTTTGTTTTTAAAGTCATATTTCCATTTTCATTTATATATTCAATTTTATCTGGCTTTTTCCCAATAAAAGTTTTCAATTCCATAGGTTCTCTCAATGGATCTATTGAAGGATTTGTTACCTGTGAAGCATTTAAAAGAATATGGTCAAAATAGATTTTGTATCCTTTATCACATCCCATTCCAGTTAAGATTACTCCTCCTGTTTCTGCTTGCTTCTGTATATCTAAGATATATTCTTTTTCCCATAGATAATTAATTTTCATTTCAGATGGATTTCTTCTTATTATTATTGCATTTGTTGGACATATATTTTCACAAAAATGACATCCAACACATTTTAAATTATCACTTTTAACTATATTCTCATCCTTGTCATAAATGTGAACATCATTAGAACACACTCTAACACATGCCTGACATTGAATACATTTTTCTTGGTCTCTTTCTACAATAAATTCACTTATTCTTTTTACTTTTGCCATTTTACTTTAAAAATAACAGGTTTTCCTGCTTCAACCTGATAAACATTTGTAAAATTTTTGCTTATAACTCTTATAGCAGATTCTTCGGATGCTAAATAATAAAAATTTTCATCTTCACCTGCTACAAGAGGTCTTAACTTTAATCTATCATTTAACCCAATCATAAATTCAGAATTTGTAACTATTATCCCAAAAGGACCATTAACAAGAGCAGGACCATAAATAATTCTTAAAATTTTCAAAAAATTTTTATAATTTTCATTTTCAATTCTATCAATTTGAAACCAGAAAGAAGGTGCAAGTATATTTCCTATTGTTTCAATATCAATTTTTTGTTTTCTATAAAATAGGTCAAATAGATAAGTAATAACTTCTGTATCTGTATAAAGTGTACAGTAATAACCAAAGTTTTCAAGGTATCTTCTATTTATTCCATAACTTGATATTTCACCATTATGAACAACTGCCCAATTAAGAATACCAAAAGGATGTGCACCACCCCACCACCCTACTGTATTTGTTGGAAATCTATTATGTGCAATCCATAGGTATCCTTTATAATCGTAAATTTTATAAAAATCAGCAATTTCATCTGGATTACCAACCCCTTTAAATATACCCATATTTTTCCCTGATGAAAAAACAAAAGCATCTTCTATATTTTTATTTATAAACATAACACTATCCACAACAATATCCTCTTCAGATAAATTATTGTTTAATTTTTCTTCTTTCGTTTTCAAAAAATATCTCCATAGAATAGGAATAAAGTTTAATTTTATATTTCTATTAACGGGGATTGGTTCTTTATGTGTTATTTCAAAATTTGTTTTCAAGTAATCTTGAACAGATTCAATATTTCTTTCAGAATTATACATTATATGAAAACACCATTTATCAAAAAAATCTTGGTATATGCCATAAGATGCATATCCTGAACCAAGTCCATTACCTCTTTCAATCATATTACAAATAGAAATAGTAATTTTTTCTCCTGAAAATAAATCTCCATTTTTTGACATAATTCCACTTATTCCACAACCTGACGGTATACGATAATTACAGTCATTCATTTTATAGTATTGGTAAATATGTTTCTATTTCATATTCAAAAACTCTTTTTCTATATTCATCCCATTCAATTTTCTTTGCTGTTAGTAAATTTTTATATATATGTTCTCCAAGAATTTCTCTTAATAAAACACTCTGCTCTGCTATTTCTATTGCTTCTATTAAACTTCCTGGTAAAACATCAAGCCCTAATCTTTTTCTATCTTCTTCTGTCAAATGGTAAACATCCATTTCAAGTGGTTCTGGTAAATCGTAATTTCCTTCTATTCCTTTAAGTCCTGCTCTAACCATACAAGAAAAAGCAAGATAAGGATTACATGCAGGATCTGGTGAACGAAATTCTATCCTTGTTGATTTTTCTCTACCTGGTCTATACATTGGAACCCTTATTAAAGTGCTTCTGTTTCTTCTTGCCCAACAAATATATACAGGTGCTTCGTATCCAGGGACAAGTCGTTTATATGAATTTACCCATTGATTACATACGAAAGTTATCTCCTTTGAGTGTTTTAAAAGACCTGCTATATATTTTTTTGCAATATCACTTAAATAATATTCATCATTGGGATCAAAAAAAGCATTTTTATCTCCTGTAAATAATGATTGATGTGTATGCATTCCACTTCCATTTACTCCATATATTGGTTTTGGCATAAAAGTCAAATAGAGTCCATATTTAGCAGCAATCTCTTTTGCTATCATTCTATAAAACATAACTATATCTGCCATTGTTAAAGCATCTGTATATCTTAAATCTATTTCATGTTGACTTGGTGCTACTTCATGATGTGAATATTCAACTTTTATTCCCATCTCTTCAAGTGTTAAAATTATTTCTCTTCTTACATCAGTTGCTGCATCAAGTGTTGTTACATCAAAATATCCTCCTTCATCAAGTATCTCTGTTGTCTTATCATTCTTAAATATAAAAAATTCAAGTTCAGGACCAACATAAAATTTATATCCTTTTTTTTCTACATATTGAAGGTTTTTCTTTAATACATATCTTGAATCTCCATCATAAGGAGTCCTATCTGGGTTTAAAATATCACATATCATTGCTGCTACTGCTTTTTCTTTGGGTCTATATGGTAAAATAACAAAAGTAGAAGGATCTGGCAAAGCAACCATATCTGATTCATCAATTCTTGCAAAACCCTTTATTGATGAACCATCGAATCCCATACCTTCTTCAAGTGCACGCTCAAGTTCTTCAACAGGAATGGAAAAACCTTTCATCTGGCCTACAATATCTGAAAAAAATAATCTTATAAACTTTACATCTTTTTCTTTACATATCTTTAAAACATCCTCTTTATTCAATCCACTAATCATTTTTATCCTCCTTTTTGTTTAAACTTAAAAAAATTTTAATAATTTTTCTTCCTATTTGCTTTAATATTTTCAATCTTTCAGTATCAAAATTTATAACTTCAAAACAATTAAGAAGCATTTCATCTATTTCTATATGAAATTGAAAACCATATAAATTTTCACCAACTTTAATTCCTTGATTTATATAACAATCTTTCCCTTTTACAATTAAAATTCCTTTTTGTGGTATCTCAAAACAATCTGAATGATATTGAAAAACTGAGAAATTTTTACAAATCCCATTAAAAATTTTATCTTTTTCGCCATATTCGGTTAATTCAACATCATAAAATCCTATTTCATTACATTGATTTAAATTGACTTTTGCACCAAAAATTTTAGCAAGTATTTGTGAACCAAGACATATACCAAGAAATGGAATATTATATTTTTCAATCTCTTTTATAAACTTTTCCTCTTCTTTTAAAAATTTGTATTTTTCAACTTCATAAACATTCATAGGCCCACCAAGAGAAATCACATTTTTCATATTTTCAAAATCCTTTGGTAATTTATCACCTTTTTCAAAATCAACAATAGAATAATTTAAATTCTCTTCTTTCAAAATTTGTTCAATTATTCCAGGTCTTTCTTCAACTTTATGTTTTATTATTAAAATATAATCTTTATTTTCCATTTTTTCAAATTTTATATTTTAAATGGCTTTTTCACCTCTTTCTTCTGTCCTTATCCTTATAGCATTTTCTATATTTGAAATAAAAATCTTTCCATCCCCTATTTCTCCTGTTTTAGCAGAATTAACAATGGACATAATTATATTTTCAACATCTTTATCTTTTACAACTATCTCTATTTTTATTTTAGGTATAAGTTCTATTTTATATTTTTCACCTCTCCATTGTTGAACTAATCCTTCTTGTCTACCATAACCTTCTATTTCACTAATCATTAAACCTACACATCCTGCTTTTTTTAAAGCATTACGAACTTCATCTAATTTCTCAGGTCTAATAATTGCTTCAATTTTTTTCATTTCTTCCTCCATTTATAAATTCAAATTCCTTATTTTCTTTCTCTACAGTTCCTAAAAAAGAATAGGCAGGTTTCCTAATTAAAAATTCTGGATAAGATGAATTTCCATGTGCACCTATATCCAATCCTTCAATCTCTTCTTGCAAACTAACCCTAATTCCTATTGTTTTTTTAAGAACTAACCATATTATAAATGAAACAAGGAAAGTATATGCTGCAACACTAACTATACCTGTAAGTTGTGCCTTCAATAATTTTGTTCCTCCACCAAAAAATAAACCATTATCAATATTCATTCCAGCTATTTTATCCTGTGCAAAAAGTCCTACACAAATTGTTCCAAAAATTCCATTGACTAAATGCACAGATAAAGCACCAACTGGGTCGTCTATCTTTAGTTTATCAAAACCTATAACTGCCAGCACAACTAAAATTCCTGCAATCAATCCAATGATAAGGGAACTGCCAATACTTACAAAAGCACAAGATGCAGTTATTGCAACTAAACCTGCAAGACATCCATTAAGAGTCATCCCTAAATCAGGTTTACCCAAAAGAACCCATGACATTACTGTTGAAATCATAATACTTGCTGCAGCTGATGTGTTAGTAGTAACTGCAATATGACTGATAGCAACAGGGTCTGCACTCATAGTTGAACCAGGATTAAAACCAAACCAGCCAAACCATAAGACAAAAATTCCAATAGTTGCTAATGGTAAACTATGTCCTAAAATAGGGTTAATTTTATTATTGTTATATTTTCCGAATCTTGGTCCTAATAATAATATTCCAGCAAGCGCTGCCCAACCACCTACTGAATGAACAACAGTTGAACCAGCAAAATCTAACATTCCTTTTTCCTGTAAAAATCCTCCACCCCACATCCAGTGCCCTACTACTGGATAGATGAACATAGTCATAGCGAAAGAGAATATAATAAAAGAGATATATTTTATTCTCTCTGCTACTGCACCAGAAACAATAGTAGCAACAGTTCCACAAAAAACTAATTGAAAGAAAAATTTTGCCCATAAAGGAACAGCCGTCCAAGAAATTGCAGAATAAACTCTTTTATATGCTTGACCAGTTGCAGGTGAATTATCTAACCCACTTACAAACCATAATCCTTTCAGTCCAATAAATGAATTACCATCACCAAACATTAACCCCCATCCTAAGATTAAAAATCCTAATGAAGATATAGCAAAGACAATAAAATTCTTGGATAAAATATTCACACAATTTTTTGCTCTTGTAAACCCTGTTTCAACCATTGCAAACCCTAAATTCATAAAGAAAACTAACTTTGCTGTTACTAAAACCCATATTGTGTTTACCACAACCTGCACATCCATTTTTCCCTCCTTTTTACTATTTTTTTCACCTTTTAAAAATAAAAAAAGGCGTTTTTCATCCACCTTCGGGATTCAAAACGCCTTTGTTATTCTTTTATATCTTTTTACGCCTCAGTGCGCCTTTAAATATACAAGTAAAAATACTACCTATTTTGGTAACACTTTATTTCTCCTACCAAATAAGGTTTGAGTTTCTCTCTAATCCTTCGTTGTAATTTCACTACTCTTACATGAGAAATCCCAAGTTTTTTCCCAATTTCTCTTATTGTTAATCCTTCCAAAGAAAAGCAAAAAACTTCTTTTTCTCTTTTTGTAAGAAGATTATTATCTAAAATATGGTCAATAAAAACTTTATATTGAAAATTTTCGGTATAACCTGGTTCAAAATACTGATTTTCTTCTATTGTTTTCTCAAGACTTACCAAGTTGAGTTTAACAAAATTTTTCCTAATATAATTCTTTAGATAAAAATAACATCCTTGTAATATATAACTATCAGCTTTACCATTTAATTTTCCTTCTTTAAAATTTAACCATAGATGTAATAATGCTTCCTGATAGAGGTCATTTTTGTCAAATATAGGAGTATTTCTTTGCAATTTTTTCACAATCTCTTCAAGTTTCTTGGATATTCTCTGTAAAAGTTCTTGGTAGCTCATAGTTTCCTCGTTTATAACTGGTATTTATTAGTAATTGGCATCCTTCTATCTTTACCAAATGCTTTTGGTGTTATCTTTACTCCAGGCGGTGATTGTCTTCTTTTATATTCACTTCTATCAACCATTTTTATTACTTTTTTTACAACTTCTCTATCAAAACCTATATTTACAATTTCATCATATCCTTTATCATTTTCTATATATTCCTCTAAAACACTATCAAGTATTTCATAAGGTGGCAATGTATCTGAATCTTTTTGGTTTTCTCTTAATTCTGCAGTAGGTTCTTTAGTTAAAATATTTTCTGGAATAACAGGATTTATTGAATTTCTCCATTTTGCGATTTTATATACCATAGTTTTATATAAATCCTTTATAACTGCGAATCCACCAGCCATATCTCCATATAAAGTTGCATATCCAACACTCATTTCTGATTTATTCCCTGTTGTTAAAACAAGATATCCAAACTTATTTGATAATGCCATCAAAATATTCCCTCTTATCCTTGCCTGTATATTTTCTTCTGTAATATCAAAAGGTAAGTCATTAAAAATTTCTTTTAATGTTTCAAGATAAGAGGAAAAAATTTTTTCAATAGGTATAACAATACATTTAATCCCAAGATTTTCTGAAAGTTTTTTTGCATCTTCATAAGATTGAGAGGAGGAAAACCTTGAAGGCATAAAAACACCAATAACATTTTCTTTTCCAAGAGCATCAGTTGCAATTGTTGCTACAAGAGAAGAATCAATTCCACCACTTAAACCAATAATAACTTTTTTGAAATTATTTTTATAAACATAATCTCTCAATCCACAGATAAGTGCCTTATATATTTCCTCCGATTCACCAATTTTTTCAGTTTTTTCATTTTTATCTTCTGTTGAAAAAATAATAATTTCCTCTTCAAAAATTTTCCCTTTCTTTATAATTTCACCTATTGGGTTTACAGCAAAACTTTGACCATCAAAAACAAGTTCATCTTGTCCACCAACAAGATTTGTGTAAAATAAAAAAATATTATTTTTGACACATATATCTTTTACAATTTTCTCTCTTACATTTATTTTACCAAAATGGTATGGAGATGCATTTAAAACAAAAATATATTCTGCTCCTTTTTCTATCTGTTTTTTATATGGACCATTTTTATGCCATATATCTTCACAAATAACTACACCAAAATTTATTTCATTAACTTTAAAAAAGCCAATCGTTTTCCCTTCAGAAAAATATCTTTTTTCATCAAATACACCATAATTTGGAAGTATTTTTTTGTTGTAAACTCCAATTAATTTACCTTTGTATATTACTCCAGCTGAATTGTATATGTTATTATTCACTTTATTAACAAAACCAACAATAACAATACTCTTTTTAACTGCTTTTCTTATCCTATCAAATGCTTTTAGATTATCTATTATAAAACTACTTTTTAATAATAAATCTTCTGGTGGATATCCTGTAATAGATAATTCTGGAAAACAAATAAAATCACAATTCTCCATTTCTCCTTTTTCAATTGCTTTTATTATCTTTTCACTATTTTTCTCTATATCTCCAACAGTAAAATTCAATTGACATAAAGCAATTTTAGCCATGGATACCTCCTTTGATTTTCCCCTCTTTGGGCAAGGACTTCTTTGTTATGGTGAGAACTTCCTCTTTTTTATTTTTTCATATATTAAATTTTATGTCAAATTTTTCATTAAATGGCTGTAAAATTATTCCCATTCAATTGTTGCTGGTGGTTTTGAAGTTATATCACATACAACTCTGTTAACACCTTTTACTTCATTCACAATTCTATTTGACATTCTTTCTAATATCTTATAAGGGATCTTTACCCAGTCAGCAGTCATTCCATCCTTACTTTTTACTATTCTTATAGCAATAACATTTTCATATGTCCTTTTATCTCCCATAATACCTACACTTTTTATAGGTAATAGCACTGCAAAAGCTTGCCATATTTTATTGTAAAGATTTGCTCTTTTAATCTCTTGTTCAACAATGATATCAGCATTTTTTAATATTTCAAGTTTTTGTTTTGTTATACTACCAATAATTCTAACAGCAAGGCCAGGACCTGGAAATGGATGTCTATTTATTATAAAATCAGGTAGATTTAATTTTTTCGCAATTTTTCTTACTTCATCTTTAAAAAGAAATTTAAATGGCTCAATAAGTTTAAATTTCATTCTTTCAGGTAGTCCTCCAACATTATGGTGTGTCTTTATTCTTACTGAAGGACCTCTAAAAGGCGACATACTTTCTATAACATCAGGGTATAATGTCCCTTGAGCAAGATATTCAGCACCGAATTTTTCTCCTTCTTTTTCAAATATCTCAATAAATGTATTACCTATAATTTTTCTTTTCTCTTCAGGATCTTCAATTTTCTCTAATTTTTTAAGAAATATCTCTGTGGCATCTATATATTTAAAGTTTACTCTTCCTTTAAAAAAATTTATTATTCCATCTGGCTCATTTTTCCTTAAAAGTCCATTGTTTACAAATATACTTAAAGAATTTCCACCGCAAACCTCATTTAAAATCAAAGATAAAACAGAAGAATCAACTCCTCCACTTAAAGCACATATAACTTTTTTATTGTTTACTTCTTGTTTAATTTCGCTTTTAATCTTTTGAATTATAGAACCAGGATTCCAGTTAGGTTTTAAATTACATATATTAAATAAAAAATTCTTTAATATTTTCTTGCCACCTTCTGTATGAACTACTTCTGGATGAAATTGAACTCCATAAATTTTCTTATTTTTATCTCTAATTGCACCTATCTTGATATTCTCTGTTCTTCCTATTACTTTGAAATTTTTAGGCAGTTTACTCACATAATCCCAATGACTCATCCAAACTATAGTTTTATCTTTTAAGGTACTAAAAATTTCCTCAGTTGTATCAGGATAGAAAATTGTTTTCCCATATTCCCTTATATCTCCATGAACAACTTCTCCTCCAAAATATTTTGCTAAAAGTTGCATTCCATAACAAATCCCCAAAATATAAAACTCTTTATCTTCAAAAATTCTACTATCAAGTTTAAAATCTTTCTCATTTATATGACCTGGACCTCCTGATAAAATTATAACTTTTACATTTTTTGCCTTTAATTCTTCATATTTTATTGAAAAAGAGAAAATTTCACAATAAATATTCAGTTCTCTAACTCTTCTTGCTATTAGTTGTACATATTGTGAGCCAAAGTCAATTATCGCAACCATTTTTTTCTTTTAGTTTATAATATTCTTTAATCTCTCTTACAGTTATACCTGTCTCTTTAAGTTTTTTTATTGCAAATAATGTTGCTTTTGCACCTGGAATTGTAGTTACAAGAGGTATATTCCTTTGAACAGCAATAGTCCTGATTGAAACAATATCTTTTTTAGGTTTTTTACCAGAAGGTGTATTTATTATCAGTGAAATTTCGTTATTTATTACATAATCAAGAATATTTGGTCTACCTTCATAAATTTTAGGAATTATCTTTACAGGTATGCTTTTTTCTTTTAAATATTTTCCAGTTCCAGAACTTGCAAGAATTTCAAAATTTAGATTTATAAGTTCTTTTGCTATAGAAACAATTTGTGGTTTGTCTTTATCTTTTACACTTATAAATACTTTTCCAGATAAAGGTAATTTTTGTCCTGCTGCAATCTGACTTTTAGCATATGCAATTTCAAAACTTTCATCTATACCCATTACTTCTCCTGTTGATTTCATTTCAGGTCCTAAAACAGCATCTACATTTCCAAATCTATTAAATGGAAAAACTGACTCTTTTACAGCATAATAATTTATCTTAACTTCTTTTTCAAATTTAAGTTCTTTTAATGTCTTTCCTATCATAATCTTTGTTGCAAGTTTTGCAAGAGGGATACCAATTGCTTTACTTACAAATGGAACTGTTCTTGATGCTCGTGGATTTACTTCCAACACATAAATTTTTCCATTTTTTATAGCATATTGAATATTTATCAGCCCCTTTATATTTAATGATAGAGCCAATTTTTTAGTTGACTCTTTAATTTCTTCAATTATTTCCTTTTTTAAACTATATGGCGGCAAAACCATAGCGCTATCTCCTGAATGTATTCCTGCTTCCTCTATATGCTCCATTACTCCTCCAATAACACATATTTTTCCATCACATATTGCATCAACATCAACTTCTATTGCATCTTCAAGAAATTTATCAATTAAAATTGGATGCTCAGGTGAAACCTCAACAGCTTTTTCAATAAACTCTTTTAAAGATTCTTCGTCATAAACAATCTCCATTGCTCTTCCACCAAGAACATATGAAGGCCTAACTAAAACTGGATAACCAAGTTTACCAGCAATAACTTTTGCTTCTTGGTAAGTAAAAGCAGTTCCGTTTGGTGGCTGATTTAATTTTAATCTTTTTATTAATTCACTAAATTTTTCCCTATCTTCTGCTATGTCAATTGCTACAGGATCAGTCCCAAGAATCTTAACTCCAGCGTTCTTCAATGGAATTGCAAGTTTTAAAGGTGTTTGTCCACCAAATTGTAATATAACACCTTCTGGCTTTTCTTTATCAATAACATTTAAAACATCTTCAAGTGTTAATGGTTCAAAGTAAAGTCGTGTTGATGTATCATAGTCAGTACTTACTGTTTCTGGATTACAGTTTATCATTATACTATCATATCCTTCCTCTTTTAATGCAAAAGAAGCATGAACACAGCAGTAATCAAATTCTATTCCTTGCCCTATTCTATTAGGTCCTCCACCAAGAATAACAACTTTCTCGTTCATTTTATTCTATCTCAATTATTTCAGGTTGTTCATAAGTTGAATAATAATAAGGAGTGTATGCAATAAATTCACCTGCACAAGTGTCAACACATTTATAATCTGGTTCAATTTTATACTTTTTTCTCAAGTTTCTTATTTCCTCTTCACTTTTACCTACTATTTTCCCTATTTGTTTATCAGAAAACCCAAGTTCTTTTGCTTTTTTCATTGTTTGATAATCAATATCTTTATCTTTAAATTTTTCAATTTCTCTCTCAAAATCAACAATCTCTTTAATGTTAAAAATAAACCATTTATCTATTTTGCAAAGGTTATAAATCTCATCTATTGTTTTCCCTTCTTTTAATGCTTTTTTAATATAAAAAATTCTGTAAGGATTTGGAGTTCTTAATCCATCATCTGTTTCCATTTTCAAATTTATATCTTCAAGTCCATAAAAATTTTCTTCCAAACTTCTTAATGCTTTCTGTAATGCCTCTTTAAAAGTTCTGCCAATCGCCATTACTTCACCAATTGACTTCATAGATGTTGTTAAAAAAGGTATTGAACCAGGAAATTTCTCAAAATTAAATTTTGGTATTTTTACTACACAATAATCAATTGTTGGTTCAAAACAAGCAGGTGTCTTTTTTGTTATATCATTTGGTATCTCATCTAATGTATAACCAACTGCAAGTTTTGTTGCTATCTTTGCTATTGGGAAACCTGTTGCTTTTGAAGCAAGAGCAGAGCTTCTTGAAACTCTTGGGTTCATTTCTATAACAACCATTTCTCCATCTTCAGGATTAATAGCAAATTGAATATTACTCCCTCCAGTTTCTACTCCAATTTCTCTTATTATTTTTATGGCAGCATCTCTCATATCCTGGTATTCTTTATCTGTCAATGTTTGAACAGGTGCAACTGTTATACTATCGCCAGTATGGATTCCCATAGGGTCAAGATTCTCAATTGAACATATTATAACAACATTATCCTTTAAATCTCTCATTACTTCAAGTTCATATTCCTTCCAACCACAAACTGATTTTTCAATTAATATTTCATTTATTAAACTTGCTTTAAGACCAATTTCAGCAAGTTCTTCAAATTCTTCTATATTATAAGCAATTGAACCTCCTGTGCCTCCAAGTGTATAGGAAGGTCTTATAATTAATGGGAATCCGATCTTTTTTGCTATCTCAATTGCTTCTTTTATATTATGAGCAATACCACTTTCAGGAACTTTCAGACCAATTTTTTCCATTGATTTTTTAAATAACTCTCTATCCTCTGCTTTTTTTATAGCATAATAGTTTGCTCCTATTAATTCTACATTAAATTTTTGTAAAATATTCATTTCATATAGAGATGTTGCTATATTTAATGCAGTCTGTCCTCCCAAGGTTGGCAGTAAAGCGTCAGGTCTTTCTTTTTCAATAATTTTGGCAACTATTTCAGGAACTAAAGGTTCAATATAGACACTATCAGCCATATCTGGATCTGTCATAATTGTAGCAGGATTACTATTTACTAATACTACTTTAAAACCTTCTTCTTTTAATGCTTTACAGGCCTGTGAACCTGAATAATCAAACTCACATGCTTGGCCTATTACAATTGGTCCAGAACCAATTATCATTATTTTTTTTAAATCAGTTCTCTTTGGCATTTTTTTCTATATATCTATAAAATTTTTCAAATAAATATTCAGCATCTCTTGGACCAGGTGCATTTTCAGGATGAAATTGAACAGAAAATACAGGTAATTTTTTATGTTCTATACCTTCAAGTGTTTGATCATTTAAATTTATGTGAGTTATTTCAACCATAGGATCCTTAATAGTATTTATATCTACACAGAAACCATGGTTTTGTACTGTTATATAAATTTTATTTGTTTTTAAATCTTTTACAGGATGATTTGCACCATGATGCCCAAATTTAAGTTTATATGTTTTGCCTCCAAAAACTTGGCCTAAAATTTGATGTCCTAAACATATTCCAAAAATTGGATATTTTTCAACAAGATTTGAGATATTTTTTACAATATAATCCAACGGTTCAGGATCTCCTGGTCCATTTGAAATCAAAATACCATCAGGTTTTTCCTTTTCAATTTCTTTGTAAGATATATTTGCAGGATAAACTACAATTTTCAAATTAAATCTTGAAAGTAACCTCAAAATATTATATTTAACGCCGCAATCAATAACAATAACTTTATATTTCCCTTCTTTTTTCCACCAATAAGGTTTGTTTCTTATAACTTCCTTTACAAGATCAATTCCAACAATTGAAGGAGAATTTCTAACTTTTTTAAGCATTTCTTTCAAATCGTTTTCTCCTGTGAATATTCCTGCTTTCATTGATCCTTCATCCCTTATCATTTCTGTTATTTTTCTTGTATCAACATCCTCAATCCCAATAATATTATTTTCTTCAAATAATTCTTCAATTGATTTTTCTGCTCGCCAGTTTGAAAAAAATTTGCTCTTTTCTCTAACAACAAATCCTTCTAAATGAATTTTATATGACTCAATGTCTTGACTATTTACTCCATAATTTCCAATTAAAGGATAGGTCATAACAACAATTTGTCCTTTATAAGATGGGTCATAAATTATTTCTTGATATCCTGTCATACTTGTGTTGAAGATAAGTTCGCCAAATTTTTCTCCTTTTGCTCCAAATACATTACCTTTATAAATTATGCCGTTTTCAATTACAAGATATCCCTTCATCTTTCAAATTGTTCCTTGCCTTTAAAATCTTTAACTTCTAAAGAATATTTTCCTGTAAAACATGCTGTGCAAAATTCTTCGTCAGGCAAATCAATAGAAGAAAGCATTCCATGAATTGAAAGATAATATAAACCATCAACTCCTATAATTTTTTCTATCTCACTTATTTCTTTATTTGATGCAATCAATTCTTCTTTTGTAGGAAAGTCAATCCCATAAAAACAAGGATATTTTATAGGAGGACAACTAACTGCCATATATACACTTTTTGCTCCTGCAATCCTTAATTCTTTAATCCTTAAAGTACTTGTCGTTCCCCTTACTATTGAATCTTCAACTACAATTACTCTTTTCCCTTTTATTATTTCTTTTATTGGATTTAGTTTTAATTTTACACCGATTTCTCTTGAGATTTGAAAAGGTAAAATAAATGTTCTACCAATATAATGATTTCTAATAAAACCCATTTCAAAAGGAATTTTTAAACTTTCGGAGAGACCTAATGCAGCAATATTACCTGAATCCGGAACAGGTATGACAATATCTCCTTTAAATGGCAATTCTTTTCCTAAATTTTCACCAAGTATTTTCCTTACTTTATAAACACTTTTTCCAAATATTTTACTATCTGGTCTTGCGAAATATATAAACTCAAATATACATCTTGAAATCTTGTTTTTTGGTAAATAGAAACTTTTTAGCCCTTCCTTTCCAATATAAAGTATTTCTCCTTCCTCAATTTCTCTTATATATTCAGCACCAACTAAATCAAAAGCGCAACTTTCAGAAGCAACAATATAACCATTTTCAAGTTTACCAAGACATAAAGGTCTAAATCCATATGGATCTTTAATTGCATATATACCTTCTGGTGAAAAAATCACTAAAGAATAAGCACCCTTAAGTTTATTTAAGGCATCTATTAGTTTATCAATGAAATTTTCTTTTTTTGATTTAAAGATAAGATGCATTATTATTTCTGTATCAAGAGTTGTTTGAAATAATGTCCCTTGTTCTTCAAGTTTTTTTCTTAAAGAGTAACTATTCACAAGATTCCCATTATGTGCAATTGCATATGTTTTTCCTTTATATTCAACTATAAAAGGTTGAACATTTTTTATATCTGGCTTTCCTGTGGTTGAATATCTTACATGACCAATACCAAATCCGTAATTTCCTTTATATTTATCAAAATCAAAATTTGAAAAAACATCATTTGTCAGTCCCATTCCTTTATGAACATAGATATTTTTATAATCTGAAAAAATAATTCCACAACTTTCTTGTCCTCTATGCTGAAGAGAAAAAAGAGAAAAATATAAAATTTTAGGAGAATCTTTTACATTATAAACTCCAACAATGCCACAATTTTCTTTTAGCATTTTATTTATTTGCAGTTTTTAATTATATATTAATTTTACACATATTTTAAATTTTGCCAAATTTTTTTACAAAAAAATGCTCTTTTATTCTTCCTAACTTCTTTCTCTAATAAAAAGTTTTTCTTAAACAATTTTGCTCATCTTTAATAGAATAAAAAAAATACCCGGCAAAAGCATCTTGCTTTTACCGGGTATCTTCATCTTTATTTTTCAAAATTTCAGAATTTTATCAACTTCTTCTTTATCACAATCCATGACATATGGAATACCTGATATTTCTGAAGCAGTTTTTGTCAATGCAAAAATATCGTCTCTGCTAATGTATTTAAGTGAAAATTTCCTTGCTCCAGCCATAAGTTGTTTCAATCCAGTTGCCAATCTATCATAGTAACTGTACATTCCTATTGCACCTATTGGCATATTCTTAAATTCTTCTCCATATTTTTTCTTAAGTATTTCAGCATAAACAAAAATCTGCTCTATTGTATCTCCATACTTTTTATATTCAGTTGGAATTTTTCCTTCTTTTATTAAATTTCCAATTGTTTTTGCTGCCATTACAGCAGAAAAAGTGGCTCTTCCTAAACATATTGCTTTAACATAAGGAGCAGCAAGAGCAATAGCTTTAAAAATATGGTCTTCCAGTGCAAAGCCTCCAGCCATGGCTATAGGTGGAATATATTTTCCTTTTTTGTCTATTTTCTTTAACATATCATAAAGAAGGCATTCTAATTCAACAGTAGGAATTCCCCATTCATTCATCATTCTCCAAGGGCTCATTCCTGTTCCACCACCAGCACCATCAACTGTCAAAAGATCTATTTTTCCTAAAGAAGCGCATCTTACAGCAAGTGCTAAATCTTTTGGTCTATATGCTCCTGTTTTTAAAGTAATATACTTAAATCCTAACTTTCTCAATCTTTCAACTTCTTTAAGAAATGTCTCTTCCTCCACCATACCAAGACGTGAATGTCTTTCAAATTCTTTAATTGCTCCTTCTTCATAGGCCTTTTGTACTACTGGATCTTCAGGATCAGGGAAAACATAATATCCTCTTTTCTTAAGTTCTAAAGCTCTCTCTAATGAGGGTAATTTTACCTCTCCTCCTATGTCTTTTGCACCTTGACCCCATTTAATTTCAATTGCTTCTACGCCTAACTCAAGTAAATATTCGGGAACACCAAATCTACTATCTTCTACATTGATCTGAACAACTATTGCACCCTTTCCATTATACCATTTTTTATAAGTGTTAACTCTTCTTTCCATTTCAGGAGATTTTTTTACTTTACCATTTTTAAACTCTGCTTGGGGATCCATACCGCAAACATTTTCTCCAACTACTACAACAGTTCCACATATAGCAGCACCAACTGCTACTCCTTCCCAATTAATTCTTGCAACATCTGTAGAACCAAGAGCACCAGTAAAAAATGGAAAATCTAACTTAATCTTATTTTCTCCTCCTATTTCAGTTGATATATCCACTGCCTGAAAAATTGCCTTATCAGGATCAGGATCAACTCCAACTGCACCTACACATGTTCCATGAATATTAAAATGAGAAAAATCTATTGGATAGTCCTTTTCTGCACCAGCAACCATACTTCCATAAGGTTGTGGATATATCATCTCCCTACCTCTAATAGCAGATTTTGCAACTTCACAAAAACCAACACAACCATCTAAACATACAACACAAATTCCTGAAAAAGGCGAAGCATTAACTCTATTTCTTGTATTTGTAGCAGGACTCGCATTCGGCTTACTAAAAGACATTTTTCCCTCCTTTTTGTTAAAAATAAAAAAGGTCCTTTCTCTCTTTCTCCGAGAGAAAGGACCCCTTTGTCCTTTTATTTAAATATTATACCCTCTTTTTTATAAACTGTCAAGACATTGTACAGATTGAGTACAGTTAATACTTTTTCATATCCTATGCAACATCTTGAAAATTCTATTATTTTAATTGATCAATTTAGTTATATCAGATTAGAAAGAGAAAGTAATTCAGGAACATATTTGTCCCAACCAAGTGGCATAATATGTATACCCTGACACATATCTTTCATACCTTTAATCAGTTCTGCTCCTATATTTAAACTTACCTTAACTCTTTCTTCTTTTTTTGCTTTTGCTAACATTTCAATATATCTATCAGGAACACTAACTCCTGCAACATTCTCATTCATATATTTTGCCATACCAGCAGATTTTAAAAGAACAATACCACCAAGAATTGGAACTTTATATTTCTCAACTTTTTTCATAAATTGTTCAAATTTTTTTAAATCATAAATTGCCTGCGTTTGAAAAAATTTTGCTCCTGCTTCAATCTTTTTCTCCATCTTAATAATTTGCAATTCAAGTGGTTCATATCCAGGACTTACAACTGCACCAAGGAAAAATTCAGGTTTTCCATCAAGCTGATTCCCATTCATATCTTTCCCTTCCATTAACATTGAAGCAACTTTTAATAGAGAAACAGAATCAAGGTCAAATACTGGTTTTGCTTCAGGATGGTCTCCTAAAATTGGATGGTCTCCTGTCAAACATAAAACATTTCTAATGCCTAAAACATAAGCACTTAAAAGGTCTGATTGTAAAGCAAGTCGGTTTCTATCCCTACAAGTTATTTGAAAAATTGGTTCAATCCCAATATCAATAAGTAAATGACAAACACAAAGTGATCCAAGTCGCATAACCGAACTCTGTAAATCAGTAACATTAATTGCATCAACTTTATCTTTTAACTCCTCTGCTTCTTTCAAAAACTCAAGATTTGTTCCTTTACCAGGACCTATTTCTGAAGTAATAATAAATTTACCTTCTTTCAACTTTTTCTGTAAATTTGAGATTTCCATTTATAACTCCTCGTTTTTATCTATATCATAAAATACCTTTTTTCTTATTTTCCCGGTTGGCTCATATAGTTTATAATTTCTTGGTTCTTGATATTCCTTTAAAATTTCAAGTTTTCCAATTTTTTTTAGTTTTTCATATATTATTGCCCATCCGCAATCCTTTTCTGAATCTATCTCACATTTACCATTATTAGTTCCTCCACATGGACCATTAACAAGTTGTTTAGTACAAAAAGTTATAGGACATATCCCACCTGTTATCCCAAGAAAACACATACCACATTCAGCACATCTTTCTTCACCAGGCCAAAGTCCTTGAAATCCACCAAGATATATAGTATTTGTTGCAGGATAGACAGGTTTTTCAATAATTTTTGAAACACACTGAACTCCTATTCCACATGAAAAAACTAAAATACCAAAATTGTCTGAAAAATCGCTTATAAATCTTGACATTTTTCTTACTATTAAATTCTTATTACACAAAAAATCAACTTTAATTTTTTCTTTTATTTTTTTCCCGTTTGCTAATAATTTTTCTTCAATTTCACCAACACTTTTATCATCACTTACTTTACAGACCTCTGCACATCCGTTACAAGTAAGTAAAATTAAATTTTCCTCTTTTGCAATCTTTAGGATTTCTTCAAAATTTTTCAATTCTGAGTAAATCATCTTCATTCTCCTTTTTTAAGATTAAATCACAAAATTTTATAAGTTTATCTAAAATCTCCTCAAATTTTTCAAGTAATGTTTCAGAAAGTCCAATTTTCCAATCAATTTTATCTGGCTCAATACCAAAAATATAAAAATTTTTCAAAAAATCAAGACAACTTAAAATTTCAATATCTAAATAATTTTTTTCATGAGAAGAGAATGTGCAAATATCTATAATTTTAGGATTTTTACTTATATAAACAAAACCTGGTATCAAATTAAAATTTATTGCATCAACTATAACCAAATTTTCACATCTTTCTTCCTCAACTATAGGCAAAATCCTCCATGTCTCTGTTCCTATTTCATAAATTTTTACTTCTTTTTCATCATAATAATTTTTAAGTTCTCTGACAAGATATATCCCAATTCCATCGTCCATTCTTAAAGTGTTTCCTATTCCAATAACTAACAATTTTATGCCCATATTAAAAATTCTTTTTTATTCAATTTTTTTCTATCTATAATCTGAACTGCACACGCAAGGCATGGATCAAAAGACCTAATTATCCTTAAAATTTCTATTGGGTTTTCTTCGTCTTTTATAGTTGTTCCTATGAGTGCCTTTTCAATTGGTCCATAATTCCCATTTTTATCTTTTGGAGAAGCATTCCATGTTGTAGGGGAGATAACCTGATAATGTGAAATTTTTTTGTTTTTTATCTCTACCCAATGACCAACAGCACCACGAGCACCTTCGCTTAATCCAATTCCTTTACATTCAGAATGTATTTCAAAATTAATGAAGAACTCTTCATCTGGCTTTATTCTTAATAACCATTTTAAACTTTCTTCTATTAAAACTTTTGCTTCTATAAATCTTGCAATATATCTTCCAAGAACAGAATTTAATTTTGATATATCTATTTTTAAATCTGAAATAAATTTATCAATCTCTGTTTTCCAAGGTTCTATATTCTTTTTATATGCTACAATTAACCTTGCAACAGGTCCAACTTCAAAAGGTTTTTCTTTATATCTTGGACCTTTTATCCAAGAATATGCATTCTTATTTACATCTACCTGTGGAAAATCTGTTGCTGGATTTTCTTTTTCACCTTTATACCATGAATTTTCTATATGCTCTGTTATTTCACTAACATCTAATTCTTCAATATTTTCCATATTTAAAACTACTCCGCCTGGTTGAAATTTTTCTATATTACCATCTTTTTTAAAATAAAATGTTCCGTATGCAAGATAATTTCCATATGAAGCGCCTATATCAAAATAGTCATAATAGTAATTAATTAGATCTTTTAAATCTCTCATATAATAAAGGTCAACAAATTCTTTTATGTCCTTCAATTTACCTATCGCATTTTCTATTTTTCCCATATCAACTTTTTGAGTAACTCCACCAGGAACAATTCCACATTGATGTGGCATTTTACCTCCAAAAATACTTAAAAGTTGATGTGCATATCTTCTAATCTCAAGTCCCTTTATATAGTTATGAAGGCACCTTAAATTTATATCTTCAGGTAATCTCAAATCTTTATTTGTTGAAGAGAAAGGATAATAATTATCTCTTTCAAAAAATTTACAAACAAGGTCAATTTCACTACTTACTCCTCTTTTTGCTTTAGTTAAATCTAAAAAATCAAGTAAACACAAATGATAAAAATGTAAAATAGAATTATGAATGTGATTTGAAGCATGTATTAAATTCCTCACATAATAGGCATTTTCTGGAATTTTTTCTTTAATTTCTAAAGCATCTTCAACAGCATAAGTTGATGCAGTTGCATGTGCAATTGGACATACTCCACATATTCTTTGAGTTATCTGAACAGCATCAATTGGATCTCTACCAATTAGTATGTTTTCAATTCCTCTATAAAGCATTCCACTACATTTTGCATCAATTACTTTTTTATCTTCAATTTCAACTTCTACTTTTAAATGTCCTTCAATTCTTGTAACCGGGTCAATTATAATTTTTTTACTCATTTTACTCTCCAATTTTTTCAATTTCTTTTCTTTTAAATAAAGGGCTATTTTTATCTATAAATTCTGGTTCTGTGCAACCAAAACAAGGAGAATTATTTTTTATACACCAGTTTGTTCCACCATTCCATTCTCTTATGGGACAATCAGCATAAGTAAAAGGACCTTTGCAACCAAGTAAATATAAACAACCTTCTTCTGAAAAACTTTTTGCAAATGAACCTTTATCAAAATAAGGTCTTCTTGGACAATTCTCATGAATCAATTTGGAATAAAAATCTAAGGGTCTATTTAATTCGTCAAGTTCTAATTTCTGTCCAATTATAATTTTTGTTATAGTCCCCAAAAACCAATCTGGATGAGGTGGACATCCTGGGATATTTATTAACAATTTTTTGATATTCCTTTCTTCCATAATTTCTTTTACTGGCTTACAACCAGTAGGATTTGGCGATCCCATGGGAATTCCACCAAAACAAGAACAACTTCCAATACATATAATCCCTTTACAGTTTTCCATCAAATCCCATAAAATCTCTAAAAATGTTTTTTCTCCTATCCTTCCATAAATACCATTATCTTTTGTTGGAATAACACCTTCAACAACAAGAAAAAAATCCTTTTTGAAACTTTCTTCTTTCAAAACTTCTATAACTTTTTCTCCACTTTCTGCCATTATTGTTGACTGAAAAACCAAAGATAATACTTTCCCTGGAACAATCTCATCAAGAAGTAAGTTTTTTATTTTAAGAGAAGATGAATTTAAAACAGATATAGTACATCCAGTACAACTACCAGATTGAAGCCATACAACTTTTATAGTTTCCATTTTTATACTCCCTTTTGCAATTTTGTAAGTAAAATTGTATTCCTCAATAATATTGCTGTAGTAATTGGACCAACTCCACCAGGAACAGGTGTAATCCAACTTGCTTTTTCTTTTGCTTTTTCAAATTCAACATCTCCTACTATTTTATCCCCTACCCTATTTATCCCCACATCTATAACTATTGCACCATCTTTAATCCAATCTCCAGGTATCAAATTTGCTTTTCCAACTGCGACTATTAATATTTCTGCTCTTTTTACATGCTCTTCTAATTTTCCTGCATCAGAAGTCCCTATATGACAAATCGTTGTTGTTGCAAATTTATCAACTAAAAGTAAAGCAACTGGTTTTCCAACTATATCAGAATGACCAACCATAACAACTTCTTTCCCATATAAATCAATTCCAAGATAATCTATTATTTCTTTAACAGCAAGTGCAGTACATGGACCAACATATGGCCTTCCATAAACAATCCATCCCATATTAGTTGGATTAACTCCTTCAACATCCTTTTCTGCCGAAATTTTTGATTGAACTTTCCTTGTGTCAACTCCTTTTGGTAAAGGCAATTGTAAAATTATTCCTGAAACTTCATTGTTTTTATTTAACATCTCTATATTTTCAATAATTCCAGATTCATCAATGCTTTCAGGTAAACTTAATATCTCATAATTAATACCTATTTTCTCACAATTTTTTTTCTGCTGATTCATGTAAACCATACTTGCTGGATTTTCTCCAACAGAAACTGCAACAAGTTTTGGAATTATTCCACTTATCTTTAATTTTTCAATTTCTTTTTTTAAATCCTCTTTTATTTTTTCTGCAATAAGTTTTCCATCAATCAAATTTCCCATTTATACCTCCATTTTTTCAATAACTCTTTTATTTATTAACTTGCTTTTATTTTTCATTTGCTTTTCTAACTCTTCTATTTTTTGTTTAACTATTCTTTTAAATTCTGAATCTTTAAGAAATTTCAAATTTATCAATATATTCATTTTCCCACCTAAAAAAGCACCTACTGCAAAAATATTAGCAATTCCTATGTCAGAAATCAAATTTTTATTTCCTTTTTCAACAAGTATATCGCAAAAATTAACTATTTCAAACATATAATTACATATTTTAAGATGTAAATTCGCTGAAATTTTTAAGTATTCTTCTGTATCCTTTTTCTCTTTAATTGCCTCATCAATCTTTTTATATATCCTGCTATCCTCTTCAATAAAATTTGTGCAATCAATTAAAATTTCTTCATTCCTTTCTTTGATTTTCTTCAGTTCTTCTTGAAACTCTTCGTATCCCTTTTTGCCAATAGTATAATTTAAAACCATATTGATTAGAGAACTTGAAAGTGAAGAAAGACAGGCAACTGCACTACCACCACCTGGAACTGGTGACTTTGCTGATAAAATATCAAAATAATTTTTTAAAGAACTATTTAAAAAATTACAATCCATAATGAAATTCTTTCAATTTCAAATACTTTTCATAATTCTCATCCCACAATTCACTATTTTCTGGTCTATAAACAATTAAAGGGAAAGAATTTCTTATAACCTCTCTAATCTGGGTTATATCTTTTAGTTCTCTTTTTGCAAGAATTTGAATTAATATATTTCCTATACTTGTTGCTTCTGAAGGCCCTGTTATAACAATCTTTTTTGTTGCAGAAGAGGCAAATTGAGAAAGAAGTGAATTTTTACTACCTCCTCCAACTATATGTAATGTTTCAATAGGATATCCTATAATCTCTTCAAGTTTTTCTAAAACATATCTATATTCCATTGCCAAACTTTCAAGAATTACTCTTGTTATTTGAGGAATATCTTCTGGAATTCTTTGCCCTGTCTTTTTACAGTACTCTTTTATTTTTTCTACCATATTCCCTGGATATAGAAAATCTGCACTATTAACATCTATAAAAGCATAAAAGGAAGTAGCATTTTTAGAAATTTCAACAAGTTCTTCATATTTGTATATCTTTCCTGCTTTATCCCATTCTTTTTTACATTCCTGTAATATCCATAATCCCATTATATTCTTCAAAAATCTTATTGAACCGCCAAAACCACCCTCATTAGTAAAATTATATTCAAGAACTTTATCATTTATTATTGGGTCTGTAATTTCAACTCCAAGAAGTGACCAAGTACCAGAAGAAAGATAAGCCCATCTTTCTTCGTCTTTACCAGGTGTTCCAACTACAGCAGAAGCAGTATCATGACAACATACAGCAAAAACAGGTATTTGTCCAACACCTATTTCTTCCTGTAGGTTTTTAGTAATATTGCTAATTAAAGTTCCAGGAGAAATAACCTGGGTAAGAAAATCTGTTTTTATACCAAGTTGTTCAAGTATTCCAAAACACCAGTTTCCCCTTGGCGCCTTATTCTGACCAGTTGCTAAAGAATTATACATTTGTGAGGTTGTTGTAATTGTATATTCACAGAACTTTTCTCCAGTTAATAAAAAGTTAAATAAATCTGGCATAAAAAGCAATGTTTTACAATTATCAATTAAATAAGGGAATTCTTTTTTTGTTGCATATAATTGAAATAGAGTATTAAGAGGCATAAATTGAATACCAGTTTCCTTAAAAATTCTTTCTCTCGGAACTAATTGAAAAACCTCTTCCATTATTCCATTTGTTCTTTCATCTCTGTAATGGAAAGGATTTGAAAGAATTAAATTATTATTTCCAATAAAACCACAATCAACTCCCCATGTCGTTATTCCAATTCCTGCAATCTCTCCATAATTTTTTGCAATTGATATAATTTTTTTAACTTCTTCAAATAAAGACAATAAATTCCAGAATCTATGATTAAAAATTATTGTATTGTAAGTTGGAAATCTATATATTTCTTCTATTGTAAGTTTATTTCCATCAAAATTTCCAATTATTCCTCTTCCACTTTCTGCTCCAAGATCAATCGCAAGATAATTTTTTTTCATATGCAAATATTTAAATCCAAATTTCAAATTTTGTCAATAATCTTCCGCTAACACCTACGAGGTGTAATTTGGGGAATACTTGAGTAATTCGGAAAGTTCTTTAATTAAAAATTTGTTTTCCTGTTCAGTTCCGATTGTTATCCGCACATATTGATTGCTTAAATTAAAACTTTTCATTCCTCTTATTATAATCCCCTTTTTTTCAAGTTCTTTTATTATTTCTGTTGCATCTTTTTTAAATTTGCAGAGGATAAAATTTGCTTCTGTTGAAATATATTCAATTCCTAATTTTTCTAAATTTTCATATAAAAACCTTTTACCTTCTTTATTTACCTCAATTGACTTTTTGACAAAATCCTGGTCCTTCAAAGCAGTTATCGCAGCAATTTGAGCAAGTCCTGTAGTATTAAAAGGAGGCCTTATTCTTTCCATATAATTCAGAATTTCACTTTTCCCTATACCATAACCAATCCTTAAAGATGCAAGACCGTAAATTTTTGAAAAACTTCTTGTAAGAACTATATTTTTATCTTTGTAATAGGGAAAACAGGTCCCAAAATTTTTATCTTCAACATATTCAAAGTATGCTTCATCCGAAATTACAATGATATTATCAGGTATTTTACTCAAAAATCTTTCAAGTTGGTCTTTATATACAATTGTTCCTGTTGGATTATTTGGATTACATAAAATTACCACTTTTGTTTTTTCTGTAATTCTCTCAAAAAATTTATCAAGATTATATGAAAAGTCACTTTCAAGAGGAATTTCAACAGGAACTCCTCCCACTTTTAAAACTAATATTCTGTAAATGATAAAAGAAGGAAAAGGGTAAATAACTTCTTCTCCTGGATTCACAAAAGTTTCTATTACAAGGGAAATTACTTCACTTGAACCACTGCCAAGAATTATTTCATTTTCAGGTATACCAAGAAAATTTGATAATTCTTTTTTCAAATAATAACCCGAACCATCGGGATACCTATTAATATCATCAAGATTTTTCTTTAATACCTCTTTTACTTTTGGAGAACAACCAAGTGGATTTTCATTTGATGCAAGTTTTATAATTCTTTCAAGATTATAGACCCTTTTTATATCATCAATTGGCTTTCCGGGAACATAAGGTGCAATCTCTTTTATCTCTTTTCTTACAAGTTTGTCAATTTTATTTGCCATAGTTAAATCCTATCTTCTCTTTTACCTCATTAATCGTTTTAATCGCTGTTTGTCTTGCTTTTTTACTTCCTTCAATAAGTATTTCCATTATATCTTTTCTATTTTTCTCAAATTTCTTTCTTTTTTCTCTTATTTCAGCAAGATATTCAACAACTTTTTCTCCAAGTTCTTTTTTACAATCAGTACATCCTATCTTTGCGCCTTTACAATCAATTTCTATCTCTTCTACCTTCTTTTCATTAAAAATTTTATGATATGAAAAAACAGGACAGGTCTCTGGATGACCGGGATCTTTTCTGAATATTCTCTTAGGATCAGTAAACATTTTACTCACTTTTTCCTTTATATCTTCAGGACTGTCTTTTAAATAAATTGCATTATTGTATGATTTGCTCATTTTCCTTCCATCTGTTCCAGGTATTTTTGGAGTCTCTGTTAGAATTGCTTGAGGTTCAGGGAATATTTCTCCATATAAACTATTAAACCTTCTTGCTATTTCTCTTGTCAATTCAAGATGAGGCATCTGATCCATTCCTATTGGAACAAACTCTGCTTTATAAATCAAAATATCTGCTGCTTGAAGAACAGGATAACCTAAAAAACCATAAGTATTTAAGTCCTTATCCTTCATAACTTCTTTCTGCTCTTTATAAACTGGGTTTCTTTCAAGATATGGAACAGGAATAATCATAGAGAAAACTAAATGCAATTCTGTATGTTCTGGAACAAGAGATTGTATAAATATTGTTGATTTTTCTGGATCAAGCCCTGAACATATAAAATCTATTGCTACTTCTTCAACATAATTTTTTATATTTTCTATATTTGCATATTCAGTACTTAAAGCATGATAATCAGCAATCATATAAAAGCACTTATAACCTTCATCTTGTAATTTTTTCCAGTTTTTAAGTGCACCAAACAAATGACCTATATGTAGTGGACCTGTTGGTCTTATTCCACTTAATATTACTTTAGCCATTTTTCAACCTTTACAAGTTCATAAGTTATAAACTTCTTAACTTCCTAACTTAATTTTGTAATACTCTGTCAGTATTTCTTTATGATCAAATGCAATATTTTCTGGTAAATTTTTATTATTGAAGACAGAAGCATTTTTTGCATCATCTCCACTTTTTAATATTCCTTTCCCTTTTGCTATAAAGACTGTTGATATTGTGTGAAATCTTGGATCTCTACCTGGTTTTGAATATGTTTTAAGTTGTTTCAAATCATAAATATCAAGTCCTGTTTCTTCTTTTGCTTCTCTTATCGCTGTCTGTTCACAACTTTCTCCATATTCAACAAAACCACCAGGAATAGCCCAACCAAATGGATAATTTTTTCTCTCTATAAGAACAATTCCATCATTATACTCAATTATTATATCAACTGTCGGGATTGGATTTTTATATGTTTTTTTTGTCAAGTTTCTTAAATATTTTTCAAAAACTGATAAAAAATCTCTGTAATCTTCTTCCTTTTCAATAACAAAATTAATTTCTTCAATTTGAAATTTATTAGAAAGATATTTTAGTGTTTCTTCAATCATAATTTCTGCTACTTTTTGGCTCTCAAATTCTTCAAGTTTACAAAATGAGGTAGAAAAAGTAAGAGATTTAATTTTAAGTTGTTCAGATATTTTAAAACAATTTTCCATACATTTTTTTATAGTTTCATAATTTTCATCTATTTTAGTGTAAATTGTGTATTTTGAAGATAGATTTTCTGACAACAAGCATATACTCTCTCCAACCTTTATATTCTCTACAAACTCAGATTTTGAAAGCATATTAACTATAGCATCAACTTTTTCCAAATTAATATTGCTGTTTTTCAAACTTATCTTTACACCCATAATAAAAAAAATCGTTCTTTCCATAAAAATATTATAACATAATCTAAGAAATTAAATAATCTTTGGAATTTCTATATCTTTTGCCTTATCATATTTTCCTAATAGGTCTTTATATGACCTTTCACAAACTTCATCAGAACTTAAAAAAATTACTTGTCCTATTCCTTCATAAGCATAAACTTCTGCTTCAACAGATGTTAAATTTGCTATTTGTATTGTTATATATCCTTCCCATTCTGGTTCTAAAGGTGTAACATTTATAACTATTCCACATCTTGCATAAGTTGATTTCCCAAAACATATTCCAATTACATCTCTTGGGATTCTGAAATACTCAACACTTCTTCCAAGAATAAAACTATTTGGAGGTATTTTGCAAATTTTACCTTTAAATTTCTCAAAATCTTCTTCACTTATTTTCTTTGGTGACGAATATTTCCCTTTAAATATTAAAAAATAGTCCGATAGAGTAAAGTCATATCCATAAGAGGAAAGACCAAAA
>JBKBIN010000013.1:0-34674 GCA_046296715.1 Candidatus Ratteibacteria bacterium
ACTATGCAAGATTTAATGAAGAATGGACTGATATTTATCCTTCAAACATTGCTTCAAAGATTGGTCCATTATTCTATGCTTATGCTTTGGCAAATTTTACTGCACCCTCACTTGCTAACCGTCACTCAATCAATCTTGGAATGGGTATTTCACCTGCAGAAAAATGGTCTGTTTCTCTTGATACATACTGGGTTGATGAACTTGGAGGATCTGGAAATACATTAGGATATGATGTCAATCTTGGGATTGAATATAAACATACTGAAGATTTGACATTTGGATTAATTGGCGGTAAAGTTTTTGGCGGAGATTATGATATAAAGGCTTGGCAAATTCTTGGATATACCAAAGTTGCTTTCTAAGGTGATACAGAATTTAAACCCCGGCTATCTTTTTTGGTGGCCGGGGTTTTTTATTTTATGGTAAAATTTAGTAAAGATGGAAAAAATTAAGGAAAGATTAAAAAGAATTTTACATGAAAGAGCAGTAGTTTTTAAAGAAGTAGTTTTATCAAGTGGAAAAAGGAGTAATTTTTATATTGATTGTAGAGTTATAACTTTATCTCCTGAAGGACTTTATCTTGTCAGTAAAATAATTTTTGAAATGATAAAGAATGAAAATATAGATGCAATTGGTGGACTTACACTTGGAGCAGATCCAATTGTAAGTGGTGTGTGTTTAATTAGTTATATAGAGAAAAAACCTATAAATGGTTTTATTGTAAGGAATGTTAAAAAAGAGCATGGAATGGAAAAAATTATTGAAGGAAATTTAAAGGAAAACTCTAATGTTGTAATAGTTGATGATGTTGCCACAACTGGCTCATCAATTTTAAAAGCAATTGAGGTTGTTGAAAGTTATAATTGTAAAATAAAGAAGGTTATATGTATTGTTGACCGAGAAGAAGGAGCAAAACAAGAAATTGAAAAAAAAGGGTACAAACTTGAGTCAATATTTAAAAAAAGTGATTTAATTTCTCTTTAAAATGGATTGGAATCTGATAGATAAAATAATAAAAGGTGCATTAGAAGAAGATATACAAAATGGAGATATAACAACAGATGGAATTTTTTCTGATAATTTTTTTGTTTGTTCTATATTGGTTTGTAAAAGTGGCGGTGTAATATGTGGACTTGAGATTTTTAAAAGAACATTTCTTTTACTCTCCCCTTTATTTAAATTTGATTTTAAGTATAAAGATGGTGATTTTGTAAAGAAAAAAACTATAATTGGTGAGATTGAAGGTCCTGTAAAAGAATTACTGAAAGGTGAAAGAACAGCATTGAATTTCCTGCAGAAACTATCAGGCATAGCAACTGAAACAAGAAAATTAGTTAAAGAAGCAGGGAAAATTAAAATATATGATACAAGAAAAACAACTCCGAATTTAAGAGTTCTTGAAAAATATGCTGTAAAAGTTGGTGGAGGGGAAAACCATAGATTTGGACTTTTTGATATGGTTTTAATTAAGGATAATCATATAAAAGCAATAAGTGAAAAAGAAAATATAAACAAAATTTCAGCAATAAAATTTGCAATAGAAAAAGCAAAAAAATATACAAGAGGAAAATTTAAAATTGAGATAGAAGTTGAAAATTTTAAAGAAGCGATTTCTGCATACCAACAAGGTGTTGATATAATTATGTTTGATAATGCAAAATTAACTGATATTAAAAAATTTTGTGAATTCAAAAAAGGAAAAAGAGATTGTGAAATTGAAGTTAGTGGGAATATTGATTTAAAAAAGATAAAAAAATTTAAAAAAATTGATATAGACAGAATTTCAATTGGCTCAATAACTCATTCTCCAAAAGCAGTTGATTTTTCATTAAAAATAATAAAATATTTGGGCAATTAGGTAACAAAGAACAGATGAAATATTTTGATACACATTGCCATCTTGATTTTGAACAATTTAATAGTGATAGAGAAGAAGTTATAGAAAGGGCAAAAGAACAAGGAGTTGAATATATTATAAATATTGGGACAAATCTTGAAAGTTGTAAAAAAGTTATAGAAATTTCTGAAAAACATGATTTTTTATTTGCTTCAATTGGTATTCATCCCCTTGATATATCTGAATATAAGTTAGAAGATTTAAAAGAAATTGAAAAACTTGTAAAAAACGAAAAAGTTGTTGCAATTGGAGAAACGGGGCTTGACTTTTATTATTCAAAAGAAAATAAAGATAAACAAAAAGATTTTTTTATAGGTCAGATTGAAATCGCAGGAAAATATAATCTACCTTTAGTAATTCATCAAAGAGAAAGTAAAAATGAGATGATTGAGATAATTGAAAAGTTTAAATTGCCGGAGAAAGTTGTTTTTCATTGTTTTGGAGGTGATTTAGATTTTGCTCAATATTGTATAAAAAAAAATTTCTATGTTTCATTTACAGGAATTTTAACTTTTAAAAACGCAAAAAATGTAAAAGATGTAGCAAAATTTTATCCTATTGAAAAAGTTATGGTTGAAACAGATGCTCCTTTTTTAGCACCTTATCCATATAGGGGAAAAAGAAATGAACCATTTATGGTAAAATATATAGTTGAAGAGATAAAAAAAATAAAAGAGGAAAAAGAAAAAATTGAAAAAATAATTTTTGAAAATTCTGTTAATTTTTTTAATATAAAATTGAGAAAAAACACATGAGAAAAAAACTCAAAATTGGTATATTAGGTGCAGGAAGAGGTCTTTCATATAAAAATGTTGTTTCTTTAATTCCGAACATAGAAGTTTTTGGGATATGTGATTTTGATGAGAGGAAATTAAAAAATTTAAAAGACGAAAAAATTCATACTTATAATGATTTTAATAAATTTATTGAGAATGATTTTGATATTCTAATAGTTGCAAATTACTGTACAGAACATGTTCCTTATGTGATTAAAGGATTACAAGCAGGAAAACATGTTCTTTCAGAAGTAATTGCGTGTAAAACACTTGCGGAAGGAGTTCAACTTTGTAGAGAAGTTGAGAAAGCACAAAAAAATGATATTTTTTATATGTTTGGAGAAAATTATTGTTATATTGACTATATACAGGAAATGGAAAAAATTTATAAAAAAGGGAAAATTGGCGAAATAAGGTATGGGGAAGGAGAATATATACATGATTGTTCACAGATTTGGGATAAATTAACAACATCGCCCAATCACTGGAGAAACTGGATTCCATCAACTTATTATTGCACCCATTCACTTGGTCCATTCATAACAATAACAGATTTAAGACCTATAAGTGTAAGTGGTTTTGTTGTTCCAAATATCTTAAGTAGAAAATTTGGAAGAAAAGGAGATGACTGGGGAATTTTAATAATAAAATTAGAGAATGATGCAATTTTAAGAATTATTCCATGGAGCGTTGGGCCACATGATTCTTTATGGTTTCGTATTTATGGAACAGATGGTATGATGGAGAATAAAAGATGGGAAAATACAAATATTTTAAATGTCCATTTCCAAAAATTATTTGAAAAACCAAAACTAAAAAGTTATAAACCAGAATACAAAATTAAAAAAGCAAGTAAAACTGGTCATGGAGGGGCTGATTTTTTTGTCCTTTATGATTTTGTTAAAAGTATAAGAAAAAAACAAATCCCGAAAATAGATGTTTACAAGGCGATGGATATGACATTACCTGGAATTATTGGATATAAAAGTGCCCTTTTAGGAAATATGTCTTTAGAAATCCCTGATTTTAGAAAAGAAGATATAAGAAAGAAATATGAAAATGATAACTGGTCTCCAGATCCAAAAGATAGAAATTTACAGGAAAACCAACCATTTCCCTCAATCCTTGGAGAAATAGAAATTGAAAAAGAAATTTACGAAAGATTATATGGAAAAAAAATGAAATGGTAAAATTAAAACATGGAATTGATAGAAGGGGTTAAAATAAAATCTTTAAAAATTATACCTGATGAGAGAGGATACTTGATGGAAATTTTAAGAAATGATGATGAGATATTTGAAAAATTTGGTCAGGTATATATAACTACTGCATACCCAGGAGTTGTTAAAGCATGGCATTCTCACAAGTTTCAGGATGATAATTTAACTGTAATAAAGGGTATGGCAAAAATAGTTCTTTGTGATTTAAGAGAAGGAAGTCCTACATATAAAAAAATCAATGAATTTTTTGTAGGTATCTATAATCCTTTATTAATACATATTCCTCGACTTATCTGGCATGGATTTAAATGTATAAGCGAAGAAGAATGTATTGTACTGAATATACCTACAAATGTTTATAACTATGATAGTCCTGACGAATTAAGATTACCTTTTGATACACCCGAAATACCTTATAATTGGAAAAGGAGGAATTATTGAAGGGAATAGTTCTTGCTGGCGGACTTGGAACAAGATTATATCCATTGACTAAAGTAACAAATAAGCATCTTCTCCCTGTTTATAATAAACCAATGATTTATTATCCAATCCAAACACTTGTTGATGCTGGGATTAAAGATATATTGATTGTTACTGGTGGAAATTCAGCAGGCGATTTTTTAAAATTACTTGGAAATGGTAAAGAATTTGGTCTTTCTCATCTAAGTTTTGTTTACCAAGAAGGAGAAAGAGGGATTGCTGATGCGTTATCTCTTGCCGAACATTTTTGTGAAAAAGAAAAGATGGTTGTTATTCTTGGAGATAATATAATTGAAAAAAGTATAAGAAAAGAGGTTGAAATTTTTGAAAGACAAGAAAAAGGAGCAAGGATTCTATTAAAGGAAGTTGAAAACCCTGAAAGATTTGGAGTGCCTGTAATAGAAGATGGAAAAATAATAAAAATAATTGAAAAACCAAAAGTACCACCTTCTAATTATGCAGTTACAGGCATTTATATGTATGATTATCAGGTTTTTGATATAATAAGGACTTTAAAACCATCAGAAAGAGGAGAACTTGAAATAACAGATGTAAACAATAGATACATTGAAATGGGTTGCCTTACATATGGAATTCTTGATGGATGGTGGACCGATGCAGGAACTTTTGACTCACTTTTAAAGGCAAACATACTTGTGGCAGAAAAAGAAAGAAAAAAATGAAAATAGTTGTGACGGGTGGTGCTGGTTTTATTGGTTCAAATTTTATAAAATATATTCTCAATAAATACCCAAATTACAAAATTTTGAATGTTGATAAACTTACATATGCAGGAAACCTTGAAAATCTAAAAGAAGTTGAAAAAAACCCAAATTACAGATTTTTAAAAAAGGACATATGTAGTCCTGATTTAATTGAATATATTGAAAATTATGAAGTTATTATAAATTTTGCAGCAGAAAGTCATGTTGATAGGGCAATTTATGGTCCAGAAATATTCTTAAAAACAGATATATTCGGAACTTTTAATTTACTTGAAATTTCAAAGAAGAAAAATTTAAGATTCATTCAAATTAGTACTGACGAAGTTTATGGTAGTATTGAAAAAGGGAGTTTTGATGAAAGTTCTCCACTAAATCCATCAAATCCATATTCAGCAAGCAAAGGTAGTGCAGATTTACTTACTCTTTCTTATTTTAAAACATATAAATTATCTGTCAATATTATAAGAAGTTGCAATAATTATGGACCAAATCAATATCCTGAAAAATTTATACCTTTAATGATAACAAATACAATAGAAAATAAAAAACTACCAATTTATGGAGATGGACTTTATATGAGAGAGTGGATTTATGTTTTAGATAATTGTAAGGCAATAGACCTTGTTTTGCATAAAGGGAAAGAAGGAGAAATTTATAATGTCTCATCAGAATTTTGTATAACAAATATTGAAGTTGCTAAGAAAATTCTTAAATCCCTCAATAAAAGTGAAGATTTGATAGAATTTGTTAAAGATAGACCAGGTCATGATAGAAGATACAGTATAAGTTGTGAAAAGATTAAAAAACTTGGATGGAAATCTGAAACTGATTTTGAAACAGGTCTTAAATTAACTATAAAATGGTACATTGAAAATAAAAATTGGTGGCAAAAGATAAAAGAAAACAAACAATTTCTTACCCACTATAAAAAAACCTACAAGTAATAAATTTAAAATTTAAATGCCACTTCCCATCTAAAAAATATTGAATTTTTATGAGTATCTGGATAATAATTGCCAGGAATAAAATATTCAACCCAGAGATGACTTGAAATATTAGGTGTAAATTTATGTCTTAATATCATTGTTGGCAGATGACCTCGTTCCTTTCCTGTTCCAAGTAATGGTCCAACAGGTCGTTGGTTTGCTCTAAAATAATTGTAAGATAAAGATAAAGTTGTATTTTTTGATAATAATAAATTTAAAGATGCTCTCCAAAGATTATAATTTGTAAATTTTGCTATCTCTCCGTCATAAAAATAGTAATAAAGCAGTAATTCACTTATCCATGGCCATCTTCCAAAAACTGGGTCCCATCCTTCATCTTTGTCTGTTGTATCAGGATTATCTCCTGAAAGGTAAGCATATCCAATATCAATTGAAGGCATAAATTTTACTTCTTTAAAATTTCTTGTTAAAAATAAATAGCCACCAACACCTTGTTTATCTCTTCCATCTTTATATTCTCCCCATTGATAAGCAATTTCTCCTCTCAATCTCCATGGATCAAAATTGTAAACACTTCTTGTTCCAATCGTATTAAATCCAAGTGCAGAATTTGACCCATAACCTTCTTGATGTTTATAAATATAGTAGGGTTCAAGTGTTAACTTAATATTCTCAAATGGATTTAATTTTCCATATATAAAACCCCCAATTTCATCAGAATTTCTTAAAATTTTATGTTGATTATTTATTATTGGCATATAATCTTCTCTGGGATTTGAAAAGAAAACAAAATCAATTAAATTTTTTTCATTAAAATGATATGTTGCTTTTAAAGCGTCAAAATAAAATGTTCTTGAACCATCTCCAGGTGTTCCTTCCATAATTACAAAACCTTCACCATATTGCATAATAAAGTCCTGTCTTCCAATTTTTAGATCCCAATTTGAACCAAAAAGTTTTTTGAACTCAAAATAAAGATTTTCAAAAATAAATTCATCATCGCTTCTACTTCTTCCTCTTGAAAGAAATCCACCTTTTTCAACATAAAATCTTGGTTCTCCTGAAAATTTTATAAAAATTGTATTATTTTTTTCAAAATTCCATTTTCCCCATAAAGAAAGTTTAACTCTGAAAAAGTTATCATCATCTTTACCAACAGGAGCAAAAATACTTCCAAGATATTCTTCCCTTAATCTTAAATCAACACCATGATCAAATTTAACATCACAAAAAATAAAAAAACTTAAAAAAACAAATAAAAACAAAAACTTTTTCATAAAAACCTCCTTTCTTTTTTAAAAATCAATAATTTTATAACTCTTTTCTTTTAAAATCTTTTCAACCATTTTAACATCTTTAACTTTCAAAATCAAAACCGCTTTTACTCCTTCAGTAACTATAAAGCCATAAGCATCTTCTATGTTAATTTTATTTTTTTCAAGAATCTTAGCAATTTTGTGAAAAGAACCAACTTCATCAGGAATTTCAACAACTACAACTTCCTGTAAAGAAACAAGAAAATTATTATTCTTTAAAATTTCATATGCTTTCTGATTGTCGTCTGTCATAATTTTGATTATCCCAAAACTTCCACTGTCTGCTATAGTCATTGCTTTTAGGTTTATTTTTGCTTTTCCAAGAATTTCTGTTATTTTGCTTATTTTTCCTGGTTTGTTTTCAACAAATATTGATATTTGTTTACCCATCATAATCTCCTTTTATCAATCACTCTTTTTGCTTTACCTGTTGTTGTCGGTAAAGTTCCAGGTTCAACAAATTCAATAATTGGAGTCACTAATATTTTTTCTTTCAATTGTTCTTTTATCCTTTCCTGTAAATTTCTCAGTTCATTTATTTCGCCTCTAAAAAAGTCCCTTTTTATCTCTATTTGAACTGTCAAAATATCCATCCCCTCTTTTCTATCAATAATTATCTGATAATTCTTATCAACTTCTGGAAATTCCATAACAACTGCTTCAATTTGCGAAGGGAATATATTTACACCCTTAACAATAAACATATCATCTGCTCTACCTTTAATCCTTTGAATTCTTCTATGAGTTCTTCCACATTTACATCTTCCTTTTATAATCCTTGTTAAATCACCTGTTCTGTATCTTATTAAAGGCATACCCTCCCTTTTTAATGTTGTAAGGACAAGCTCCCCTTCTTCTCCTTCTCTTAAAACTTCGCCAGAATTAGGGTCTATAATTTCCATAAAATACTGGTCCTCCCATAAATGAAGTCCATCTTTAAAAGGACATTCAAAGGCAACCCCAGGACCATTCATTTCAGAAAGACCATAACAATTAAAAATATCTATACAAAAAATATCTTCAAGTTTTTTTCTTGTGTTTTCTGAGTGTGGTTCTGCTCCAATAATTGCTTTTTTTAGATTGAAATCTCTTCTTGGAGAAAACCCTTTTTCTTCAATAAAATGAGCAATATAAAGTAAATAACTGGGTGTAATATGAATAACTGTTGTTTTAAGTGTCTTCATCAATTCTATCTGTTTTTCTGTATTTCCAGTACCAGAAGGTATGACGAGAGCTCCAATTTTTTCTGCTCCATAGTGAAGTCCAAGCCCGCCTGTAAAAAGACCATAAGACATCATATTTTGAAAAACATCTCCTTTTCTAACTCCTATCATATACAAACATCTTGCTACAATATTTGCCCATATTTCAATATCTTTTCTTGTATAAAAAATATATTTTGACCTTCCAGTTGTTCCAGAAGAACTATGAACTCTTAAAATATTTTCTAAATCAGTGGCAAGAAAACTAAAAAGATCATTTTCAACAAGGTCAAATTTTGTTGTGAAAGGAAGGAGTTTAAAATCATCTAAACTTTTTATTTTTTTAAATTTTTTAAATTTTGAACCATAGAATTCAGTTTTTAAAGATCTTTCAAATGTAGAAATTATTCCTTCAAGTTGGATCTGTTCTAACTCATCTTTGTCAATTACTTCTATATTCTTTTCCCAATAGTCAAGATCTGATAAAAAGTCCTGTTTCTGTTTCATTCAGTATCTCCTCTGATGTCTTTTTAGTAAGCAAACTAACAAAAATCATAACAAAAACAGAAATCAAAAAGGAATAAAAACTCGGATGAAAAGGAAGAGGTTTTTTAAATTTATAATACCATCCAAAAATAAAAGCGAAAATAAAACCGGATATCATTGAACATATTGCTCCATGTTTTGTTGCCCTTTTCCAGTAAAGCCCAAAAAGAATTGATGGAACAAAAGTTGAAAGCATGACACTATTGCAGTCCATATAAGAAAAGCAAGAAGTTGAGGAGGTTTTATAGCAAGAATAAAACTGATTATAGCAAAAATTGTAATAAATATTCTACTTATTGTTGTTACTTTTCTATCATCTGCTTTATTATTTAAAATTTTCTTGTAAAAATCCCATCCACAAGTGCTTCCAATTACAAGTAAAAGTCGGTCAGTCGTTGACATAACTGCTGCAAGAATAATTACAGCAAAAAAACCTAAAAATCTATTTCCAAAAACATAATTAATACTTGCAAGAAATGCGTCGTCCGGCTTGGAAATTACAATCTTTCCATCAAAGGCAAGTGTTTTAGCAGCCATACCAGTTATTTTGACAAAAAACATAATTATTAAATAGATTAAAAATACTAAAAGCGCTGACCACTTAAAATATTTTTTATCTTTTACTGCAATCACATTATTTATTATATGAGGACCAGAAGCAAGTCCAAAAGCCAGTAAGAAAAAAAATGAAATTATATATAATGGTGTACAGAAAGCATATGGAGCATAAGGAGGATGAATCTGAGGATAAGCAATTTTTAGATAATTAGGGTCAATTTTCATCAATGTTTGATTTATATAAGAAAGGCCACCAGTATTTTTTATTATGAAAGGACAAGTTATTAAAACACCTAAAATTATTATTATTCCCTGAAAAAGTGTAGTCCAAGAAACAGCATAGAGACCTCCAAGAAGAACGTAAACTAAAACTATAATTGTTCCTATGGCTAATGCCTGAATTTGACTTATACCAAGAGCCCATTTTAAAACAATTGATATAGCAGTATATTGACCAACAAGATAAATTAAAGAAGTTACAAGAACAACAAAAGAAGAAATAAATCTAACGACAGATTCACTTTCAAATCTATAAGATAGATAGTCCTGCAAAGTTAAAAATCCCTTTTTTTTGCATACAATATAAATTTTATAACCATAAATTGTTATAGCGATTGCACATGCTAAAGGAACAAAAATTTGCTCCCAAAAACTTGGCCAACCAGCAACAAATCCTAAACCTGCAACTCCAAGAATTGTCATTCCACTTGTTGTAGAACCAAGAATAAGTAAAACAAAAAGCCAGAAACCAAGTGTTTTTCCAGCAACAATATAATCAGATGTATTTTTTATCTTTCTACTTGCAATTGCACCTATATAAAGCATAAATGCAAGATAAACAATAATTATAAAAATTTGCCCCATTTATCCTCCTATTATTTAAATTTTAAAGTCCAGATAAAAAGTAAGAAAATTACAAATAAAGGACAAATTACAAAAAAGCAAAAAAAAGTTAAAAATGGAAGCGAAAACATACCTCTTTCTCCTTCTTAATAGATTAAAGTTTTTTTATTTCACTTTCATTTAACAATTTAAACTTATATTTTTTCAGAATTTTTTCTGCCTTTTTAATATCATCTGGCTTAAAAACAACAATCGCTTTTTTATCTACTTTCTCAACAAAAGCATAAATATATTCAACACTTATTCCACCTTCTACAAGATACCCAAGAATTTTTGCAAGGCCACCAGGTTTATCTTCTACTTCAACAGCAATAACATTAGTTTCATTGACAGAAAAATTATTATCTTTCAGAACTTTTAATGCTTTTTTTCTATCATTTACAATCAATCTCAAAATTCCGTAATCTGCTTTATCTGCAAGAGATAAAGCTCTTATATTTATCTTATTTTTTCCCAAAGTTGAAATTACATCATTTAATCTTCCAAGACGGTTTTCTAAAAATATAGAAAGTTGTTTTATTGACATTTATTTATCCTCCTTAAATTCTTTTCTTAAATCAATAACTCTTTTTGCTTTTCCAATACTCCTTTCAATACTTTTCGGTTCAACAAGTTTAACAGAAATAGAAATTCCAATAACTCCTTCAATCTCTTTCTCTATCTTCCTCTGCAATTCTTCAAGTTTTTTTACTTCATCTGAAAATGCTTTTTCTGTAACTTCAACCCTTACTTCAAGTTTATCAAGATATTTTTCTCTTGATACAACAAGTTGGTAATGTGGAGATACTTCTGGAATTTTCGTTAAAACTGTTTCTATTTGGGATGGAAAAACATTTACGCCTCTTATAATTAGCATATCATCAATTCTTCCTTTTATTTTACTTATTCTTGGCATAGTTCTTTTGCAATAAGGGCATTTTGAATATGTGATTTTAACTATGTCTCCAGTTCTATATCTTATCATAGGAAGGGCCTCTTTCGTTAAAGTAGTAATAACAAGTTCTCCCTCCTCTCCTTCTTCAAGAACTTCTCCTGTTTCTGGATTGATTATTTCAGGTAAAAAATGATCAGCCCATACATGAAGACCGTTTTTCCCTTCACATTCTACTGCAACACCAGGACCAATAATTTCAGAAAGCCCATATATATCAATAGCTATCATATCCCATTCTTCTTCTATTTTTTTTCTCATTCCTTCTGTCCATGGCTCTGCACCTAAAACCCCAATTCTTATAGAAGTTTTCCTTGGATCTATTCCCATTTGTTTTGCTTCCTCTGCCATATAAAGAGAATATGAAGGTGTACAGGTTAAAACAGTTGTTTTAAAATCCTGGATAATCATTAATTGTCTCTGTGTTCCTCCTGTTGAAATAGGAATTACTGTAACTCCAAGTTTTAAGGCACCATAATGAACCCCAAGTCCTCCTGTAAAAAGCCCATAACCATAAGCATTTTGGATAATATCACCTTTTCTAACACCAGCACAGAATAAACTTCTTGCCATAACTTCAGACCAAACCTCAATATCATTTTTCGTATAACCAACGACTGTAAGTTTTCCTGTCGTCCCTGACGATGCGTGAATCTCAAGAACATCTTTTAAATCACAAGAAAACATATTAAATGGGTAATTATCCCTTAAATCATTTTTTTTAGTAAAAGGTAGATTTTTTAAATCTGAAAGAGAATTGATTTTTTTTATTCCAGTTTTTCTGTATAGGTCTTTATAGAAAGGAATTTTTTCTTTCGCATAATTAAATATATTCTTTAATCTCTCAAGTTGTAGTTTCTTTAACTCTTTTTCTGATAATGTTTCAATTTTTTTCTGAAAATATTTCATTTAGTCAAGTTTATCATGTATAAATTTTTTTTGTCAAGTATTTTAATTTTTTTTCAATAACAGTGCCTTTAAAAATTTCAAAATCAACATTTTTAAGATCATCAATTTTTAAGTTTTTCAATATTTCTGGAGTTTTCAATTCTTCTTTATCTGTTTCTTTTAAATTTTGGTTAAATGGACAAACTTCCTGACAGATTTCACACCCAAAAATTCTATTACCCTTTTTAATTAGTTCTTTTTCATTTTCTAACAACTCTTTTTTTTCAATTGTTAAATAGGATATACATTTTCTTGCATCAATAATTCCACTTGTTAAAATTGCACCAGTAGGACAATTTTCAATACATCTTCTGCATTCACCACATTGACTTTCAGTTTCTCTATCAGGTTCAATCTCTTTATTTATAAAAACTTCTGATAAAAAAATAAAAGAACCAAATTCTTTATTTATTATTAATGAGTTTTTGCCAATAAAACCAATTCCTGATTTTTTTGCCCAATATTTTTCAGCAACTGCACCTATATCAACAAAAAATCTATACTCAAAATCTCCAATCTCTTTTTTTAAAATTTCTATAAAATTTTTGAGCATTTTTTTTATCACAATATGATAATCAATCTTTGTTAAATATCTCGGGAAAATAGATTCTTCTGGAATTTTTGAATAATAATTTAACCCAAGTGTAATTATTGTTTTAACTGAAGGAAGTATTTTTTCAGGATTAAATCTTTTTTCAAGATTTCTTTCAAGATAATACAACTGGCCATTATATTTATTTTTCAGATATTCTAAATAAAAATCAATAAATTCATTTTCAACTTTTTTGCTTTTTGAAAACCCAATTAAATCAAATCCTACTTTTTTACCAATCGCTACTATTTTTTCTTTCATTTTGATTATATCATTTTTAAAATTATAATATATTTAACTAAAAGGAAAAGCAATGGCGATAGTTTCTCTTGAGAAAATTAAAAAATTTATTGATATTCCAGTCGCAGCAGAAAAATTACTTGAAAAAAACGAAAAGGAAATATCTTTTTCAGTAAATTTAAAAACAAAAGACAACGAAGTGATTTTCTGTGACTCATATGTAGTATATCATAATGTAGTTTTAGGACCTGCTAAGGGTGGAATTAGAATGTCTGAAAATGTAAGTTTAGAAGAAACAAGAAGATTGGCTAAAATTATGACATATAAAAATGCATTGACAGAACTGCCATTTGGTGGTGGAAAATCAGGAATAAAAATAGACCCAAAAATTATGGATGAATTCACAAGAATTTCAATAATTAAAGAATATGTTCATATGATAAAAGAAGAATTACTTGCAGGAAATTATATTCCTGCTCCAGACCTTGGAACTAACCAATTTGATATGGCAGTAATTTATGGAGAATTACATAAACCAGAATGTGTGACTGGAAAACCAGTTAAAATTGGAGGACTTCCTGGAAGACTTGAGGCAACAGGTAGATCTGTTAGTATCACAACCAAAATATTTATTGAAGAAATAATGAGGGATAAATTAAAAAATAAAAGAATAGCAATTCAAGGTTTTGGAAATGTTGGAAGTTGGACTGCTTATTTTTTAAATAAATGGAATGCTAAAATCGTTGCTATTTCAGATATTTCTGGTGGCATTTATAATGAAAACGGAATTAATATTGACAAACTTTTTAAATTTTTTAATGATAAAAGTAAAAAGATTTATGATTATCCTGAAGGAGATAAAATCACAAATTCTCAATTACTTGAAATGGATGTAGATATTTTAATACCATGTGCAGTAGAAAATGTTATAACGAAGGAAAATGCAGAAAATATAAAATCAAAAATAATAATTGAAGGTGCAAATGACCCTATAGATGAAAAAGGAGATGAAATTTTAGAAAGAAAAGGAATAATAGTTTTACCAGATTTTTTATGCAACTCTGGCGGTGTAATTGCCTCTTATATTGAGTGGAGAAATGGAAAATCTGGAAATCAAACAGAAAAAGAAGAAGTATTTGAGGAGATTGATAAAAAAATAAGAAAATGTTTATTTAATGTGCATCAATTGAAAGAAAATCTTAAAATATCTTACAGGGAAGCAGCAACTTATATAGCAATAAAATTTTTAATTGAAGCAATGCATGAAAGAAGATGGTTGTGAAATTTGACATAAATTTATAAATTGGGTAAAATATTATTTTAGTTATTCGGAAGCCCCCATCGACTAGTGGTCCAGGTCACCACTCTTTCAAGGTGGTAGCGCCGGTTCGAGTCCGGCTGGGGGCGTTCTTCTTTTTTAAAAATGAAAAAAATAATCGCTGTATGTGGAAGTAATAAAGGTGATAAAAATTTAACAAAAGAAGTTATAAAAATTGCAGAAAGGGTTGGTAATTTAATTGCTGAAAAAGACGGAATACTTATATGTGGAGGACTTGGTGGAATAATGGAAGCAGTTGCAAAAGGAGCAAAAGAAAAAGGAGGAATAACTGTAGGAATTCTTCCATATGATAAATCAAAAGCGAATAAATATATTGATATTCCAATTGGAACAAATCTTGGTTTTTACAGAAACTATATTATAGTCAATTCTGCTGATGTTATAATAGGGATATGTGGAAGATGGGGGACTTTAAATGAGATATCAATTGCAATTGCTCTTGGAAAACCAGTAATTTTAATTTCTAATTCAAAAGGAATATGTGAATTATTAAGTAAAAAAGAAGTTCTTGAATATTTTGATGAAAAACCATATATTGTAGAAACACCTGAACAGGCAGTAGAACTTGCGTTTAAACTGAGCAAAAAATGATATAAATTCAGTTACTAAAAAGTAATGGTAAAAATTCAGAATCTTTAAATTTTTTATCTTTTGCTTTTATATCTCCAAGACGAACTATCACAAGTTTGAGAGAAGGAATAATATATAATCTTTGTCCTCCTGCTCCACATGCTGCTACTAAATCTTGAGGAATAAATTTTAAACTTGATAAATTCTCCCATCCACTATCATTTACAATTAAATTTGAAACAAGATTTGCATTTTGACGATTAATTTTTCCTATCAACCACCAGGTTAACCCATAAATTGGGTAAACTTCGCTTCCTTTAAAACATTCTGATAAAATTTTAGAATCAATTATTTTCTTTCCATTTATAGTCCCACCAAGTCGTATAAATTCACCAAATTTTGCCCAATCACGACCAGTCATATAAGCACCGCCTGCAACTTGCGGATTACCATCTTTAAATCTTATTTTATATTCAATTTTTATTGATAAAGGGTCTAAAATTCTTCTTTTTAAGTAACTTTCAAATGTTTCATTTTTCAATTTTAATTGAAAAGCATATGCAAAAATATTATGAGAAACACCACCATATCTAAATTTTTTCCCTGGGACTTCTAAAACTGGTATATTTATAAGGTCTTTCCATGTTAAATTAAGTATATTTTTTAAACCAGGATTTAAACCACTTGTTAAATTTAGTAAATGTCTATAAGTAATCTGAGATTTTAATGGATGATTTTTCCATTCTTCAATGATTCCACATACCTTTTCATCAAGATTTATTATGCCATCTTCAACTCCCGCTACTGCAACTATACCAACAAAACTTTTACTACCACTTGCAAGGTGTTGCAATCTATCTGGTGAACCTTTGCCACTATATTTCTCAAAAATAATATTCCCATCATACATAACAATTAAACATTCACCATCTCTTTCTTTATGATACTCAAAAGCCTTTTCTATTTTTTCATTTTTCAAAGGAGATTGACCGAAAAGATTAATTACGAAAAATAAAAAAATTTTAAAGATTAATTTGTTCATTTTGCCTCCCTTTTTTAATTTAGACATAAATTGTTTAAAGAGTTTTAGTCTAAACCAAATTTATAAAATAAGAAAAAAGGTAAAGACATGTTGATTTACTTAAAGGACGGTTATTATTACCACATTTTGGAGAAACAATACAAGAAGGACAGCCCATTTCACATTTACAATTTAGTACTGAATTATAAGCAATTTTAATAATTTGTTCTATCCTTTCAAATCCAAGTTTAGTAATTCCAACTCCTCCTGGATAACCATCATATATAAAAATCGTTGCTTTTTGTGTCTGATCATGAAAAGTGAAAGAATAACCACCAATATCAAATCTATCACAGGTTACAACAAGAGGAAAAATACCTATCATTGAATGTTCAACTGCATGAATACCACCAGAAAAATCCATTTTTTTATTTTTTAATTCTAAAACAATCTGGTCAGGAACTTCAATCCAGAGAGATTGTGTTTTAAAGTTTTGAGAAGGTAAATTTAAAATATATGTTCCTATCAATGTTTTATCTTTTTCCCTTCTTTTTTCATAACTTACAATTTGTTTTGTAACTTCTATCTCTCCAAATTTTATTTTGATCCTTTCTCCTTTTTCTTTCTCAATATCTAAAATATCTATCTTTTCCCACCAGTTTGGTTGTGTATAATAATCCCCATAGTTTTTTTCAACAACTACCATTTTCTTTTCAAAATTTATAAAAATAACTTCAAATTTTTTCCCTTTATGTAAATAAATTGCTCCTGGATGGCATTCAAATAAAACTTTATCTTGTTCTATTTCTCCTATCTGTTTTTCGCTATCTATCTCAAAGATTGAATAAATCTCCCCTACACTTCTTAAATTTAAATCCCAGTGAATTGGTCTTCCTGGGTAAAAATATCTTCCATCTTTTGTTTTTGAAAACTTTTCTTTTTCAACTGTCTTATTTAATATATTCCCATAAATCTTACTATCCTCTTCTAAATTTAAAGGATATTCATACGAGGCGCATTTTATATGATTGGATGAAATAACTTCATTTTCAAAATTTATTATTATATCTTCAAATTGCCTCTTAACAAATTCATCAGGATTCCTTATAAAATACTGATCAAGTGCATCTTCAAGAGCAATAAAAATAACAAGCCCTTCTCTTTTCCTTCCAACTCTACCAATCCTTTGCCATGTACTTATTATCGTTCCTGGATAACCAAATAAAATACAATTATCAAGATATCCAACATCAATTCCAAGCTCTAAAGCACTTGTTGAAATTACTCCTTTAAGTTGACCAGTAAAAAGTTTTTTCTCTATTTCCCTTCTTTCTTCAGGTAAATATCCGGCTCTGTATGAAGAAATTAAATTTTCTATTTTTCTATCGCTTTTTATAGCCCATAATTGTAATAATTCTGCTGATTTTCTACTGTTTGTAAATAGAATAGTTGATAATCCATAATTTATACTTTCTTTTAAAAGATTGATTGCCTGGAAGTAATAAGATTCAAATTGTGAATTCCAGAAAATTATGTATTTTTTAGGTAAAGGAGAAGAATTTTCACTAATAACAGAAAATTTAACTCCAACAAATTCTTCTGCAAATTTTTCAGGTTGATTTATTGTTGCAGAAAGTAAAATAAATTGAGGATTGCTTTGATATAGATTACAAATTCTTCTTAATCTTCTTATTACATGACTGACATTGGTTCCAAAAATTCCTTTATATGTATGTACCTCATCTATTACAACAAATCTTAATCCTGAAAAAAATGTCCTCCATTTTTCATGAAAAGGTAAAATACTTGTATGCAGCATATCTGGATTTGTTAAGATTATATTGGGAAAATTTGCTCTTATTTTTTTCCTTACATCCTCTGGTGTGTCTCCATCATAAATCTCACACTTTGCGATTTCAAATTCTTTCAATGTTTTAAGTTGGTCTTGAGTTAATGCTTTTGTTGGGAAAATATAAAGACCTTTAATATCTGGATTTTTCAAAATTTCATTATTAACAAAAGCATTATAAATTAACGATTTCCCGCTTCCTGTTGGTGTTGTAACTATAATATTTTCTCCTTTATTTAATTTCTCCAGTCCTTCTTTTTGATGTAAATAAATTCTATCAATTTTCTTATTTTTTAACTTTTCTCTTAATGAAGGAAGAATAAAATCAGGCAAAGGATAAAAATTCCCTTTTTTTTCTTCTATCTCAATTATCTTTACAACATTTTCTTTATATTTTTTTGCTATATATTCAACAAACTTTCCAATATCCTTTTCCATAATTTATATCTTATATCAAAAACCAAAAATAAACCAATTCGTCAGAAAAACAAAAATATAGATAGAATTTTTGAATAGGTTGTGAAAATTATTTGTCAGCCCTTCTTTCCCAACTAACACCTACGAGGTGTAGGTAGGAAAATGTTTTCAAGGAGTTTTTCAATTATCTTTTCTTCAGGGTAAGTTCCAATTATTTTACCTTTTTTAAATAAAACCCATTTTTTATCTCCACCTGCTATACCTATATCTGCTTGTTTTGCCTCACCTGGTCCATTTACAGAACAACCCATAACCGCTATTTTTAATTTTTTTATTTCAGGATATTTTTTTTCAATTTTTTTTAATTCCCTTTTTACTTCTACTAATATTTTATTCAGATTTACTTTCATCCTTCCACAGGTCGGACAAGATATAATTTCTGGTTCAAAAGTTCTCAAATTCAATGCCTGTAATATTGATTTAGCAATTTTAATTTCTTCTTCTGGAGGTGCAGTCATTGAAACTCTTATTGTATCTCCTATCCCTTCATTTAATAAAATGCCTATTCCTAATATTGATTTTGAAATTGCCAGATATCCACTTCCTGCTTCAGTTATTCCAAGATGTAATGGATAATTATAAATTTCTGAAATTTTTCTATAAGATTCAATTGTTTCTTTCACATAAGGAGTTTTTAATGAAATTACGATTGAGAAAAAATTATTGTCTTGGAAAAATTCAATTGTATTCTTTGCTTCTTCTAACAATGAATTTACAATATCACCTTTTAATTTTATAGACCCAGAATTTAAACCTATCCTTACCGGAATATTGTATTCCTTTGCTATCTTTATTATTTCTCTTAAATATTTTTTATCAATATTTCCTGGATTTATTCTAATTTTGTCTATTCCTTTTTCAATAGAAATTTTTGCAAGTCGCCAATCATAATGAATATCTGCTATAAATGGAATTTTAAACTCCTTTTTTAAAATAGGTATTGAATCAGTATCTTTTTCATTCAAAATTGAAAACCTAACCATTTCAGCACCTTCTTTTATCATCTTTTTAATCTGATTTTTCATTAAGTGTAGATTTGAAGTGGGAACTTTTGTCATTCCCTGAATAACTATTGGATTATCTCCACCAATATAAATATTGCCTATTTTAATAACTTTTGTATTTCTCATTTAAATTTCAAATTCCTTTCAAAAATTCTTCCTATATCTTGATATGTTATATAAATTGCAAATAAAATAAGTGAAACTGCTCCTATATTCTGAATTATCTGTAATATTTTTTTACTTGGTCTTTTTTTTCTAATTTTTTCAATTAAAAGCCCAAAAATATGTCCTCCATCAAGAACAGGATATGGTATGAGATTTATAATTCCAAGATTTATACTTAATATAGCCATAAATTGTAAATAACTCACAAATCCTACTTTCCATGCAGCAACTGCTATTTCAGATATACCAACAGGTCCTGTAAAATGCTTTATTGATAATTTTCTTTGAAATAGAAGTTTCAGACCAAACAAAGTTGTTGAACATATATTACAAAATTCTTTAAAACTTTTGACAACTGCAAGATGGAGAGGATATTTTTCAAATTTCTCTTTTGGCAAAATTCCAATAATGTATTCAACATGTTTTTTTCCTTTTATTTCAATTTCATAAGGTGCTGGTTTTATATTAAATACTAAAATTTCATTACCTCTTTTAATTTTTAAATTTACAGGGATATCTTTATTTTTTTTTGTAAACTCTTTAATTTTTAAGGTAACATCCAACCATGTTTTACATTTTTCTCCATTTACCTCAAGTATTTCGTCTCCTATTTTTAAGCCACTTTTTTCTGCAGGAAAATTTTTAATAAATTCGCCTATTTTTGTTCCTTCATAACTTATTGTACCGATTAAAAAGACAGGGATTAAAAGAATAAAACCAAAAAGAAGATTATTTAAAGAACCTGCAAGCAAAATTTTACTTCTTATTCCAGGACTTTTTCCCATATATTCCCATTTCTCAAAATTTTCCTTATCAATCTCTTCGCCAGCAAGTTTAACATAACCACCAAAAAGAATAAGTGAAATAGTATAAGTTGTATCACCTATCTTCTTTTCAAAAATTTTCGGACCAAAACCTATAGAAAACTTTTCAACTTTTACTCCATTTCTTTTCGCAACTATAAAATGACCAAATTCATGAATTGTTATTAAGACAGAAAAAAGTATAATTAAAGAGATTACAGAACCAATCATTTCTGACCTCCTACAATTTTTTCAATCTGATTTCTTGCCCAGTTATGGTAATAAAAAACATCTTCAATATCTAACTTTTCTTTATATTGATGAACTTCAACAACTTTTTCCACATATTTTATAATATCTTGAAATTTTATTTTTCCTTCTAAAAAATATTCAACAATTCTTTCATTTGCTCCATTTAGAACAACAGGATATGAACCTTTTTTTCTTATCGCTTGTTTTGCTAAATTTAACCATTTTGTTTTTTTATCTACTTTTTTAAAATGCAATTTTTTAATTCTACCAAAATCTATATATTTTAGTCCAGAATTCACTCTTTCGGGATAATTTAAAACATAATTTATTGGCAGTTTCATATCAGGAATAAAACCAACAAGTTTAGAAGTTCCATCTATAAATTCAACTATTCCATGTATTATTGCTTCAGGATGAATAATTACATCTATCTGACTTTCATCTAAGGAAAAAAGATAATGTGCTTCTATAATTTCAAACGCTTTATTCATCATTGTTGCTGAATCTATTGTGATTTTCTTTCCCATTTTCCATATTGGATGAGTAAGTGCTTCTTTAATATTTAGATTTTTCTTTCTTTTTTTATATAAAGGGCCACCAGAAGCAGTTAAATAAATTTTCCTTAAATTCTTGTTTTCATATTTTATAATTTGGAAGATTGCATTATGTTCACTATCAACAGGCAAAATTTCAAAACAATAATCTTTTTTTAATCTTTCAATAATTTCTCCTCCTGAAACAAGAATTTCTTTTGTAGCAAGTGCTATCTTCTTTCTATTTTTTATACACTCTATAAAAGCAGGAAGTGTTTTTATGCCAGGAATTGCAAATATATAAAAATCGCCTTCTTTTAAATTTGCAATTTCAATAAGTCCTTGTTCTCCAAAAAAAAATTTAATATTTTTATATTTTTTCTCTAAATCTTGATTTTTTTCTTCAATGTAAACATATTTTGGCTTAAATTCTTCTATCTGCTTTATAAGTAATTTTTTATTTTTTTTACATGCAAGGCATAAAACATTAAATTTGTCTTTTTGTCTTCTTATAACTTCAAGGGCATTCTGTCCTATTGTACCTGTTGAACCATATATTACAATATTTTTCATTTTCTATAATCCCCCAAATTTTCTTTTTCTTCTTTGATAATCTAAAAGCGCCTTTAAAAACTCTTTTTCATCAAAATCAGGCCATAGAACTTTTGTAAAATAAAATTCTGCATATGCAGATTGCCATAATAAAAAATTACTTATCCTTTTTTCACCACTTGTCCTTATTATCAAGTCAGGATCAGGAACATCAGGAAGATAAAGAAATTTGCTTAATAATTCCTCGTTTATTTCTTCAAGTTTGTATCCATTTTTAATCATTTGTCTGACACTATCAATTATTTCGCTTCTCCCTCCATAATTTATAGCAAAGATTAAATTGAGTCCTGTATTTTTCTTTGTTAAATTCTCAACATAATTTATTTTTTTTATAAGACTAAGTGGCAATTCTGATATTCTTCCGCTAAATCTCACTCTTACATTATTTTTATGTAAATCCTCTCCTTCCTTCTCTAAATTTTTTTCCATTAATGAAAAAAGAAATTCAACTTCTTCTTTCGGTCTTTTCCAGTTTTCTGTTGAGAATGAATATAAAGTAAGATACTTTATATTATATTTATTTGCTGCTTTTACAGTCCTTCTAACTGCCTCTATCCCTTCTTTATGGCCTAAAATTCTTGGTAAATTTCTTTTTTCTGCCCATCTTCCATTCCCATCCATAATAATTCCAATATGACAAGGTATAATTTTCAATTTTACCATTTTTTAAAGTTGAAATTTTTCTCCAAAATATACACTCCTTGATTCTGGGTGATTTAAGATTTGTTCTGGTGTGCCCTCAATTAATATTTCACCTTCATAAATCAAATATGCTCTATCTGTTATCTTCAGTGCTTCCCTTACATTATGGTCTGTCAAAAGTATTCCAATATTTTCATTTTTTAAATTTACAATGATATCCTGAATTTCACTCACTGTTTTTGGATCAATTCCCGAAAATGGCTCGTCAAGAAGAAAAAATTTAGGAGAAAATGCTAAGCTTCTCGCTATTTCAAGACGTCTTTTTTCTCCTCCTGAAAGATTTCCTGCAATTTTATCTTTAAGATGATAAATTTCAAGTTTTTTCAAACATCTTTCTATTATCATTTCCCTTTCTTCTTTATAAAAATCTTCAAGCACTATTTCAAGATTTTCTTCAACAGTTAATTTTTTAAATATTGATATTTCTTGAGGTAGATAAGAAATACCATCTCTTGCTTTTTTCCATGTCGGAAGTTTCGTTATATCTTTATCTCCTAAAAATATTTGACCTGAATCTGGCAAAAGAAAACCCATTATTATTTCAAAGGTGGTTGTTTTTCCTGCTCCATTTGGTCCTAAAAGTCCAACTACTTCTCCAGTCCTAATATGCATAGATATACCTTTTAAAACAACTTTATTTTTGAATGATTTTTTTAAATTTTTTATTTCAAGCATTTTTTTTAAAGTAAAGTATCAAATTTTTCCTTATGTTTACTTATTCCAAGATGTTTATATGCAAGTTCTGTCGCAACTCTTCCCTGTGGTGTCTTTTTAAGAAAACCCTTCCGTATAAGAAAACTTTCATAAACTTCTTCAATTGTGCTTGGTTCTTCTCCAATTGCTATTGATAAACTTTTAACACCTACAGGCCCTCCATTAAATTTTGTTATTATAACTTCAAGAATTTTTTTGTCCATCTCATCAAGTCCTTCCTCATCAATATCCATCTTGTCCAAAGCCAATCTTGCAATTTCTTTATCTATCACACCTTTCCCTTTAACTTCGGCATAATCTCTAACTCTTCTTAATAATCTATTTGCAACTCTTGGTGTCCCTCTTGATCTTTTACTTATTTCTTCTGCACCTTCATCGCTTATTCTTATATTCAATATTCTTGCTGACCTTTTTATAATTTCTTTAAGTTCTTTATCTGAATAATAGTCAAGTCGGTGAAGTATCCCAAATCTATTTCTTAATGGAGAAGTCAAAAGACCTATTCTTGTTGTTGCTCCGCATAGAGTAAATGGCTTTAAAGGTATTTTAACACTCCTTGCTTTAGGTCCTTCTCCGATAACTATATCTATTACAAATTCCTCCATTGCACTATAAAGAAATTCTTCAACATTTCTTGGTAAACGATGAATTTCATCTATAAATAAAACATCCCCTTCTTCAAGATTTGTCAAAATTCCTGCCAATTCCCCAACTTTTTCAATAACAGGTCCTGAAGATGCTTTTATATTAACACCGAGTTCATTTGCAACAATATATGCAAGAGTTGTCTTTCCTATTCCTGGAGGTCCATAAAATAAAATATGGTCAAGAACTTCTTTCCTATTTTTTGCTGCTTCTATAAAAACTTTCAAATTTTCTTTAACTTTATCCTGACCAATAAACTCGTCAATTTTCCTTGGTCTTAGTGTGTTTTCATAAGTTAAATCTTCATTCTTAATTTCAGGAGAAGTTATCCTTTCACTCATTTAAATCTCCTTAATGCTTCTTTTATCAAATCTTCAAGAGAAATTTTTCCTTGTTTCTCTTTCAATATCTCATTAACAATTTCTATTGCTTCTTTTCTTTTATATCCTAAAACTATAAGCGCTTCAACTGAATTATTTAAAAGTTCTCTTTCTTTGTTATTATTAACCAAAACCGGAATTTTTTCAATTTTTTGTTTTAACTCAACTATCATTCTTTCTGCTGTTTTCTTGCCAATCCCAGGAACATTTTCAAAAAAAGAGATATTTTCTGTGATTATTCCATGATAAATCTCTTCAATTGATAATCCAGAAAGAATTCTTAAAGCAACTTTTGGACCAATTCCTGGAACTGTGATAAGTAATAAAAACAATTCTCTCTCCTCTTTCTCTATAAAACCATAAAGATTAATTTTCTCTTCTGACAATTGTTGATATACATAAAGTAATACCTCCTCACCTTCCTGAATTTTCTCTGATGTTTGTAATGAAACTTCAACAAAGTAACCAATACCATTATTTTCTATAACTACATATGTTGGTGTTTTTAAAAAAACCTTACCCTTTATAAAATATAACATTTTCTTTTAATTTAAAAAGAGCAGATATAGCAACAGCTGTAGCATCAGTTTCTTCAAAGTTTCTGAAACTATAACAATTTGTTAAATTTTCAACCATAAATTTTACTTGCTCCTTTGTTGCACCACCTTTTCCTGTAATAAGTTGTTTAATTTCTCTCGGAGGGATAAGAACAAATTTTATATTTCTTGTTATACAAAGTCCTATAATTCCACCTATAAGTATTCCTATTTTCAAAGCAATCTGAACATTTTTAGCAACATATATTTCTTCAATTGAAATTAAATCTGGAGAAAATTTTCCAATCAATTTCTCAAAGTTTTTTATAAGATAGTCAATTTTACTTTCATAATTTAATTTTAAGGTTGGAATAAAAACGCCACTTTCAACAATATTTAAATTCTCTTTAATAACACTATAACCCAATTTATTTATTCCCGGATCTATGCCAATTATTTTCAATTTCTTTATTTTGACACCCTTTCAAGTATTTCGTCTGATATATCAAAATTTGCATAAACATTTTGAACATCTTCTGATTCTTCCAGTTCGTCAAGAAGTTTTAAAAGATTTTCTGCTTGTTTTCCTTCAAGGTGCACTGTATTTTTAGGAATATAAGTGATACTTGCACTTTCTATCGGTATATTGTTTTGTTCAATACTTTTTTTGACATTCTCAAAGTTTTCAACAGAAGTTATTATTTCATATGTATCTTTCTCTGTTTTCATATCTTCTGCACCAGCATCAATTATAATACCCATAAGTTTATCCTCCTCTATATTTTCTTTTTTTACAATTATCAATCCTTTTCTTTCAAAAATCCAAGAAACACTTCCAGCACCAGCAAGATTCCCATCATGCCTTGAAAAGATTGACCTTATTTCTGAAGCACTTCTATTTTTATTATCAGTTAAAACCTCAACAAAAATTGCAACACCTCCTGGCCCATACCCTTCATATGTAACCTGTTCGTAATTTACACCTCCCTCTTCTCCAGAACCTTTTTTAATTGCTCTTTGAATATTCTCGTTAGGCATATTCACACTTTTTGCTTTTTCTATTGCAAGTCTTAACCTTGGATTTGTTTCTGGATTTGGCCCCCCTATTTTTGTTGCAACAATTATTTCTCTTATTATTTTTGTAAATATTTTTCCTTTTCTTGCATCCATTGCCATTTTTTTATGTTTTATACTATGCCATTTAGAATGTCCAGACATAAAACCTCCTTTTTATTTCTCTTCTTTTAACTTTTTCCAAAACTCTTTTGCACTTAAATTCTCTATTAATTTTCTAAATTCTTCTATTTCTTTTCTGTCTATCGGACTATCAAATTTATCTGTTTTGATAAATTTCTCACTATTATAATATTTTACAACCTCTTCACTTTCAAGTAAATCTTCAGAAGCATAAATTGGTGCGTCACATCTTAAAGCAAGCGCAATTCCATCACTTGGTCTACAATCAACTCTTTCTATTTTTCCATCAATTTCAATTATAAGGTCTGCATAATAAACACTTTCTTTTAAAGAATGGATTTCAAGTTTTTTAACTTTACCTTTAAGTTTTTCAATTAAGATCTTCATTAGATCATGTGTAAGAGGCCTCGGGAATTCAGCTTTTTCAAGAAAAATTAGAATTGATTGTGCTTCATAAATTCCAATAACTATTGGTAAAACTTTTCCATTATCGCTTTTTAATATAACTATTGGAGTACTTGTTAAAATATTTAAAACAACTCCATCAACATAAACTCTCCTCATATTTAAGACTCGCCCCCTTTTTCTTTTTTCCTTTGCTCAATTATTTTTGATGCTATGTGAGATGGAACTTCTTCATAATGAGAAAATTCCATTGAATAAGTCCCCTTTCCACTTGTAAGAGATCTCAATTCATTTGTGTAGTTAGACATTTCAGCAAGAGGAACTTGAGCTTTTACTATCTGAAAATTACCACTTGCTATCATATCCAAAACTTTCCCTCTTTTAGAATTTATAGTTCCTATAACATCTCCAACATTTTCAGATGGCACTCTTATTTCAACATTAACAATTGGTTCAAGTAAGATAGGTTTTGCATTACTAACAGCTTTCTGTAAAGCCATTGAACCTGCGATCTGAAAAGCAATATCAGAAGAATCAACTACATGATAACTTCCATCGTAAAGGATAACTCTTATATCAACTATTGGATAATTCGCTAAAACTCCCTTTTTCATTGCTTCTCTTACACCTTTCTCAACCGATGGAATAAAGTTTCTTGGGATTGCTCCTCCAACTATTTTATCCACAAATTCAAAACCACCACCTCTTGGCAATGGTTCCACCCTGATAAAACAATGCCCATACTGTCCTCTTCCACCTGTCTGCCTTTTGTATTTACCTTCTGCCTCAGTAGGAACTGTTATTGTCTCTTTGTAAGCAATTTTTGGAATTCCTTTTTCTACCTCAACTCCAAATTTATTTTTAAATTTATTTACTGTAATATCAATGTGTAAATCGCCCATACCAGAAATTATTGTTTCTCCAGTTTCTTCATCTCTGAAAATTCTAATAGTTAAATCTTCTTCTGCTATTCTTCCTATTGCATTACCAAGTTTATCTTCTGTTCCTTTAATTTTTGGTGCTATTGAATATGAAACTGCTCCTTCTGGAATATGAGGTTTTTCAAAAATAATATTTGAATTTAAATCACAAATTGTATCAAATGTCTGGGAATTTAGTTTTGCTGCCGTAACTATTTCTCCTGGGTATGCTACTTCAACAGGTTCCTGTTTTCTACCTTGCATTCTATATAATTGCCCCACCCTTTCTTTAATACCTTTTGTAGAATTTAAAAATTGAGAATTTGAAAGCATTTTACCACTTAAAACTTTGATGTAAGAAAGCCGTCCTATAAATGGGTCAAAAATTGTCTTAAATATTATACCTGTAAAGGATTGTGTATCTTTTCTTTCAATTAAAACTTCCTGGCCTTCCTGATTTTTGGCTTTAAAAGGAGGCATTTCATCGGTGGAGGGGACAAAAGTTAATATAAAGTCAATCAATTCTTCTATCCCTATCTGATTTAAAGCAGAACCAAATAAAACAGGAAAAATCTGTCTTTCAATAACACCTTTTTTCAATGAAACTTTTATCTCTTCTTTTGTTAGTTGTTCACCTTCAAGATATTTTTCCATTATAGTATCATCTAACTCTGCAAGTGTATCCATTGATTTTTGAGAAAAATCATTAAATTCACCATCAGATGGATTATGTTGGTCAAAAATGCTTTTAACTCCTTTAAATTGTCCCTTTTCAAAAACAGGATAATTAATTAAAACTGCTTTATTTTTAAAAAAAGAAAAAATTTCATCAATTACTTTCTTACAATTTAATTCAGGAGTGTCAAGTTTATTAACGAAAATAATTGTAGGAAGATTTTTTTTGCTTATCATTTCCCAAATTTTTTCTGTTCCGACTTCAATCCCTTCAACTGATGAAATATTTAAAATTGCTACATCAGACGCCTCAATCCCTGAAATCTGTTCTCCAACAAAATCAATATATCCCGGAACATCAAGAAGATATATAATATTATCGCCTTTCTTTATATATCCGGAAGAAAGATTTATACTTATCAATCTTGTCTTTTCTTCATCGTCAAAATCAAAAGTTGTATTACCTTGATTTATATCTCCCATTCTTGTTATCATACCAGTTTTATAGAGCATAGATTCTCCAAGTATAGTTTTCCCTGATTTTGTACTTCCAAATAATCCTATATTCCAAACTTTTCCCATTTTTCTTTCTCCTTTCTTATTATGCGGAAATTTTAGCTTCTATTGAATTATTATACTACATTTGTAAAAATCTGCCAATCCATCTTTCACCTTGTAAGGAACAATAGAAATGATTGCCTTTCTTTTATTTCATTTGAATAATTATTGTTTTCCAATTAAATCAAAAAAATTAGAAATTTCAAAATATGATGGTTGTCCCGGTGCTATATTTTTATTTAAATGAACATAAGTGAAAAAGGAATCAAAAACAAGAGGCATTAAACGTTCATAAATATTACCACCCATAGGAATAACAGCTAAATTTACTTTTTTTGAGTATCTATAAGTTAGTTCAATAAGAGTAAAGAGATGTTTTTTAGTTGTTATTTTTGTTGCAATTTTTACAATATCTGCTTGATATTTTTTACATCTTTTAACAATTTTTTTTAATAAATTGATATCAGGCGTTTTTTTGAAATTGTGATAAGATAGAATAATTTTTTTGTTTTTACTTCTACAAATTTCACAAACCTTATCACAGATTTTACTTCTAATTTCAACATCAATTATATCAACAAAATCACTTATTTCTCTATAAATTTCAAGTCGTTTTTTATCTGGCAAATAAAACAAATTTTCACCTGCTTCTTTATACCATCTTAAAGTACCTATGAGTGTATTGTCTCCAATTCTTCTAATTTTTTTTATCCATTCAAACAACTCATTTTCAGCATGATTTTTCAAAAACTGATCAATTCTTAATTCTAAATATTTAACCTCCTTTAAAATATCATATAAAACTTTCTCATCTTCTTGCCCTGTAAGAACAATTACAACTTTTTCTTTTAAATTTTCCATTTTTAATTATATTTCAAATCCTATATCAAGTTTTGATTTAGCAAGGATATAACTATTGTGAATCACTTTATTCACATCCTCAACCTTAACTCCTGCTGAAATAATAATTTTTTTGGCAATCTCGTCTATTATTAAATCATCTGGAGAATGAGTATCCGTATTTAAAATCAATGGGAAACCATATTCATACCATAGACGAACTATATGACCATTAGATAAAGAATGCCCTTTTCTTGCTGATATCTCAATATTTATTTTCCTTTCAAAAGCAAGTTTTGCCTCATCTTCACTTAATATACCTGGGTGAGCAAGAATATCAATATCACTTTCAAGCGCCTTTCTATTAGTTCCTTTTGCAACAGGTTCAACTATTGTTTCTCCATGAACAACAATAATTTTTGCACCAAGATTTCTTGATATTTTTACAATATTTGGAATATCAATTGGATTTACATGTGTTATTTCAACTCCTGGAATTGCTTTTATTCTAAAATTTAAATTTATTTTTTCGCAAACTCTTATTAATGCAGGAATAACAAAATCAACATTTGAAAAATCAACATGATCTGTAAAAGCAATAACTTTATATCCTTTTTCATCTGCTCTTCTTGCAAGTTCACTCGGAAGTAATTCCCCATCACTTAAAATTGTATGTGTATGGAGATCAATCATTTTATTTCTCTTTTTGGAGGTTTTATTTCTTTTACTAACACATCAACATTTAAAACTTTCAATCCACTAATTCTTTCAACTTCTTCTTTAATTTTTTTCTGTACCTCGTATGTTATTTCAGGGATATTTGTTTCATAATCTACTGCAATACTAAGTTCAAAACTAACCTCACCTTCCCCAAGTATTACTTTTATACCTGATTCGTGTTTTTTACCAAGTATTTTTTTAATTCCACCCACAAAACCTGTTATAACTTTATTAACACCTGGGACACTTGTAGCAGCAACACGAGCGATTGAAGCAAGAACATCATTATCTATTTTTACTTTCCCTAATTCCTTTTTTTCTTCTATCATTTAACCCTCTCTGTTTGTTCTCTTTCAGAAACAATTTTATCAACAAAACCAACATAATATCTTCCAGAAAGAAATAAAGGATGTGAAATTATTTTTTTATATAATGGGACTGTAGTTTTTATTCCATCTATAATTATTTCTTCAAGTGCTCTTTTCATCCTCTCAATCGCTTCCTGTCTTGTTTTACCATAAGATATAATTTTTGCAATTAGACTGTCATAATAAGGAGGGACATAATAACCTTCATAAATGTGAGTATCAACTCTTATCCCAGGACCTAATGGTAAAATTAGTTTTTTTATCTTTCCAGGTGAAGGCATAAAATTATTTTCAGGGTCTTCTGCATTAATTCTGCATTCAATTGAATGATAATTTATTTTTATATCTTTTTGCTTAAAATCAAGTTTTGAATTATCAGCAATTTTTATTTGACTTTTAACAAGATCTATTCCTGTAACACATTCAGTAACAGGATGTTCAACTTGAATTCTTGTATTCATTTCTATAAAGTAAACTTTTTTATTCTGGTCAACAAGAAACTCTATAGTTCCTGCATTTCTGTATTTTATATATTTTACTATTCTTTTAGCATATTTCTGTAATTTTTTTCTTAAGCAATTATCAACAAACGGTGATGGACTTTCTTCAATTAATTTTTGGTGTCTTCTCTGAATTGAGCAGTCTCTTTCAGGAAAAACATAAATATTTCCTTTATTATCACATAAAACCTGAACTTCAATATGCCTTGGCCTTTCAATAAATTTTTCTATATATAATGATTCCTCTCCAAAAGAAATTTTTGCCTCTTCCTGACATGTATACCACATTTTTTCAAATTCTTCAATTGTATAAACCTTCCTCATTCCTCTCCCACCTCCACCTGCAGAGGCCTTAATCATAATAGGAAAACCAATTTTTTGGGCATGATGTAATGCATTTTTTAAATTATTTTCTTCATAACCTGGAATAACAGGAACTTTTGCTTTTTGCGCTATTTTTTTTGCAAGTGACTTATCTCCCATCAATCTTAAGTTTTCAGCAGTTGGACCAACAAAAATAACTTTTATTGCATCACATATCTCAACAAACTGTATATTTTCAGACAAAAAACCATAACCCGGATGAACTGCATCTGCTCGAACTATTTCTATTGAACTTATAATTGAAGGTATATTTAAATAACTTTCCTTTGGATGTGAAGGCCCTATACATATTCTCTCATCTGCAAGTAAAACAGGTAAAGAATATCTATCAGCTTCAGAATAACCTATAACAACTGGAATTCCTAACTCTTTACATGCTCTTATAATCCTTAAAGCTATTTCTCCTCTATTTGCAACAAAAAGTTTTCTTATCATTTATTTCCAACTTTAAGAATAAAGAGAACTTGTCCATACTCAACAGGTTTACCATTTTCAACAAGAATATCTTTAATTATACCGTCATAATCAGATTTTATCTCATTCATAACTTTCATTGCCTCAACTATACATAGAACATCACCTTTTTTAACAACTTGTCCTTGCTCTACAAAAGGAGGACTGGTTGGAGAAGGTGCTCTATAAAATGTTCCAACAAGAGGAGATTTAATATAAACAATATTTTCAATTTCTTGGGCAGTTTTTTTGGACTCTTCAACAATTTTATCTATATCTACTTTAGGACTTTCTTCAATAAACTTTTTTTCATCTATTATAAAACCCTTTTTGCCTAAAATTAAATGAAAATCACCTTTTTTTACTTCCAAATATTCAAGATCATATTCTTTCATAAAATCAGCGAAAATTTTTATTTCTTCTGGTTTCATTTGTTGATTAAATCCTTGTTATATATTCTCCTGTTCTTGTATCTATCTTTATAATGTCTCCAACTTCAATAAATAAAGGCGTCTGAACAATTAGTCCTGTTTCAACTTTAACTTTTTTTCTACCACCTTGAACTGTATCTCCTTTATAGCCAGGTTCTGCTTCAATAACTTTTAAATCAATCGTTAAGGGAAGTTTGATATCTATTATTTTGCCTTGATAGAAGAGACCAGTTACTTCCAAGTTTTCTTTAAGATAGTATCTTTTTTCTCCAATTACCTCCAAGGAAAGATGAAACTGCTCATAATTAGAATTATCCATAAAGTAAAACAATTTATCATCAGAATAAAGATATGTAAGTGGAATTTCTTCTAATATAACAAGATTTACATCAACATCACTTCTCAAACTAAACTCAACACTTTTTCCTGTCTCTATTTCAATTGCTTTAATTTTTACAATGCCTCTTCTTTGTTGTTGTACTATATGAGTTGAACTTTTTACAATATATAATCTCCCTTCATATTCAAAAACATTTCCTTCTTTTAAGTCAAGTGCATTCATAAAATAAATTATAACACATAAAATATAAACCTGTAAAATAACACCTACGAGGTGAAAGGTGTAGATGTAGGTAAATCAAGCAAGTCCAACTACTATTCTTAATATTAAAATTACATCAGTTATATCCACCAGCCCATCATTATTCATATCAGCAATTTCTAAATTTACTGGAGCAAGCCCTATCGCCATCCTTAAACATAAAATTACATCTGAAATATCTATATGTCCATCTAAGTTTATATCTCCTTTTTCTACTTTTATTAGTATTTCAACATTATCTATAGCCCAGTAATAGTCATCGTTCGCATTATAATAGTGCCATCTGAATTTTACATCATTTTTTCCTTTTACTATATTTGTAATATCAATAATAACAATTCCTTCATCATCTATTCTTTGCCATCTTTTTAAATTAATCCAGTCATTCTGTCCAATTTTTATATCTAAATCTGCAATTTCATTTGACCAGTAAAAAAACTTATGAGAAAATTTTAACAAAATTTTATTATAATATGGAAAATCAAAAGAACATGAGATAAGTTGTTCATCCATTTTTACATACTCTGCCCAATCACTATCAACAATCATAAATGGTTCCTGTAGATATTGGCTTGTTCTATTTTTCGGATTTTCACTCATCCATGTATAACCATCATTAAATCCATCAATAATTGTCCAGTTTAAAGGCAATCCATTTGAAAAGTTCTCAGAAAAAATTTTTACATATCCTTCAAACAGATTAACATTAAAAAAAATATTTAAAAATTCATCCCAATTTGTTTGAGAACAAAAAATTAAAGTATTTTCATTATATAATGGGTCTATAGATGAACCATAAGGAGGAAAATAAATAGTGAGTCCATATGCTTTATCATTTAAATTATTATCTGCTATTATTGTTTGATTGAACATATTCTGGAATTGAACAATAAAACCTTTAATCTGACTGTTTTCTGTATAAGAATAATAATTTTCAAAGAAGTTATATAGGTCAGCAAATTTTCCATCAAATACAAGTGTTCCTGTTCTTGCAAGAAAAACATTTAAATATTCATTTTCTTCTATTATTTTTTCAATTATTTGAGTAAGATTTTGATTTAATTCTTCAACTTTGTTTAACCTTATAGATGAAAGCGCTTCCTGAAAAGATGAATTAACTATAAAAATAGAAAGTTGTTCTGGAGAAGATTTTGGATTATCTTTTAAATTTGATAGAAAACTTTGATAATTCCATCCAAATATTGTTTCAGTTGATTCAGAAGAAACAAAAACATTTCCTAAATCATTTATTTCAGTAGCAACTTCAATCATTCCCATAAGACAGGCATCAAAACCTATCAAATCAAAATAATTATTTAAAAGTGCTTGCCTAACTTCTTTGATAGAAAGGAAGTCATAATTTGTCTGGTCATAGCAAATTTCTTTATATGACCTTTTCTTATAACTTTCTAAAAAATTTAATGATTTCCAGCCATTTCCATGGTTCCATAAAATTAAAGCATATTTTTCTGCAGGATAATTTTTTTTTGCCCAGTCAATAAAATCAATAAGTGTTTGGGACTCTCCCATATTTACTTCCCTTCCTCCAAATCCATCTCCCCAGTTTTTTATTGAATTTTCTCTTGTGGGTAACATCCCACTTTTTATATAAAATCTATTGCATTCAGTCCAGTCACCATATCTTCTATCATATCCTCTTATTCTATCAAATTGAACAACTAAATTTATATTCTGGTCTGAACCAACAGATGATATCTCAAGAAAATCATTGATTGCAT
>JBKBIN010000013.1:34684-34967 GCA_046296715.1 Candidatus Ratteibacteria bacterium
AAGTCCATTCAGCAGAAAAAAGAGAAAAAATGGAAAGAAAAAATATAAAAAATACTTCTCTAATTTCAAAAAATAAATTTTTCATCGTCAAATTTAGTATAACATTTTTGGCAAATCTTATGAAGTTGAAGAAATGAGAAAAGATTGTTATAATAAATTGTGAAACTTTGACAAGAAAGAGAAAAATGAAAAAGAAACTTGTTATTATTAATATTTTTTTCCTTTTAAACGGTCCAATTTATTGCGAAATCCCAAAGATTGAACTTAAATATAATGTTTATGG
>JBKBIN010000014.1:0-33401 GCA_046296715.1 Candidatus Ratteibacteria bacterium
TTAGTCAATTTTCTATTTCATTCAAACACAATAATACCATTAAATGGAAATTTAAGAGAGCACTGGATGTATTTAGGTTCTATTGGATTTTTTGTATATTTTGTCTTTTTAATTGATAGGATAAAAAAGGAAAAAATTAAACTGATTTTGACAATTTTAATATTTCTACTATATGGAACAAGAACAATTTTGAGAAACTATGACTGGAAAATCCCAGAAAAATTATACATTAAATCTTTGCAATACTCCTTTTACCCTGCTCAATTATATGGAAACTTAGCATATTTATATATAATAAATGGACAATCAGAAAAAGCATATCAACTACTTTATCCAATTGTGAAAAAAGGAACTAAAATAGAATCAATTCTTTATATTTATGCTCTATCGTTGAAAAACTTAAAAATATATGAAGAAGCAGAAAGATATTTTTTTGAAGTTTTAAAAATAAATCATAAAAATTACGAAGCATTGACTGAATTGAGAGAAATATATTTTTTAAAAAATGATTTTAAAAAAGCAGAAGGAATACTTAAAAAGAGTATAGAAATAAGAGATAACTATCCTAAAACTTACTTTATTTTATGCCAACTTTATAACTTAAATGGTGAAAAAGAAAAAGCAATTTATTATCTAAATAAGTTGATTTATCTTCTTCCTGATGATTTTTATCCATATTATCTTAAAGGGATGATTTTAAAGCAATATAATGAACTTGAGAAAGCGAATGAAAATTTTGAAATTGCCTATTCAATATTAAAAGAAAAAAATGACTTTTATTCAATTTTTAATCTTGGAATTTTACTTAAAGAAATGAACAGAATAGATGAAGCATTGAATACATTTAAATATTTGATAAAAATTAAACCAGAAGATGTTGAAATAATGAATGAAATTGGAATATGTTATGCTTTAAAAGGAGAAAAAGAAAAAGCGAAAAAGGTATGGGAAAATATTTTAAAGAAAGAGCCATCATATTATCCAGCAAGAGAAAATCTTAAAAAATTGTCAGAAAATTAGATAACTATTAAAATATTAAAAATAAATTTTTTGAAAATTAGAAATGGATTAAAAATAAATTTTTTGAAAATTAGAAATGGTAAGAATTTTAAAAAATGGGTTAACTCTAATGGAGATTCTCATTTCTATATGTATTATTTCTTTAATTGCATCAATATCACTTCCTGCTTTACATAGGGCAAGGAATAAAACAGTTATAGCAAAAACAAAAGCAATTATAAATACAATTGAAGCAGCACTTTCTATTTATGAAACAGATTTTGGTGATTATCCGCACAATCAAGATAATGGAAGTCAAATTCTTGTAAAAGTTCTTCAAGGTCCTATTGAAAGTGATAGATGGAATGGTCCATATATAAGATTAAAAAAAGAAGATATTGATGAAGAAGGAAATATTCTTGATGCATGGAAAAATCCAATTATTTATAAATATCCACAAACAGATTATGATAATGTCCCCTTTCTTATAATTTCAGCAGGACCTGACAGAAAATTTGGGACAAAGGATGATATAGGAAATTGGTAAAAATAAAAGGGGGTGAAATATGGAAAAATTAATAAAATGGCAAGAAAGAAAAAGAAAAAAACTCTATAAATTACTTGGGAAACTTCCTGAAAGAGATTATCCTGTTAAAGTTATAAAGAAAGTTGAAGAAGAAAAAGAAAAATATATACTTGAAAAACTTATTCTTGATTTAAATGGTTATGAACTTGTCCCTGCTTATTTTGTTAAACCAAAAAATTTAAAAGGCAAAGTTCCTTGTGTTATTTTTAATCATTCTCATGGCGGTAAATATTATCTTGGTAAGGACGAATTTATTGAAGGAAATACTTATATGGAAAAACCTCCTTATGCTGAAGTAATTACATCTTTAAACTTTTGTGGAATCTGTATAGACCATTTAAATTTTGGTGAAAGAAGCGGGAGAGATGAATTAACACTTTTTAAAGAGTTTATATGGCAGGGCAAAGTTTTATGGGGTCTTATGGTCTTTGATAGTTTGAAAGTGATTGATTATGTTTTAACAAGGGAGGAAGTGGATCAAAAAAGAATTTGTACCATTGGTATGAGTATGGGTTCAACAATGGCATGGTGGATATCTGCTCTTGATGAGAGAATAAAAGTTTGTATTGATATTTGCTGTTTAACGGATTTTGAGACACTTATAAAAATAAAAGGACTTGCTGGTCATGGTATTTATTATTTTGTTCCATCTTTACTAAAATATTTTTCAACATCTGACATAAATTCTCTAATTGCACCACGACCACATCTTTCAGTTGCAGGTGCTTTTGATAGTTTAACACCACTTGAAGGTCTTAAAAAAATAGACAAAAAATTAAAAACAATTTATAAAAAATTTGGGAAAGAGGAAAACTGGCAACTTAAAATCTATAATGTTGGCCATAGAGAAACATTTCAGATGAGAAGTGATATAATTGAATTTCTTTTAAAACATATTTAAAATGAAAAGATTTGATTTAGGAGTAAAGGTTATAAAATTGGCAGGAAAGTATTTAAAAGAAAATTATAATAAAGTTTCAAAATTGAATGAAAGTAGATATGATATAAAACTTTTACAGGATATTGAAAGTGAGAAAATTTTGTTGGGTAATATAAAAAAATTTTTCCCAGAAGATAATTTTTTAAGCGAAGAAAGTAAAATTCCTAAAAAAAATAAAAAAAATTTATGGATAATTGATCCTCTTGATGGAAGTTTAAATTTTTCAAAAGGAATCCCTCATTTTTGTATATCAATTGCTTTTGTTGGAGAAAATGAAAAATTTGGTATTGTATATGATTTTTTAAAAGAAGAATTATTTACAGGAATAGAAGGGGAAGGTGCATATTTAAATGGAAAAAAAATAGAAGTAAGTAAAATAGACAAAATAGAAGAATCTATATTATCTATTGGATTTATGAGAGGGGAAAAAGAGATCCTTTACGGATTGAAAATTTTAGAAAAGATGATTAAAAAGGTTAAAAGAATAAGAATGATGGGATCTGCTTCTCTTGACTTATGTTATCTTGCTTCAGGTAGAATTGACTTATCAATTCATTTAAATTTAAATAGGTGGGATTATGAAGCAGGTAGTATAATACTTAAAGAATCTGGAGGAAAATTAGAAATAAATGAATATAATAAAATTAAAGTTTTTAAAGCAACTAATGGAAAAATTGTGATTTAAATGAAAAAGAAAAGAACTATAAATTTGGAAGAGTTTGTTTTAAAACCAGTTTCAAATTTAATAGAAAGATTTAACTTTTTTATAAAGAATGTTGAAAGGAAAGAAAAAATCTCAGAAGTAGATGGTTTTATCACAAATTTACTTGATGAATTGAAAGATGTTGAAAAAGGGATCCTTGGTTTTTTTGCTGAAATATTATTTATGTACCATTTATCAGAAAGGATGGTTAGTATTGAAAATGAAATATCTCTGGTTGAAATTCTTGGAGAGAGAGTAAAAGAATTTTTAAAACCAGATTTTATAAAAATTTATTTAACGACAACTAACAATAGAATTTCTTCTGCTTATAGTTATCCTGTTGATTTTAATGATGGATCTTTGATTAAGTTAGTTGAAGAAAGTTTTGCAAAAGGTGAAAGTTTTTTGTACGAAAAGAAAATTAATGGCAAATATTATTCAGTTTTATTAATACCTTTAAGAACAACAAAGGAAAAATATGGTTTATTTTTAATTGGAAAAGAAAGAAAAAAGGGATTTTCTCCAGAAGAAATTACACTTATGATTGCAGGAGCTGTTGTTATAAGTTTTTCAATTTCAAACATAAAACTGATGCAAAAGATGATTATAAATGAAAGATTGGTAATGATAGGACAATTGATTTCAGGGCTTTCTCATGATTTAAGAAATATACTTACAAAATTTGAAAATGGAATTTATTTTATTGAAACAGGATTAGAAGAAAAAGACATAGAAGAAATTAAAATAGGCAAAGAGATTCTGAAGAAAAATTATATAAAATTGAAGGAATTTGTTCTTTCAATGGTTGACTACTCAAGAGATAGAGAGGTATCTTTTGAAGATGTCAATTTAAATTCTTTAATTGAAGATGTAATTTCATATTTTGAACCATCTTTAAAAGAAAAGAATATTAAGATTATAAAAGAGTTTGATCTGAATTTAAATATTGTAAAAGTTGATAGACATAGAATAGAAAGGATGCTTTCAAATTTAATTCAAAATTCAATAGATGCTGTTAAAGAAAACGAAGGGATAATAAAAATAAAAACCAATTTAATGGAAGATTCTTTTCAGATAATTGTTGAAGATAATGGATGTGGAATCCCAGAAAAAAATCTTGACAAAATTTTTGATATATTCTTTACAACAAAAGGTTCTCGTGGAACAGGTTTTGGTCTTGCCATTGTAGAAAAAATTGTCAAAGAACATAATGGAAAAATAGATGTTGTCTCAAAAGTAGGTGAGGGCACAACTTTTACAATAACTTTACCAAAATTGTAAGGAGAAACTTTGAGAGATATTGTTATACTTTCAGTTATTCAGGGGATATGCGAATGGTTCCCTATAAGTAGTTCAGGACATCTTTATATATTTCATAGATTACTTGGATTAAAACCAGATATAAATTTAGATATTTTTTTACACTCTTCATCTCTTCTTGCAATTTTTATCTTTTTCAGAAAGGAAATCTGGGAAATTATTAAAGTTCTTTTAACCTTTGATACTAAAAATGAGAGTTTCAAAACAATTTTTTATATAATTTCAGCAACTTTTATTACAGGACTAATTGGATTTTTACTCAAAGATTATGAAGAAATTCTTGAAAATAAAAATGTTGTTTCTGTAGGTTTTTTGATTACAACTATCTTTCTTTTTTTCTCTTGGAAAGAAGGGAACAAGAAGATTGATTTTAAAACTTCGCTTATAATAGGTTTATCTCAAGGACTTGCACTTTTCCCTGGAATTTCAAGAAGTGGTGCTACTATCTCTACTGCTAAAATTTTAGGAGTGAATGATAAAGAATCATTTAATTTTTCTTTTTTACTTGCCATTCCTGCTATAATAGGTTCTATTGTACTTAAATTTGAGCAATTAAAAGATATAAGGTCTGATTATATAATAACTGGTTTTTTGATAACCTTTTTTGTAAGTATTATTACTCTTTATTTTCTTAAAAAGATTGTTTTTAAAAAAAGATTTAAATATTTCTGTATTTACACTTTTCTGGTTTTCTGGGTTTCTTTATTTATCTAATTGGATATTTACCAAAATTAAAACCACTTTCAAGAAATTCTATGTAATTTTGTTCAAGTTCAGTTGGAATAGGAGCAGATTCAGGAATATCGGATGGAATTAGAATAAATCTTCCCCTTCTTGCACCTTGAATTAAACAATCCTTAACCATATTTCTAACTTCTTCCCTTGTTTTAAAATCAAATTCCTCTGCTAAAATTCCACCCATAATTGTAATAGAATCACCGACAATCCTCCTTACTTTCAAAATATTATTTGGCTGTTGAGAACTATTAGAAATTGGTTCAATTATATCTATTGGCATTTTCAAAACAATTGGCAAGAGTTCTTCTATACCATCATGCCAGTGATAACAGATAAAGTTAAAATTCCCTCTTCTTAAAATTTCAATAAGATTTTTATCAAATCTATAAACAAATTCTGAAAATGTCTTTTTGATATCGTGAAAATATTCTGTTGGTAAATTTGGAGGTGTTGCATATTCAGCACCTCTTATTCTTATAATTACATTTGAAACAGAGAAAGATACAAATTTATAAAGGTCAAGTAATCTTTCATATATTTTTTCAAGTAATTGTATTATAAGTTTTGGATAATCAAGAACAAATTTCCCAAAATCACCAGGAGCAAATAGAAAACCAACTACACCAAGAGGATCAGGAAGAGCAACAACCATAATCCCTTTTTCTCCAAGTTTTTTCTCCTGCTCATAAAAATCAGAAAAATCTGGTTGATAAGGGATATAAGGTAAAGACAAAAATTTGTATATGTCTTTTTCCCTTTTAATCCATGGTTCTACAACCCACTGATGAATACTTAAAGTTGAAGTCCTTGCAACTCTTGTTAAAGGTCCATATTCTGTTTCAACAGTTAAACTTACTGTTGTTGATAATGGTGTATCATGTGTTTCTTCAACTTTAAGATCAATAGAACCTGGAGCAGAAAAGAAAAAACCAGTTTTTGGCCTATAAAATAAAAAAGTATCCTGTAATTCTCTTGCTTTCTTTAATAAATTTTCAAAACTTTTATGTTTTGACCAGAAACTTTCATTATCAAAAGGATTTATTTTATATAATGAAACAGGAACCCTATCAGGATACCCACCCCTTAAAACAGTAACAATTCTTTCCTTACTTGTCATTACTTTCTTCCCAATATTTTATCTATTGCGAGTGAAGTATTGTATATTTTTGTTTCTGGATAATATTTATAAGGTCCAACTTCAGCAGTAAGATAACTATCATAACCAATTTCTTTAAGTGCTTTTATAACTTCTGGCCAGTTTACATCTCCTTCAAGTAAATCACAAAATCCATTTATATTTCCAACTGATAATTTAAAATCTTTCAAGTGTATCCTTTTAATTAATTTCCCAAGAATTCTTATCCACATTTCAGGAAAACCAATAATTAAAATATTCCCAACATCAAAATAGACCTTTACATATCCAGAACCTATTTCTTCAACAAATCTTTTCATCTCAAGAGGACTTAATAGAAATTTGTTCCAGACATTTTCAACACAGATATATACATTGTTTTTTTCAGCAAGTTCAACATACTTTTTAATAGATTCTTGGCTTCTTTTATAGGCAATATCATAATTTACTATCTCTCCTTGCCCAGATAAAGAAGCAACAACACCCGGAACTAAAAGAATTGCATCTGTTCCAAGGTAGTTTGCTATTTTAATTGATTTTTCAAGTAATTTTTCACCTTTTTCTCTTATTTCTGGATCTAAACTTGTAAGAGGATATTTCCAGAATGCTGCTGGTAGTAAACTTGCTATTTCAAGACCATTTTTTCTTATTAAATCCCCAATTTTTTTAACATCTTTTTCACTACTATCTGGGTCTAAAATACCACCTTCTGTTAAATTCACTTCAATACCTTCAAAGCCAGCATCTTTAATCATTTTTAAACCATCTTCAAAACTTACATTGGTTGGTAAAATCCACATATTCACACTTTTCTTCATGACTTCCTCCTTTCTTTTTTAAATATGGTCAATTAATGGAAAAAATAAATCAATTGGTAAAAAATTTTTACATATTCTCTTTAAATTCTGTTCAATTTTTGAAAAATCATCTGAGAGATTAAAAAATAATCTTACCATCTCTTCTTCTTTCAATCTTATTAAATTTTCACTTTCCTGAATAAACTTTATTTTCCCATTTTCTTTCTTTATTCCAACTTTTTCTTTCCCTTCTATCTCAAAGACAATTTCTTCCTTTTCTGGAAAAGACTCTTCTATCAAAGGTAAGAATGTTTCAATTGTTTTTTTAAGAGATACAATTTTTATCATTCCTGTCGTTGAAACACTCCAACCCAATGATGCTTTTAATATTAAATCAGGAATTTCATAAAAATTAGGAAATTCTAAATAAAATTTATTTTTGCCGAATCTTTCTGATAAATATTTCAAAATTCCAAGAATAGTTTCTGAATCTCCACCAAATTCATATACTTTTGTCTCTAAACCTTGCTCATTTATAACAACATAAGAAAATTTATGGTTTTCATCTGAATAGTATAGAGAAACAAATAATTTTTTATAAATTTCTTCAAAATATTCTATGCTTCTTTCCACTCTGTAATTTTTTTTATTATATGTATCAATAATCTTCAACAATACTTCTTTTTCACCAAGGTATTTTTTTGTTCTTACAGAATTTATCTTTTGCTTTTCCAGTCCCCTTGATGTTATAGTAAGATTTATAGTTTTTCCTGAATTTTCATAACCAAAATTTATATATCTATGTCTATCGCCCCATAAAATTGAAAGAGAATATTCTTCATTTTCCATTTTTTTTATTGCTTCTTTTAGTAAAGTTGTCATATATCCTTTTCCTCTTTCAGCAAATTCAGTTGATACAGCACCAATTCCAGCGATCTTAATTTTAATGTTATTATGAATTAAAGTAAACGGAAAAATTCTTATAAGTGAACATATTTTATTATTCTCCTCAATAATTAAGATATTACTAAAATCAGTGTTTTCTTCTTTCCATACCTGTGGATAAACTAAAGGGAAGAGATTATAGAAATGTCCATAAGCATCTTCTAAAAACCTCATTATCTTTTCATATTCCTTCGCATAAGGATTTCTTATAACCATTTTTCAATAGTATAATACTGTCAATCCCAATCTGTCAAACTAATTATAAAAATTAAACAAATTGCAAATATAAATTAGTGATAAAAATATTTAAAATCTTACAACAAAATTTAAGTTTTTGAGGAATGGAATAAATAAAAAAGGGAGGAGATTTAAATTCTCCTCCCCTCTTATTATTAATAATAAAACTTAAAATTTAAATCCTAATCCTACGGAAAATGTTATTGAATTTAAATTTTGCTTCTGAACCCTTAGATAGTTGAGTTCATATTGAATAAGAGTATTTTCGCTTAAGAAGTGTTTCATACCAATCTGTGCACCATAAGCAAATTCTGTTCCTCCACCAAATTTACCGCCTAAGGAAATACCCATGTATGGATTTACATTTGATTGGCTGTCCATATAAAAATTTGGTTTTAACAAAAGATTTACCTGATCTCCAAAGGTCTTCCATCTACCTGACACTCCTACACCTAACTCAAACTGGTCTGATAAGAAAAATCCCATACCAAGTCCGTATGTTCCATCCCACTTTTTTCCTTGTGAGAAATATCCATATCCAACGGAAATTACAAGATTCTTATCTCCTTGTCTAACCTCAGCATTCGTAAAAGATGAAAAACCCATAATTAAACCTAAAATTAAAATACATAATACAAATCTTCTCATTTTTTTTCACCTCCTTTCCTTTATGCTCAATATTATACATATTGTTAAAATTATGTCAAATTTTTCTAAATTTCTTAAGTTTTTCTCCTACTTTTTCTACTTCACTTTTAATTTGAATTTGTGATTTTAAAGTTTAAATATTTTACCATTTTCCTTGTTTATGATGTAAAATTTAGTTTTAAGTTAAAAACTCAGTATTTAGAATTTAAAAAACAGAATTATGTCAAAGCCAAAAATAGTGTTGAGTAGATGTTTTTTAGAGCCAGTGAGGTATAATGGACAAGTTGTCAATGATGATTTTGTAAATAAACTTAAAAATTTTGTTGATATTTTAGATTTTTGTCCTGAAGTTGGAATAGGGCTCGGAATACCACGAGATTATTTAATTATAGTAAAAGATAAGAATAGCAAAAAACTCCTCCAACCAAAAACAGGTCTTGATTTTACTGATAGAATGTTAGAATATGTAAAAAGAACTGTCAATTCATTATCTGATATTGATGGTGCTATCTTAAAAGCAAAATCTCCATCCTGTGGTGTATCTTCAAGTATAATTTATGAAAAGAATTTAGTTATTGGAAAAGGTAATGGTTTTTTTGCAGAAGAATTGAAAAATAAGTTTCCTTATTTACCAATAGAAGATGAAGGAAGATTGAGAAATCTTGAAATAAGACACCATTTTTTAACAAAAATTTTTGCATTTTCAGAATTAAGACAACTTATATCTAATCCAGAGCCAAAAAAATTAGTTCAATTTCATACCAATTATAAATTTTTACTTCTTACATATAATCAAAAGATTATGCGAGAACTTGGTAAAATTGTTGCTGACGGTAATATTAAATTTGAAGAAAAGATAGTAATGTATAGAGATAAATTTTACAGTGCCTTTGAAAAAAGACCTTCAATAAAAAGACATGTGAACACACTTAATCATCTTTATGGTTTTTTTTCAAGAAGATTGACAGAAAAAGAAAAAAGACATTTACTAAATTTAATAAAAAAGTTTGAAAGAGGAAGATTGTCATTAAAAGTTATAAAAGAATTACTAAAAAGTTTGGCATATCGTTTTGAAAATGATTATATTCTTTTTCAAAAATACATTGAACCTTATCCTGAAGATTTAGAAGATGCATAAAAGAAGTATTTACTGGTTTAAAAGGGACCTCAGAATTGAAGATAATAGACCTTTTATAGAAGCATGTAAGAAATCTAAAGAAATAATTCCAATATTCATATTCATTCCTGAATTACTTCAGAGATTTAAAAGTTATGATAGTAGAACAGGTTTTATAATTGAATCTATCACATATCTTACTGAACAACTAAAAAAGTTAAACAGCAATATTTTTTGTTATTATGATAGCCCAGAAAATGTATTTAATAGATTAATTAATAAGTATGGTCCCCAAGCTATATATACAAACCGAGCATTTTCTTGGATAGGTGAAGAGATAGAAAAAAAAGTATTTCAGTTATGTAAAAGCAAGGGTATTAAATTTTATTCAATAACTGATTTCTCATAAGTTACCATATTATAAACCCATAGTAGATCACTACGAACAATCTTTAATAAAAAGAAGATTTTAAATAGTACCTCTCAAACCCTTTGTCTCTCTTCAATCTCCACCTTTCACCTCGTAGGTGTAATTGGTGGGGAAGCTCCGGTGGTAGGATTCGAACCTACAACCTTGCGGTTAACAGCCGCCTGCTCTACCGTTGAGCTACACCGGAAACATAATATTATACCACTTTTTTTATATATTATACAAGATTTAGGTACTCTTTTGGAAATATATTGTTAAGTCCAAGTATACAGTAAGGATCAAATATTTTTTTTATTTTTACCATATCAAGTATTCCTTCTTTTCCATACATTATTTCAAGATACTTATGTTTTAACTTCCCAATTCCATGTTCAGCAAATCCTGTTCCACCAAGAGATATAGCTTTTTTAACCGACTCTTCATAAATTTTGTATGCTTTTTCTTTCTGTTTTTCGTCTTGTGGGAATAAATTAAAATGTAAATGATTCTCTCCAATATGTCCAAAAAGTATTGTGTGAATATCAGAATTTTCTTGCATTATTTTTCTATAAAATCTGTAAAATTCTTCAAATTTATCCTCTGGAACAGCTGCATCAACAGCAATTTTTGTACTTTTTATCTTTTTGAAATAAGAATTAATGTTTTCTGGAAGTTTATGTCTGAAATCTATCAATTTTTCATAATTTTTTGGGTCTTGTCCTATCACTGTATCAATAGCATTTGCCTTTTCAGCAATTTCTATCCATTTTTCCATCTTATCTGTTTCATCTATTGCCTCAACATATATAGCACAGGTATCTTCAGGAATAAAAGCAAAATCCTCTTTTAAAAATAGGAGTGATTTTTTATCAAAAAATTCAAGAGAAAAAATTTCAAATTGGTCTTTTTTTTCTTTTATATCTTTTATAATATCTGGAATTTCTTCTTCGTCTTTAATAAATATAATTATAATGAACCTTGGAGGCAATTGTTCAATTAAAGAAACATCTACTTGGCTAATTATCCCAAGAGTCCCTTCAGAACCAATAATCAAGTCAATACCATCCATACCCTCTTTTGAATAATAACCAGCTGAACATTTAATATCAGGAGTTCTATAAGAAGGTAAGGGCACTTTAAAAAGTCCATAGTCAATAAATCCATTCCTTTCAAAAATTTCTCCCCTTTTTATTTCTAAAATATCGCCAGTTGTAAGAATCATTTTTATTCTTTTTACATATCTCCTTGTTGGTCCAAATTTAAAACTATATTCACCTGAAGCATTTGTTGAAACATTCCCACCAATAAAAGCAGTTCTCTCTGTTGGAAATGGAGGATAAAAAAGTCCAAATTTTTCAATCTCTTTTAAAAAGTCATTTACAATAACTCCAGATTGCAAAGTTGCCTGTTTTTTTTCTTTTTCAATTTTTATTATTTTGTTAAGATTTTCTGTTGAAATTATATAACCAGAATCAGGTATTCTTCCAGCAACAGTACCTGTTCCACCTCCTGAAATTGTTAAAGGGATTTTTTCTTTTCTACATATTTCAATAACTTCAAAAATTTCATCTTCTGTCTCTGGTATAAAAACTTTATCTGCTTTACCATTTTTAAAATTTGATGAATCTTCAAGATAAGAAAGAATTTCATCAGGGTTTTCTTTGATCTTCATTTTACTCCAATCAGTTTTATATTATTCTTCTTACACTCTTGTATAACTTTTTCTTTTTCAAGGATTATTGTTTTTCCTGCTTTAACTGCAATAACTCTGCCAAAATTTTTTTTAATATTTTCAACCGTTTCAATTCCTATTGTTGGTAAATCAAATCTTAAATCTTTATCATCACTACAACCTTTTACAAAAACAAAATCTTTAACATAATTGCTCACTCTTTTTATCAACTCATCAGTTCCTTCAATCCCTTCTACTCCAATAACCATACCATTTTTTACTATTATTGACTGCCCTATTTGATATTTCAAAATATCATTTAACACAGAAAAACCATAATTTACATCTTCTTTCTCTTTTTCAGTAAGTGGGAAGGTATAAACTTTTTCTTCGCTAATTTCATCTTTAAAAACTTCTGTCTGAGGAAGTACATTTAATCCAATTGATTCTAAAAAATCAGTAATTTTTTTCATAATTTCTTCTGGTTTTAATCTTCCTATCTGAGAGAGAAAATTTTTTGCTGTTAGATGTAAATTCTCAAAAATGAAACTCCCTTTAACCTTCCCTGCAAAAAAGACAAATTCTATTTTATTTTTTTTTATAAAATCAAAAAATGAATTAAAGTTGGCATCTTTAATAACATATGAATTAAATTTTTTTGATTCTGAAAATGAAAAAGGGAAAAGATTATATTTTTCATTTAATTTTGAAAATGAATACTCAGAAAAAAAATCATCGCTTATAAAGATTGCAAGATTTTTTTTCATCTATTTCTTTCTCTTGCTATCCCTCTTTCTGATGATTTTATAAATTCAATTATATCCTGTATTTCTTGACAACTATTCATCTGTTCAAGTTTTCTCAATGCTTCGGAAGTATTTAAACCAGACCTGAAAATAATCTTATAGGCATTCTCTAAAATCTCTATTTTTTCTTTTGGAAAATTCCTCCTTTTCAATCCTATAACATTTATTCCATAAGGTCTTGCAGGATGTCCATCTGCTACAACATAAGGTAGTATATCCATTGTAACTTTTGAAGTACCACCAATTATTGAATGTTTTCCAATTTTACAGAATTGGTGCACTCCAGATAATCCTCCTATAATGGCATAATCTTCAACTACTACATGACCAGCCAAACCAGCATAGTTTGCTATTATTACATTATTTTGGATTACACAATTATGAGCAATATGACAGTAAGCCATTATTAAATTATTATCTCCTATTTTAGTTTCTTCTCCTTTTGAAGTTCCTGGATTTATAGTTACAAATTCTCTAATTATGTTGTTTTTGCCAATTTTTAAATATGTAATTTCGCCTTTATATTTGAGATCCTGGGGGATACTTCCTATTACTGCTCCAGTAAAAATTTTTGTATTTTCTCCTATTTCTGTATAACCTTGGATATGGACAAATGGACCTATTTTACAATTATTACCAATCTTAACATTCCCTTCAATAATTGCATATGGACCTATTTCAACATCTTCACCAATTTCAACTTCTTTTGTTATAATTGCTGTTGGGTGGATCTTTTTCATTTTATGGCTCAACAACAGTAAACATTAAAAGTGCTTCTGCTGCAAGTTTACCATCTACATAGGATTTGCCCTGGATTTGACCAACTTTACTCTTAAGTTTAACAACTTCAACTTCAATTAATAGCTGATCTCCAGGTCTTACTGTTCTCCTAAATTTTACCCTGTCAACACTCATAAAATAGGCAAGTTTACCTTTATTTTCTTCTTTACTTAACATTAAAACTCCACCAACCTGTGCCATTGCTTCAATTATTAAAACTCCAGGCATAACTGGTTTACCTGGGAAGTGTCCTTCAAAAAACCATTCATTTATAGTAACATTTTTTATTCCAATTGCTTTATTTTCATTAATCTCAATTATTTTGTCAATAAGTAAGAAAGGATATCTATGAGGAATTATTTTTTCTATATCCTCAATTTCAAGTTGATTTTGCGAAATAGAAGTATAAATAGGAGAACCAACTCCACTGATTTTTTCTCTTTTTATAATTTCTTTTATCTTTCTTATCAATTTTGTATTTATTGAATGCCCACTCTTAATTCCAATGATATGACCAACAAAATATTTCCCAAGCAAAGCAATGTCGCCAATTAAATCTAAAATTTTATGTCTTACAGGTTCATCGTAAAATCTGAATTCATTATTTATAACTTTATCTTTATCAATTATAAGAGTATTTTGGTATGTTGAACCCTTGCCAAGCCCCATATTTCTCAATATATCTATTTCTTCTTTTAAACAAAAAGTTCTTGCTGGAGATATTTCTTTTTCATAAATTTCAGGAGTAATAACAAAAGAAGCAAATTGAGAATTTATAAGTGTATTAGGATAATCAAGTGTATATGAAATTTTGAATTCTTTACTTGGTAGAGCAATTATATGAGAACTATTTTCTGAAATATAAATTGGTTCTTTTAAATAAAATATATCTTTTTCTTCTGGAAATTCTTTGATATTTGCTTTTTTTATAGATTCAACAAATTCCAAAGAACTTCCATCAAGACCAGGACATTCACTACCATAAATTTCAACAAAAACATTGTCTATTTCCATAGCATATAAAGCAGAAAGTAAGTGTTCTATTGTATGAATTTGAGTTTTTTCATTACCAATAGATGTCCTTCTTGGGAATTTATTAGTATCAAGGAGATTTTCTACATCAACTTTTATTGGATCTTCTTTTTCTACATCTTTTCTTATAAATATAATACCTGTGTTTGGTGGAGCAGGTTTTAAAATAATCTTAGTTTTCTCCCCTGTATGAAGTCCAATCCCTTCAATAACTACCTCTTTCTCAACTGTTTTCTGTAATTTTTTGTCCATCTTTCTTTTCTAATTTTTCAATTTTTTCTTCAAGTTGTTTTATTTTTTCAATTAACTCTGGAAGTTTTCTTATATATGCTTGAAATCTCATATCCTCCCATTTTTCTCTTGCTGGAAAACCTGTAACATGAGTATTTGGGGGAACATTTTTAGTAACTCCTGCTTTCCCACCTATTATAGAATTATCTCCAACTGTTATATGACCTATTATTCCTGCTTGTCCTGCAATTATTACATTCTTTCCTATTACTGTGCTACCAGAAATACCAACCTGAGCGACAATAATTGAATTATCTCCTATATAGACATTATGAGCAATCTGAACAAGATTATCAATTTTTACTCCATTCCCTATGTATGTCTTATCAAATCTTGCTCTATCAATTGTAACATTTGAACCAATTTCTACATCATCACCAATTTCAACAGTCCCTATCTGTGGAATTTTATGGTGAACTCCTTTAACAGTAGCAAAACCAAAACCATCTCCTCCTATAACTGTCCCCGGATGAATGATAACCCTATTTCCTATTTTAATTCTCTCTCTTATAACAACTTTGGGATAGATTAAACATTCATTCCCAATTTCTGTATAATGTCCTATATAAACACCAGCACCAATTACAGTTTTATCACCAATTTTTACATAATCTTCTATTACAGCATAAGGTTGAATTGAAACATCTTTACCAAGTGAAACATTCTTTCCTATTATTGCAGTTGGATGTATACCAGGAGAAAAAACAATTGGTTCAGGACCTACAAAGGACATAATTTTCGCAAAAGCAATTGATGGATTTTCTACTTGAATTAAAGTTGTGTTTACAGAATTGGTTATATCAGGACCAACTATTACAGCGGATGCTTTTGTTGTGTAAAGTAAATTTTTATATTTTTTATTTGCTATAAAAGTCAGATCTCCTGGTTTTGCTTCTTTAATTCCAGAAACACCTGTAATAACAATATTCTCATCTCCTATAACTTTTCCATCAATTAATTTTGCAACTTCTTTAACTTTCATATTCATTTTTTGTTTAGGATTTTAATAATTTCATCTGTTAAATCTACTGCATTTTCTCCATAAAGTATCATTCTTGAATCAACTACTATAGAATAACCATTCTTCTTTGCATATTCACTTATCGCTTTTTTAATGTTTTCAAAAATCTGACTTTCAAGAGTTTTCCCTTTCTCATCTAATCTCTGTTTTGTCTCTAAATATATTTTTGATAATTCTTGTATTTTGTCCTTTATTTCTTTTTCCTTCTTTGCTTGTTCTTCTGGCTTCATCATATTTTTCTTTTTTTCATAATCTTCTTGCATTTTTCTAATATCTCCTTCTAATTTATCCAAATCTTTCTGAGCATCATCAACTTCCTTTTTGAAATTTGCCTCTGTCTTCTTTGCTTCCTCATAATTATCAAAAACTTTTTTAATATCAATATATCCAATCTTACCACTTTGCGCCAATAAACCAACACACATAAAACCTAAAAAAACTAAAATCTTTTTCACTTTATTTTCCTCCTTTCTTTTTTAAAATCCAAAACTCATCCCAATATGTATTCTACTTTTTCCTTCTCCAGGTTCAGCATCAAGAGCATATCCATAATAAATTTCTAAAGGTGCACCCAAATAAGGGATATTTACTCTTATTCCTGCACCTATCCCTTTTTTCAAATTATTAAACTTCCAATCTTCCCAAACATTACCAATATCAAAAAACCCAATACCATATAAAATATCTTTATATAAAGGATACATTATTTCAAAATTTTGTGCAAATATAAACTTCCCTCCAAGACAATATTCGTTTTCTTTTGGTCCTAAACTTCTCTCTTTATAACCTCTAACTGTTCCAATTCCACCTCCAAAAAATCTTTCATAAACTGGAATTTCATTAAGATCTTTATTTATATAACCAAAAAGTGTTCTACTATGAAAAATGAAATTTTTAAATGGATAATAAAAATTGTTTTCAATTGTTGGTTTTATAAAGTCAAGATCTCCTCCAAGACCAGCATATTCTACAGAAAATCTTAAACTATCTCCTTTCGTAGGATACAACTCACTATCAAGATTGGAATAAGTTAAATATGTTATAATACTGTTTTTCCTTCTTTTTCCTTCCTGATCTTTAAGAGAAGGAATTTCTACATTAGAAAGTATAACATTTTCACTCATTAATTTAAAACCGAGGTTAAAATTTTCCCATTTTCTTCCTATCCGTAAGTCAAAACCAGTAGAAGTTGTATCCCAATCGTACCAATTTCTTTCCAATCTGTATATATCAGGTCCTAAATATATAGGTCTATCTAAAAAATATGGTTCTGTAAAACTGAATCTATAATTTTTTGCAATTGTACCAATTTCAAATGATAAAGAAATATTTTGTCCACCACCTGTAAATCTTGGAGGATTTGTAATATCAAAATTGGTTTGTTGAACACCCACAATCCCAACAAATTTCTCACTACTACTATACCCTCCACCTATTAAAAAATAGCCAGTTCTTTCTCTTTCTTTAACATCAACAACAATATTGGCTTTTCCTTCATCTAAAAACTCTGGATATATGGAAATATTTTCAAAGTAATTGGTATCTCTTAAATTATTAAAACTCTTTCTAATTCTATCTTCTGTTATTTTATCTCCTGGCTCAAGTTTAATTTCTCTCCTTATAACTTTATCTTTTGTAATTCGGTTTCCTTTTATTTTAACTTCTTCTGTATAATAAATATTTCCTGGATCAATTAAATATGTTATATTTATTGAATCCTCCTTAATTTCAGGAATAAAATCAATATTACATTTTATATATCCATTATCTGCGTAAAGTTTGTAAATATTTCTGATTGTCTCTTGGTTTTTTTTAACATTAAAAAATTCACCCTTTTTAAGCAAAATCTGTTTTTTTAAAATTTCATGGTCAAAGATTAAGTCACCAGCAAAATCAATTTCTCCTGTAAAATATCTTTTACCCTCATCTATCAATACATTTATAATAATTCCTTTTTCACTGTATTTAACTTCTTTATCTACCTTTGCTTCAATAAATCCGTTTTCATTATAAAAATCCTTAATCTTTCTTATATCCTCATTCAAAACATCTTCTTTATATATTCCTCTTCTAAACGGCATCTTCCTCTCTTTTATTCTCATTAAACCTTTTAAACTTTTATCAGTAAATGTTCTATTTCCCTCAAATAAAATTTCACTTACATATCCTTTACCAATTTCTTTAATCTTTATTTCCAATATACAATTTTCTTCTCCTCTAATTATATAATCAACTTCACACCTATAATATCTCAATTTATAATAGTTTTCTTTTATTTTTTCAATTCCTTCAATAAGTTTTTCTTCATTAAGAATTTCTCCTTCCTTCAAGGTAAAAATATTTCTCAATTTTTTTGTTCTTATTGCTTTATTCCCCTCAAAAATAATTTTTTCAATAATTGGATTTTCTTTAACATGAATAATTAATTCTACACCATTTTCGGTTTTCTCTATTTTATATCCTACATCCTTAAAATATCCTGTTTTGAAAAGATTAGCAATATCATTTTTTAAAACATTTTCGTCAAACTCTGTCCCTTCTTTCGTTTTAATAATAGTAAGTATTCTATCTACAGAAACATTCTTATTGCCTGTGATAGAAACTTTTAAAATAGGAGTTGAAAAAATATAAAGATTAAGGATTAGAAATGCTAACAGGATTTTTTCTTTTTTCAACAGAATCTCCTTCCCTTTTTTTGAAAACAAGAAAACTATCTTTTTTGTCAACAATAACATCATCTCCTTCGCTGAAACTACCTTTTAAAATTTCTTCTGATAAAGGATCTTCTATATATCTTGAAATAGTTCTTTTTAATGGTCTTGCACCAAATTCAGGATTTGCTCCTTTTTCTACTAAAAATTTCTTTGCCTCATCTGTTACAATTAGACCAACTTTTAACTCTTTTAACCTTTCTCTAACTTTTTCAATTTCAATTTCAACAATCTTTAAAAGATGTTCATATGTTAATGGATGAAATATTATTATCTCGTCAAGACGGTTTAAAAATTCTGGTCTAAATGTTTTTTTCACTTTTTCAAAAATTTCATTTTTTAAATTTTCAAATGATGTTTCTTCCTCTGGAGTTAAAAACCCAATAATAGATTTATTTTTAAGTATTTCTGTCCCGATGTTTGAAGTCATAATTATAACAGTATTCTTAAAACTTACACTTCTACCAAAACTATCTGTTAAACGACCATCTTCAAGTATTTGAAGTAAAAGATTAAATACATCTGGATGGGCTTTTTCAATTTCATCAAAAAGTACAACAGAATAAGGTCTTCTTCTCACTTTTTCAGTTAATTGTCCACCTTCTTCATAGCCAACATATCCTGGAGGAGCACCTATAAGACGACTTATAGAGAATTTTTCCATATATTCAGACATATCAATCTGTATTAACGCATCTTCATCTCCAAATAAAAATTCAGCCAATGCTCTTGCAAGAAGAGTTTTCCCAACACCAGTTGGCCCAAGGAAAAGGAAACTGCCTATTGGTTTTCTTACATCTTTTAAACCTGCTCTTGATCTTCTTACTGCTTTACTTATTTTTTCAATCGCTTCGTCCTGCCCCACAACAATCTTATGTAAATAATTTTCCATTTCAAGCAATTTTTCTTTTTCTTCTTTGCAAAGTTGAGAAACAGGAATTCCTGTCCATTGTGAAACAACTTCTGCAATATTTTCCTTTGTCAATGTTTTCTTTTCATCTGAAATTAAATTCATTAAATTTTCTCTTAAATAATCAATTTTATTTTTAAGTTCTCTTTCTTTATCCCTTAAAGATATCAATAATTCCTGATTTTGTTCCTTTAATGCTTTTTCTTTCTCTTGCTCAATTAATTCAATCTCTTTTTGAAGTTTTGTTATTTCTTCTGGTTGTTTATAAAGTTTTAATCTTTTCTGACTTGCTGCCTCATCTATGAGATCTATTGCTTTATCTGGCAAAAATCTATCTGAAATAAATCTGTCACTTAATTTTGCAGCTGCCTCTATAGCCTCATCTGAAATTTTTATTTTGTGATGTGATTCATATTTTTCCCTCAGCCCTTTCAAAATTGCTATTGTCTCTTCAACAGTTGGAGGATTAACTATAACTGGCTGAAATCTCCTTTCAAGTGCTCCATCTTTTTCTATATATTTTCTGTATTCATCAAGAGTTGTTGCTCCAATACATTGAATTTCACCTCTTGAAAGAACAGGTTTCAAAATATTTGAAGCATCAATTGCACCTTCTGCACCACCTGCTCCAACAAGTGTATGGATTTCATCAATAAAAATTATTATATTCCCTGAATTTCTGATCTCATCCAGAACAACTTTTACTCTCTGCTCAAATTCTCCTCTATATTTTGTACCTGCAACCATTGAAGGTAAATCAATCATAACAATTCTTCTGTCTTTTAATATTTCAGGGATTTTACCAGAAGCAATTTGTTGTGCAAGTCCTTCTACAATAGCAGTTTTCCCAACACCTGGTTCTCCAAGCAAAACTGGATTATTCTTTTTTCTTCTACAAAGAATTTGAATAACTCTTTCAATTTCTTTTTCTCTTCCTACAACAGGATCAAGCTTCCCTTCTATCGCGAGTTTTGTCAGGTCTCTTCCGAAAATATCAAGTGTTGGTGTCTTTTGTTTTTTATAAGTTGATGTTTTATGAAAAGCCTCTTTTTCATAAAATTCTCCCTTTTCTTCAGATAAAAATGGGGAAACTCCTGATTCTAAATCTTTCAAAATTTCTTCTAAAATATTCCTTGCTCTCTCAACAGTTACCCCAAATCTCTTTAAAATTTGTGCAGGTATTGATTCTGATTCAAGTAAAATCCCTAATAAAAGATGTTCACTACCAATATATGAATGACCAAAGGCCTGTGCTTCTCTAATTGAATATTCAAGAACTCTTTTGGAGGTTGTGCTTAAAGGTAATTCACCACTATAAAAAGGAACTCCTCTTTTAATTGTTTTTTCCAGTTCATATTTTAATCTATTGGTTTCAACTCCAAGGTAATTTAATACTGCTATTCCAACACCCTCTCCTTCCTCAAGCATTGCAAGTAAAATATGTTCTGGTTCAACTTTATTATGTCCATATTTAAGCGCTTCTCTTCTCGCCATATCAAGAATTATTTTTACTCTCTTTGTAAATCTTTCAAACATTTAATCTCTCCAATATTTCTTTTTTTAATATTTTACCCTTTTTCCCCTGAAAAATATAGTCTTTATTTTTTTCATTATTTTCAAGGAGATAAAAAAACAAATTTTTTAACTCATACTTTTTAATATCTAAAATACCACTCAAATAAGAAATTGTAAGTAAGGAAAAAAAGTCATCAAATTGTCCATTACTTTTTTCTTGTTTTAAAATTTTCATAATTTTTTCTTCAATTTTTTTCTTCAGATTTTTATCCTCTTTTATTTTTTCAATACAATCTTTCTCTTCTTCTTTAATTAATTTTACCACACTTTCAAGTTCTTCAATAATTTCATTTTCTGTTTTACCAGTTGTTTCTGTTGAGGAAATCTGAAAAATGCTTCCAAAAGGTAAACTACCTTCTCCATAAAAACCCCTTATAGTTATACCAATACTCTGAATATTTTTAAAGATTATTTTATCTTTTTTAAAAAATCTAATTCCAGGGATATGAATAAGGACAGAACTCCTTAATCCTGTTCCTATATTTGTTGGACAGGCAGTTAAATAACCCAAATTAGGCAAAAAAGCATAATCCAAATTCTTATCTATATAGTCATCAATTTCATTAATGATTTTTAAGCATTTTCTTAAATTAAGACCTGGGAAAATAACCTGAATTCTTAAATGGTCTTCTTCGTTTATCATTATACTTGTTTTTTTCTCTGGCATTATCACAATCTTATTACAAAGTTCATTTTCAGAAAATTCTCTACTTATAATATGTTTTTCTATAAGAGAATTTTTTTGTTTTTCAGTTAAAGATGAAATATTTATCACAAAAGTTTTTTTATAAGGTAATTTTAAAAAAAGTTTAATTAAAATTTCTTCAACCTTTTTACTTATTTCAAGTGTCATATTATGTGGAAAAGGATATCCTTTTAAATTTCTTGCAATTCTAACTCTTGAAGTTATTACTATATCATCTATCAATTTTGAATAGATCCATCCTGTTTCTTTTTCAATTATATCCCAGTCAAGAGATTTACTTATATTTTTCATTTATCGTTATTTCGTCTATTAAAAAACCTTTTAAAAGAAGAAATTTTTTTAACTTTTCTTCTTTTTTGAACCTTCGTGGATATTTACCCTTATATAATATATTTGTATGAATTTTTTTCATATAATCTAAAACTTCTTTAAAAAAATATTCATAACAGAAATCGCACCCAAGGAATCTATATTCTTTAAAATCATTGATTGTGTAGCCACAGACAGGACAACTAAATCCTTTTTTATTGTTTTTTTTGGAAGAAGAAAATAAATTATATTTCTCCCAGCAGTTTTTACAAAAACTAAATATATATTTTCCCCTTTTTTTACCTTTAAACTTTATAGATATATCGCTTTCACTTTTACAGATAAAACACTTACTCATAAACAGGAGTTCCTTCTATTTCTGTAAGAAGGCGAAATTCCTCTCTTATTTTTAAAGTAATCTTTCCTGGTTTTCCATTACCTATAATTCTTTTATCAACAACTACTACAGGAACAATCTCTGCCGCTGTCCCTGTGAGAAAACACTCATCACTTGTATATATATCATACCTTGTAATATCTTCTTCTTTTATTTTTAAACCAATATTTTCTCCTATATCCATTACTACTTTTCTTGTTATTCCTTCAAGTACTCCTGCTGAAATCGGTGGAGTTATTAAATCATTCCCTTTAACAATAAAAATATTTTCTCCTGTGCATTCACTTACATATCCAAACTGATTTAAAATTAAACCTTCTGTTGCGCCAGCATTGTTCGCTTCAATTTTTGCAAGGATATTATTTAAATAATTTAATGATTTTATCGCCGGATTTAATGATTCATTAAAGTTTCTTCTTGTTGCAACTGTTATAACATCAATACCCTTCTCATAAAAAGATTCAGGATATAATTGAATTTTACTTGCAATAATAAAAATTGTTGGCTTTTTACATTTCCTTGGATCAAGCCCAAGGTCTCCAACTCCTCTTGTAACAACAACTCTTATATAACTATCCTTTAAATTATTTTTTCTTACAGTTTCTATTACAGTTTTTTTAAGTTCTTCAATTCCCATTGGAATTTCAAGAAATATTGCTTTTGCAGATTTATAAAGACGATTAATATGTTCATCAAGTTTAAAAATTTTTCCATTATAACTTCTCAATCCTTCAAATACACCATCTCCATATAAAAGCCCATGGTCAAAAACAGAAATTTTTGCATCTTTTTCATCTACAAATTTCCCATCAAGATATATTAATCCCATCTTTATCTCCTTTTCTCTACTTTTTCAATTTTACCTTCAATTAAATATACTACTTTTGAAGCAAATTGTAAAAACTTTTCATTATGTGTTGCTATAACAAAGGTTGTTTTTTTTTCCTTATTAAAATTCTTCATAAATTCAAAAAAAACTTTAGCAGTTTCATTATCAATATTTCCAGTCGGTTCATCAGCAAAAATTATTTCTGGTTGACATATTAAACTTCTACATATTGCTACTCTTTGTAATTGCCCACCTGATAATTTAGATGGATAACTATCTTTTTTATCAAGAATTCCAAAGGCGGAAAGATATTTTTCTCCTTCCTTTAAAAAATCTTTTTTAAACTGTTTTTCTTTAATCCATAAAGGTAAAATAACATTTTCAATAACTTTCAATTCAGGAATTAAATGGAAAAATTGAAAAATAAATCCAAATTTTTCATTTCTTATTTTAGAAAGTTGTCTCTCTGTTAAATTTTCAGTATCAACATCATCAATAAAAACTTTACCTTCAGTGGGTCTATCAATTAAAGCAAGTAAATTTAATAAAGTAGTTTTCCCTGAACCAGATGGTCCAATTATAACAACTATTTCTCCTTTTTCAATCTCAATATTAACTTCCTTAACTCCAATTACCCCATTATAATTTTTAGTTAACCTTTCTCCTTTTATTTTATTCATTTCTTATTGCCTCTGCTGGATTAAGTTTTGATGCTCTTTGGGCTGGATAAATACTTGCAACACAACTAACAAAAATTACAAGTAAAAAAATCCAAATAGTATCTAAAAAAGTTATTTCAATAGGTAATTTAGATATGTCATAAACAAATTCAGGAAGATTTATAAAATTATATTTTTTAAGCAAACTTGCTATTATAAAACCTAAAATTATGCCAAAAATTAATCCTTTAATCCCAAGATAGAGCCCTTGATAAAGAAAAATCTTTTTTATTTCTCCGGATGTTAAACCAATTGCCTTTAAGATACCTATTTCTTTTACCTTTCTATAGACAGATATCATTAATGTTGAGAGTATATTAAAAGAAGCAACTATAACAATTAAACTCAAAATAATTGCCATTGCTTTTTTTTCAAGTGCTATTGCTGAAAAAAGAATTTTATTTTTTTCTATCCATGTTGTGACATTATATTCTTCATTTATAACTTTTTTTATCTCTTTTGAAATAATCGGTGTTTTATATATATCATTAATTTTTATACCAATACCATGAATTCTGTCAACTCCGTAAATCTCCATTAAATTTTTCAAAGAAATAAAACCCATACTTACATCAAAACTATAGACCCCATACTCAACAATTCCCACAACTTTAAAAATTTTTTCACGAAGGGCAAATCCTAAAATAACAGAAACAAAATCATTTATGTCAACTCCAAGTTCATTTGCAAGTTCTTTCCCAAGAATAATTCCATTCTCAATATCTTCAAATTTACCTTTTTTAACAAAATTCTTAATATTTGTAACTTTTTGCTCTTTTTCTGGGTCAATCCCTTTTATAATCCCTCCAATAATATATTTATTTGACTTATAAATTGCTTGTGACATTATATAAGGAGATGCACCTTTGATTTCGGAAATATTTTTTATTTTCTCAATTATTTCTTCATAATTGTAAATATAAGGTCTCCCTTCAATAGTTATTAGAGGATTTGCTCCTATAATTTTTCTCTTAAGGTCATTTGAAAAACCATTCATAACTCCAATAACAAGAAGCAGTGTAATAACTCCTATTGAAACACCAAAAACTGCAAAAAAACTTATAAACCATAAAAACCTATCTTCTTTTTTATTCCCAATAAACTTTTTAGCAAGAAAGAAATTGTAAGAAATCATTTCAAAATTTTATAATTTTTTAACTTCAATTTTTCTCCCAATAATTTCTAAAATCTCATCTATATCAGTTATTTTTAAAATCCCTTTAACAAAATTTGCTGAAGGAAGTTTAACATAAGGTTTTTTTATAAGTGAGTAAAAAGATAAAGGCAATTTTTTTAACGAACAACTTTTTACTAAATCAGAAAATAAACAAACAAATACGGATATAATTGCTCCTTGACGATTTCCATATAAATTTATTCTCTTACAGCCATAATGGTTTAATAATTTTATCACAGAAAGCACATCATAAACTCTTTTACCAAGATAACTTTCTCCAAATAAAATATGAAATCCATCAAACATATAATCATACCTGTAAGGATTAAAAAAAGTCCTTTTATTTTCAGGCATTGATTCTCCCAGTCCTCTTACATCTATAAAGAAATTATTAGTTGTTTGACTTAAGTTTCTTTTTATTTCTTCTTCTGAAGAAATATCAGGAATATAAAGATTTATTTCTTCTTCAACTTCAAGAAAATATGGTCTTTCTGCTTTTTTCTTTTTCAAAATTACCCAAATATCTTCCTCTGTTTCAACTGCATATCTACCAATTGGTTCTTTTTTAATTGAAACAGGTCTTAAAACTCTAAAATGTGGGACCTTTATATTTTCAGGTATATTAAGAATTTTCAACAACTCGCTTTTTAAAACATCTTCATTCAACTTTTTTCTGCTTATAATTATCTTATCTGCTTTTTCTTTTATAATTTCATAAAGTGGCTTTGAACCATCTAAAATAACATTTCCTTTTTTTGTGCAGAATAAAGTCTCTTCATTTTCTATACTTATTTTTGGTTCTAAATTAAAGATTTCTTTACCTAAAATTTTACAAAAAAATGAAACCATTGCCTTTTGTGCCTCTGAATGATATCCATGGGTATTATTCCCAATAAAATATTCAAAATTTCCTTCTTTATTAAAAATTCTATAAAATGACTGAATTTCATCACATATCTCTTTAAAACCTCTTATGTCAAAGTAATCATATTTTTGTCCAAGTAAAATTAAAGGAGATGGCACACGAGAAATAAAAAAATCTGAAATTTCAACTCCATTACCAAGAATCCCTGGTGGGTACTGTTCTCTGTCCTGTGGTAATTCATTTTCAAGATTATAAAGTAAAGGGGTTATAAAACAACCTGGACTTGCTGCACTTAATCTTTGATCAATTGCCCAAAGGTATGTTGTTAAAGTTCCACCTCCTGAATTTCCTGTTATTCCAATAAAATTTTTATCCCATTCTTGTCTTGTTGTAATATAATCAATTGCTCTTATACCATCCCATACTCTATATGAACCAAAAAATTCTCCAATAAGATTCATCTGTTTACCTATCATATTATGGGCAAAACAACAGTCATCTCTAATAGGTAAATTTTTAGGTAATAAATAGTACTGACTTCTTTCTCCCTGATCAAATGGATCATATATCAAAACTAAAAAACCATTATGAACAAGTCGCTGACAAAATTCTTGATATTTTGGTTCTGCTTTTCCTTGTCTTGAATGTCCACAAGGTGCAATAACAGCAGGAAAGGGTGGTTTTAAATTTTCAGGTATATAAAGATTTGCAGTAACAAAACAAGAAGGCATACTCTCAAAAATTATTTTCTCAATTCTATATCCTTTTCTTCTTATTGTTCCTGTTATTTTTGGATTTAAAGGCGTCTTTTCTGATAAAGGGAAGGGGAAAAATGCTTTTTTTATTTTTTCTCTAATTTCTTGCTGATATTCTTCTGCTTGTTTTTTTTCTTTTATTTCGCTTAATCTTTTTTTTCTCTCATAATAAACTTTCCTTGTCCTTTTTATAAAATAATCAAACATCATATGTTTATAATCATTTAACATACAAGCTCCTATAATCAATAATTCTTAAAAACGATTCTATTTTCAAACATGCACCACCTACAAGAACTCCATCTATATTTTCTTTTTCCATAAGTTGGTCTATATTTTCTGGTTTTACACTCCCTCCATACATAATGATCAAATTTTCAGCAATATCTTTATTATAAATTTTTGATATTAATTCACGGATAAAGATATGGACTTCTTCTGCCTGTTCTGGTAAAGCAGTTTTGCCTGTCCCAATTGCCCAGACAGGTTCATAAGCAATCAAAAGTTTTTCTAACTTATCAAATCCTTCAAGACAATTTTTTATCTGATTTTCAATAACTTTAAATGTTAAATTCTTTTCTCTTTCTTCAAGTTTTTCTCCAACACATAAAATTGCTTTCATATCATTTTCAACAATTTTTTTTACCTTTTTGTTAATAATCTTGTCTGTTTCTCCAAAAATATTCCTTCTTTCAGAATGTCCACATATAACATATTCAACTCCTATATCCTTAAGCATCAAAGGTGAAATTTCTCCAGTATATGCTCCTTCATTTTCAAAATAAACATTTTGAGCACCAAGTTTAATTGAAGAATTTTTTAAAATTTCAGAAACAGGATAAAGAGATGTAAAAGGTGGACAGATTAAAACATCCCTATCATTATATTTTTTTACCTTTTCTTTCAATTCTTTAACAAAATTTATTGATTCTGTTGGTGTTTTATACATTTTCCAGTTGCCTGCTATAATTGATTTTCTCATTTTTTCTCCTTTAATTTGAAAATTTAAAAGGGGATTTTAAAAAGAAATTTTATTCTTTTTTAAGAACTTCTATTCCTGGTAAACTCCCTTTTTCAAGAAATTCTAAAGATGCTCCTCCTCCAGTACAGACATGAGAAATTTTATCAGCAACACCTGCTTTCTGAACAATTGCAACAGAATCTCCACCTCCTATGACAGAAAATGCCTTTGAATTTGCTATTGCTTTTGCTATTTCTATTGTTCCTTTTGCAAACTTTTCTATTTCATAAATTCCCATTGGTCCATTCCAGAAAATTGTTTTTGCTCTATTTATACAATCAGTATATTCTTCAATTGCTTGCGGTCCAATATCAACTCCAATCCAGCCATGAGGGACTGTCCCCCTTTCTGTTACAATTGGAGTAGCATCTTCTGAAATTTTCTGAACTATAATATGGTCAAGTGGAGTATGAAATTCAAGATGTCTTTTATTTATCTCCTTTATTATCTCTTTTGCTACTGGAACTGCTTCTTCTTCAACTTTTGAATCCCCGACTTCCCAGTTTTTTGCTTTTATAAATGTATACGCCATAACTCCACCTGTAATAATTGTGTCTACTTTATCAAGTAAATTCTTTACCATATTTATTTTGTCAATCACTTTTGCTCCACCAAGGATTAAAAGGAAAGGTCTTTCTGGATTTATAAGTAATTTTGAAAGTGAAGAAACTTCTTTTTCTATCAAAAAACCTCCTGCTATATCATTTACAAACTTTGTTATTGTATATACAGAAGCATGTTTCCTATGACATGTTCCAAAAGCATCATTAACATAAGCATCACATAAAGATGCAAGTTCTTTTGCAAAATTTTCATCTCCTTTTTCTTCTTCTGAATGGAATCTTAAATTTTCTAAAAGTAAAATTTCTCCATCTTTCAAAGAATCTATCATCTTTTTAACCTCATCTCCAATACAATCAGGAGCAAATTTTACTTCTTTTTTCAAAATCTCAGATAATCTTTCCGCAACTGGTTTTAAAGAAAATTCAGCAGATGGTTTCCCTTCTGGTCTTCCAAGATGTGAAGCAATTATTAAACGGGCACCCTGAGAAAGTAAATAATTTATAGTTGGAATTGTTGCTATAATTCTTGTATCATCTGTAATAACTCCATTTTTAATTGGAACATTAAAATCAACTCTTAAAAAAACTTTCTTCCCTTTGTAATTTTTCTCGGTAATTGAATATATTTTCATCTTTTGCCTCCTTTTTTACCTATTTTACAACTTTTCTTTTTTATGTCAATTTATATTGTTATATTTTATACTCATCTAAATAAGAGGGAATAAAAATTTTTGAAGTTTTAAAATTCTCAGAAATTAAATTTGAAAATTCATCAATAACTTCTTCTTCGCCATGAACTAAAAATATATTTTCTGGAAATTTTTTAAACCCTGAAAGAAAATTTAATAGGTCTTCTCTGTCAGCATGAGCAGAAAATCCATCTATCTTTTCAACTCTTGCCTTAACATTATAAAAATTACCAAGGATTCTAACCTGTTTTTTTTCAAGTATTTCTCTACCAAGTGTTCCTTTTGCTTGATATCCAACAAATACAATAGAAGATTCTTCTCTTTCTATATTATTAACAAGATGGTGTTTAATTCTTCCGCCTGTGCACATACCACTGCCTGCAATTATTATTACCGAACCTTTTATATGATTAATCATTTTTGATTCTTCAACTGACTTTGTGAAATGTAAAAGGGGAAAATCAAATGGAGAGATCTTATTTTCTAAAAATTTCTCTGCTTGTCCGTCAAGATATGCCTGATACTTTTCAAATACTTCTGTTACTTCAATTGCCATAGGACTGTCAAGAAAAGTTAATAAATGGGGAATTTTATCTTCAAGTAAAAGTTTCTTTAAATAATATAGAATCTCCTGTGTCCTCTCAATTGCAAAACTTGGAATAACTATATTTCCTCCTTTTTCTACTGTTTCGTTAATTATCTGTTCAAATCTTTTTTCAGCATCTATCCTTTTTTCATGAATTCTATCACCATATGTTGACTCAATTATTAAAAAATCTGCCTCTTTGATTATTTCAGGTGTAGGCAAAATTGGATTTTCTTTTCTTCCAATATCTCCTGAAAAAACAATCTTTTTATTTTCAATAATAAGTTCAATTATTGATGAACCAAGAATATGTCCTGCATTATGGAATATAATTTCTATATCTTTGTCTATTTTTATTTTCTCATTATATTCAACAGGCTGGAAAAGTTCAAAAACATTTTCAGCATCTTTTGGTGTATAAAGTGGTATTTCAGGATATGGACCTTTTCTTTTTTCTTTTTCGTGTCTCTTTTTCTTTTTTTCTGCATCTTCAACCTGTATTTTTGCAGAATCAATAAGTGCTATCTTTGTTATTTCAAATGTTGGTTTTGTACATAATATTTTACCTGAAAAACCATCTTTAACTAATTTAGGTAAATATCCTGAATGGTCAAGATGTGCATGTGTGAGTAAAATAAAATCTATTTTATTAGGAGGAAATGGAAATTTATCCCAGTTTCTATTCTTTAAATCTCTTTCCTGAAATAAACCACAATCAATAAGAATATTTTTATCATTAGAAGAGATTAAAAACTTTGAACCAGTTACATTTTTTGTCGCTCCAAGAAATTTAATAATCATAATAACTCCTTTTTATTTTTGAGAGTTGAAAAATGATTAAAAGTGCAACAAATGAATGAAATATTGATGTAATTAAAAAAGGTGTTCTGATATCTATTATTTTACCTGTATATCCACCTATTAAAGGACCAAAAGCAAGCCCAAGCATACTTATAGAATTGAATAAACCATATGCTTTGCCTATTGCTTCTTCTTTAATAAATTTTTTAATTAAAGAATTTACCGACGGAACAATTCCAGCAATACTACCAACAAAAAGGATTCTTAAAATAAAAAGTTGTGATACTGAATTAACAAAAAAATGTCCCAAAGTTGTTATAGAAGCAAAAATTGAACAATTTATAATTAGTCTTAAATAACCTATTTTATCTGCTACAAGACCTAAAAGTGCTGCTGTTATTCCCTCTATTATTGCTGCCACTCCAATAATTGTCCCTGTAATAGTATTTAATCTTTCAGGAGAAGTTATTATCTCTTTTATAACAAGAGGGAAAGAAGGATTTAAAATTGTATTGCTCAATCTAACACCAAACATAATTATAGTTGCAAGCCAGAATCCTTTAATCTTAAAAATGTCTTTGAAAGTGATATCATTTTTTATTGATTTGTTATTTTCTCTCTTTTCTTTTGCTAATAATAACACTAAAAGACCTCCAAGAAAAATTATAAGACCTCCAATTCTAAATGTGACTCTATATCCAAACCTATCTGCAAAAAAACCACCAAATAAAGGACCAATTGAATTCCCTATTGAGACAGCCGCTTGCATCATACCAAGAGTAAAACCACTTTTTTCAATTGGGACAACTGAAGCAACAAGAGTAATTGAGGCAATTATTGTTCCTGTTAAAGCACCTTGTAATAATCTACATATGAGCAATTGTTTTACTGTTTTAACAAAAGACATAAGAAATAATATAAAAGTTCCTGCAAACATACTCCTTACAACCATAAACTTTCTTCCATATTTATCTGCAAAATGTCCCCATATAGGAGAAAATATAACAAATGTAAAACCACTTGCTGAAAGTATAACACCTGCCCAGTATGTTTGTGTCTGAATATTCTTTATTCCAAGTTCTGAAATAAAATAAGGTAAAAATGGTAAAGCAAAAGAAAATCCACTTATTGACAATATCTGGGCAATAAAAGCTGAAATAAAAGTTTTCTGCCACATTTTTTTATCCGAAATTTTTACAATTTTACAATTTTTGAAAATTAAAAACAAGAAAAATAAATTTTCTTGATTTTTTCAACAAATTCAGATATAATAAATTTGTTCGGGGCGTAGCGCAGTCCGGTTAAGCGCGCTTGGTTTGGGACCAAGAGGTCCTCGGTTCAAATCCGAGCGCCCCGACACAACCTTCTAACTTGACAAAAATTTTATTAGATTGTAATATTATTTAAACTATTATATTAGTGATAAAAGGAGTTAAAAATGAAATTTTCAACAAAGACAAGATATGGTTTAAGGGCTTTAATTGATTTAGGAGTTTACTATGATGGAAAACCAGTTTTAGTTAAAGAAATTGCGAAAAGACAGAACTTATCAGAAAGATATCTTGAACATATTATGCTTGCATTAAAAAAAGCAGGTATTTTAAGGAGTATAAAGGGAGGTAAAGGTGGATTTATGTTTTTAAAGGAACCATCTGAAATTAAGATTAGTCAAATAATTGAAATTCTTGAAGGCCCTTTATCTCCAGTTGAATGTGTAGAAAAAAAAGAAGTTTGTGAGAGAAGTGAAACTTGTGTAGCAAGGGAATTATGGTCTGATATAAAAAGTCAAATTTTAAAATATCTTGAAGGGATAACATTAAAACAACTTATAGAAAAACAAAAAAAGAAAAATCAAGATAAAGGAAAAGTAGTTTTTTATGAGATTTAAAAGGGGTAAATATGAAATTTGCGGAAAACATAACAAAACTAATAGGCAATACTCCACTTGTAAGGTTGAATAAAATTGTAAGAGGTTGTTATTCAGATATTTATGCGAAACTTGAATTTTATAATCCGGCTGGTTCGGTAAAGGATAGGATTGCAGTAAGTATGATTGAGGATGCAGAAAAGAAAGGACTAATAAATAAAGATACAGTGATAATTGAGCCAACAAGTGGGAATACAGGGATTGGACTTGCTTTTGTTTGTGCACAGAGGGGATATAAACTTATTTTAACAATGCCAGAGAGTATGAGTATAGAAAGGAGGAAACTATTGAGTTTATTTGGAGCAGAGATTGTATTAACACCAGCAGATGAAGGTATGACAGGAGCAGTAAAGAAAGCAGAAGAACTTTTAAAAGAATATAAAAACTCATTTATGCCACAACAATTTAAAAATCCAGCAAATCCAGAGATACATAGAAAGACGACAGCAGAGGAGATATGGCAAGATACAGATGGAAGAATTGATATATTTGTAAGTGGAGTAGGGACAGGAGGGACAATAACAGGAGTTGGAGAGGTTTTAAAAAAGAGAAAAAAAGATATAAAGATTGTTGCTGTTGAACCAGAGAATTCACCAGTTTTATCAGGAGGAAAAGCAGGAAGACATAAAATTCAGGGTATAGGAGCAGGATTTATACCAGAGATTTTAAATTTGAAAGTTATAGA
>JBKBIN010000015.1:0-30664 GCA_046296715.1 Candidatus Ratteibacteria bacterium
CAACTTACTATGTCGCTCAACAAACAAGTAGGTATGTAAAAGTTGCTTTAAATGGAGATGGTGGTGATGAAAATTTTGCAGGTTATCCGAGATATTATCAAACAAAATTACTTGAAAGATTATTAAAAACATCAAAAAAAACAAGGATTATAAACAAAAAAACAAAGATTCTAATTGAAAAACTCTATAATAAAAAACCATATTTTTTCCCAAATCGTATATTAAAATGGCTACAAGAAGCAGATGACAATGGATTCTGTTATGCATATTCAAGAAGATTAACATCTTTTTCACCAGAATGGAAAGACAAATTATTTAGTCAGGAGTTTAAAGAAAATTTAAAAAATTATAATTCTTTTGAAATAACAGAAAATTTATGGAAAAAAGCAAATGAGATAGATATATTAGAAAAAATGATTTTTTGTGATTTTAATTTATACCTACCAGAAATTTTACTTGTTAAGATGGATATCGCATGTATGTCAAATTCTATTGAAGGAAGAAGCCCATTTTTAGATAGTGAATTTATAGAACTTATTGCATCTTTTCCGCCTAAATTAAAACTAAATGGTAAAATTAGTAAATATATATTAAAAGAAAAACTTAAAGGATTTTTACCAAAAGAAATTTTAGAAAGAAAAAAAATGGGATTTGGTGTTCCACTTGGAAAATGGTTTAGAAGCGAACTTAAAAATTATCTAAAAGAATTTGTTTTAAGTGATGCTCTTAAAAAAACTGGTCTATTTAATTATAAAAATCTTGAACTTATTTTTAAAGAACATATTGAAGGAAAATTAGACCATTCTGCAAGATTATATTTGATTTTAATTTTTGAAATATGGAGACAAATTTATAAGGTCAAGTAAGGGAGGAGGTAATATGAGAAGAATATTTTTATTTTTCTTTTTCTCTATTCAAATGCTTTTCTGTCAAGAAATACCAAAAGAATTAAAAATAGAGATTGAAAATTTGAAATCAGAAAATGTTTTAAGCAGAGTATATGGTGCTTATAAAATTAGAAACTTAAAATTTGATGTTAAAGAAAGCGTTCCTTATCTTTTAAATATTTTAGATGATGAAAGGATTGTAGTAGATAAAATTCTTGGAAAAACATCTCCTTGGAATGAGGCAAAAAAGACAATTATAAAAATTGGTAGTAAAGCATTACCCTATCTCTTTGAAAAATTTAATGACGAAACAACATCAAAAAACTTAAAAATTAAAATTATTGAAATTCTTGGTGAAATTAATGATGAAACTTCTTTAATATTTCTTGAAAAAATTGCTAATGAGAAAGATTATGATTTGAAAGAAAAGGCGATTGAAATTCTGTCTTTAAATAAAAATGAAATTGATTTTCTAATTAATTATTTCAAAACTGCAGATAATAACTTAAAAATAAAGATTATATCAGGTTTTGGTAGAACAAAAAATAATCAGGCACTTCCTTTTTTATACGAACTTTTAAATGATAAAAATTGGGAAATAAGAAAATATACTATATGGGCAATAGGAGAAATTAAAGAAAATGTTGATATAGAAAAATTGATTCCTCTTGTAAAGGATAAAAATGAATTTGTTAGAAAAGAACTTGCTGAAGCGTTTGGAAAAATTAAAAATAGTTCAACCATTTCTTATTTAATTGAATTGATTAATGATTCAAACTGGATTGTTAAAGTAGCAAGTATAAAAGCAGCAAGTGAATTTAAAGACATAAGATTTTTTGAACCAATTTTAAATTCTCTTTATGATAAACAAATAGAAGTAAAACTTGAAGCAATAAAAGCATTATCTGTTTTAAAAGATAAAAGAGCAACAATACCATTAATATCAAATTTAAATGATAGGTACCATTTACTTGTAAGAGAATATTGTGCATATGCCCTTGGAGAGATAAATGATAAAAGAGCAATTTATTCTTTAATCAATTTATTAAAGAGTGAAAATTATGAATTAAAAAAAATTGCAAGGGATTCATTGAGAAAAATAACAGGACTTGATTTTGGATATGATAGAGAAAAATGGTATAACTGGGCAGGACAAAATAGAATTTCATCAATTAGAGAAAATTAAAATCTGCTATGTAATAGGGACTCTTCATATAGGTGGTGCTGAAAAACAACTCTATTTATTAATAAAAAACTTAGATAAAGAAAGATTTGAGCCATTTCTAATTTCTTTAAGAGATGGGAGGATGAAAAAAGATTTTGAAGAGATAACAAATCTATATATTCTGAAAAAAAAATTTAAGTTTGATTTAGCAATTCTTTTTAATCTTATAAAGATAATAAAAAAAGAAAAACCAGATATTTTACATACATTTATGTTCACTTCAAATACATGGGGAAGATTAGCAGGAATTATTTGTAAAGTTCCGGTTATTATTGCATCAGAGAGAAGTGCAGACCTATGGAAAAGATGGTATCATAATTTAATTGATAAATTTTTGCTTAAATTTACAAAAAAAATCATTTGCAATTCAGAGGAAGTAAAAAATATTTATATAAAAAGAATTGACGGCGAAAAGGAAAAATTTGAAGTTATTTATAATGGATTAGAAATTGAAAAATATGAAGAAATTAAAGAAGAAGCAAAACTTAAGAATGAATTTGGAATTAAAGATGAAAAAATTATACTTACAGGAGGAAGATTATCATTTGAAAAGAATCTCAAAAGATTTTTATTTATTGCAAAAAAAATAAGAAAGGGATTTGGAAATATAAAATTTCTTATTGTAGGAGAAGGAGAAGAAAAAGAAGAATTGGAAAAACTAACAGAAAATTTGAATATGAAAGATTGTGTTATTTTTACTGGTTATAGAAGTGATTTGCCTAAATTGTTAAAATTATCAGATATAGTTGTTCTTATTTCTTTATGGGAGGGTATGCCAAATTTAATAATAGAAGGGATGTTGTGTAAAAAGCCAGTTATATGTACAAAAATAGGAGGTGGAAAAGAAATAATTAAAGATGGAGAAAATGGATTTTTAGTTGACCCTAAGGATGAAAAGGAAATAGTAGAAAAAATTCTGTTTTTACTTAAAAATGAAGAAAAATGTAAGATTATGGGAGAAAAAGGATATAATTACGCTAAAAGAATTTTTTCTCTTGATAAAATGGTTGAAAATTACCAAAATTTATATTTAAATTTATGGAGAAATAAAAAATGTCAAAATACATTTTTAATAAAAAAATAGATTTTGAAACTCATAATAAAGAAATAGAAAAACTTTGGGAGAACTTTAGAAAGAAAAATCCATCCCGTGTGCCTGTAACTTTCTCTATAAATTCAAGAATGATCATTTTAAATCCTGAATTAAACAAGTGGAAATACACATAAAAGTACTTTTTTAAAAATCCAGTAAAATTTGAAATCTAAAGAAATTTTTTTCTAATTCTATAAGTTTATATTCATTTTGCCTAAGTCCAAAAATTTCTTCAAAATTTTTAATTGGTATCTCAAGATAAAAATAGTTGGGAGGTTTTTCTCTTATAAGTTTCTGAAGTTCTTTCCTGTATTCAGGGACTTTATCAAAATCTTGTGTAAATCCCCAAAACCTCCAAGGACTTTCAGTTTTTGTTGTAAAATAAACTTCTCCATAGCATGAAGAAATAAAAATTGTTTCTCCGGGTTTTACATATTTAATCACAGTAAATACAACTGGATTAACTACTATTCTTTTGTCTTTCAAAATAAAAAATTTATAAAATGCCTTATATGAGTGAATAAATCTCTTTTTGATTAATGAAGAAGTCAATAATATACAAAATATAAGAAAAATTAAGGCAAATTTTTTTGAATAATTTTTTGAAATAATCAAACTGCCAATAAAAATTAAAAGATTCAATAAAAGTATATAATGGGTATATAAAGCAAAAGTTGTAAAATAAATAAAAAGTAAAGATAAGAATAAAAGAAAAAATAAAAATTTTAACTTATCTTTCGCTAACAATATAAATGGAATAAACAATAAAACTTGCTTTCCAGGTCCTGTAAATAAGAAAATACGGAATCTATAATTAATATCATTAAAAAAACTTAATAAATCCATTTTTGTAACTCTATTTGATTTTGTTAAATAGAAAGAAAAAGTTATTGTTTCAAAGGATTCTGGTGCTCCTTTTATAAATATGTGTAAAAAGAATAAAAAAGATGTTAAAAATCCATAAATAAAAAAGATTCTTTCTCCACTTAAAATTCTTTCTTTAAAAAATAAAAAAATAACCAAAGTAACTAAAATATATGGTTGCTTTAGCATAGATAACCAGACAAAACAATTTCCCAAAATAAAATCGCCTATTTTTGAAGGTCTTTTAAACAAAAGATATAAAGATATAAATGAAAAAAATAAAAAGAAATGTTCTGTTAAGTTCCCTCCACTGAAAGCAGCGTAAATTCTATAGGTTGTAGTAAATAAAATTGAAATTATCCAAAAAAAACTTTCTTTTTTTAAATCCTTCAAGATTAAGTATATAAAAATTAGCATACTTATATTTGTCAAAATATCGGTAAAATAAAGTGTCCATCTTGAATCAGGAAAAATTTTAAAAAGGAAAGCATATATGTAATATATTGCAGGAAATTTATAATCCCAAACTTCTTTATATAAAATTTTCCCTTTATTTATCTGTTGTCCTATATAAGCATAAATTCCACTATCAATAAACATTGAATTATAAGTAGGATTATGAGGGAAAGAAACGATAAAAAAATAAACAATTGATAAAAAAATTAAAATATATTCTCTAATTTTTTCACATTCAAACCTTTTTTTTCATATTCCCTTGCTATTTTAAGTAATTTTTTAATTTTGGGTAAGTCAATCAATCTATCAAGTGAAAAATTTATTGATAATGGTTTGTAAGTTGTAAGTCCTATATATAAATTTTCAAGTTGACTCTCATTTAAGTTAAAAACTTCCCATGGTTTGATTCTTAAAGTAAATTTACAAGGACAAGTTTTTGATAAGATTTCTCCATTTAGGTATGGATCTGTCCCTGGATCAAATGAATCAATTTTTATATCTTCCAAAAATTTTAAATGCTGTTTTCTCAACAATTCACTATGTAGAAATCTCTCTGTTGCTTTCAGTCCTTCATAAAACTTATTCCAGTAAGGTAAAACAAATTCAGGAAATAAATCTGGAGGCAAAATTCCTGCAAAATCATCTGGTATTCCCTTTGGTCCTTCTTTAATTTCTTCACCAAAATAATTCAATATTGTTTTTGTATAATTTAAAGCACTTTCTACACAAAAATTAAGTAATTTTTTTGCTTTTTCTGGATTATCATAAACAAGAATAAAAAATTCTTGCCCCATAAGTAAAACTGCGGTAGTTACAGGTCCTTCATAAAGATGTCCAATTGTATTTGGTGTTTCTGGAACAAGTTTTTTTAATTCTGCAAGAGTTTTCAATTTTTTCTGTATTATAGGTGCACTCAAATAATCTTCCGGCTCTTTCAAATTATCAATATCTTCAAAATTTTTTATTATAGGAAATGGCTTTGGTTCTCCATCAGGAGGAAATTCAATCTTTGCTCCAAGAGAAGCAATATGAGGATAGGCAAAACCAGCCATTTTTGGAATAGGTGCCTGAACTTGCAATTCTTCTGCTATTTCTTTTAATTTTTCATATGCTTTTATAATTGAATTTGGTTCAAAATGTAATTGATAAAAATTTATATTCCCAAGTTCTAAAAGTAAATGGTCTGAAAAACCAAAACTAAAATTCTGTCCCATTTTTTTTATCTTTTGTAATGTATTATAATAATTTATGACTATGAAGGCAAACAAGAAAAAATTTTTAATTATAATTTTTTTTGTAAGTTTAAGCATAAGAATTGGGTTTATCTTAACTCTTGATAATTCTGTTGATGTATGGGGTGATTGGTGGGATGAACTTGGATGGAAAATTGCTTCTGGTAAGGGATACTGGGTTAACAATCCTTATTTTCCTGAAGGAGAAAAATTTTACGCATGGAGAAGCCCGGGTTTTCCTATTTTTTTAGCGTTGATTTATAAAATTTTCGGACACAATTTTCTTTTTGCTAAAATTGGACTTGCCATTTTAAGTTCTTTAACATGTATTTTATTATATTTTCTTACAAAAACTTTGATTAATATGAAAACTGCTTGTTGGGTTTCTTTAATTTATTCCATCTATCCTGCATCTATTTTTTGGACTGGCTATCTTGCTCCTGAAACATTTATAACTTTTCTATTAGTCCTAAGTATTTTTTTATTAACAGAATGGCATTTTAATAACAAAAAAATTTTATTTTTTATTTTTGGGAATTTAACTTTTGGATTTTTATCTATTACAAAACCTACTTTTCTTGCATTATGCCCATTTTTGATATTAACTTTTGCTTTAATGCATAAAAAAGATTTATTGAAAATATTACTTATTTCATCTTTTTGCCTATCGTTTTTTCCTTTATTATGGGGAATAAGAAATTATAAAATTTTCAACAAGTTGTTCATTACATCTTCTGAAGGGGGGATAGTTTTTTTCATTGCAAATAATGAGAAATCTTTAAGTAGTCCTACTGGTTTTTACCATTCAGAAGATGTTGAAGAATTTAAAGGTCTCTCTGAAATTGAAATTGATAAATTACTATATAAGAAAACATTTAAATTCATCAAAAACAATCCTATGTTATACTTTAAACTTATAATCAATAGATTTATAAAATTTTGGAGGTTATATCCACATACAATTTCTGGACCTGGAGAATCATATAAAAAATTTCATCAGATAATAAGTTTTATCAGTGAGACACCCATTATAATCTTAGGTACTCTTGGAATTTTGTTTTCTTTTAAAGAATTTTATAAATGGATACTTTTATATTTAACAATATTTCTTTATAGTGGATTGTCAATTTTGATTAGAACAACAATAAGATATCGCTTCCCAATAATGGGCTTTTTAATAATATTTGCAATATATTTTTTGAAAATGACCAAATATGGAAAAAAATATTTTTGACCAAGTAGCAAATTTTTATGAAAAAATTTTTCCAGAACATATATTTAATTATTATCTTATAAAAAGGTTAAATTTTATAAAAAAAATATGTCCAGACCGTAATAGTAAAATACTTGATGTTGGTTGTGGAACCGGTGCCTTAATCAATCTTTTAAATAAAGAAGGATATGATGTCTGGGGAATTGATAGTTCAGAAAATATGGTTAAAATTGCTAATAAAAGAATACCAGGGAAAATAATAAAAGGAGATATGCTTAATTTACCTTTTCCATCAGAAAATTTTGACCTTGTAATTTCTATTGTCTCTCTTCATCATTTAAGTAGTTTAAATAAAGTAAAAAAAGCAATAAAAGAAATGGCAAGAGTTACAAAAAAGTCAGGAATTATTTTAATATGGGAACATAATCCATTAAATCTATATTGGTATTTTTTAATGAAAAGAGTTCCACAGGATATAGGAAATGAAAAATTAGTCCCTTTAAGAGTTATATTAGAAGCATTCAAAAAAAATAAGATTAATGCATTAAAAATTATTAAAACAGGTTTTGTTCCAGATTTTGCACCAAAACGAATTTTACCATTACTTGACTTTTTAGAAAAAGGTATTAAAAGAATATTTCCGTTAAATTTATTTCTTGCTCATAATGTTATAGTAGGAAGGAAAAGTTAAAATGTGGAGAAATAAAAAAGTGAGTGTAATATTTCCAACATATAATGAAAAGGACTCAATAAGAAATGCAATAGAGGATTTTTTTAATTCAGGATTTGTTGATGAAATTGTTGTTGTAAATAATAATGCTGTTGAAGGCACTGACCAAGAAGTAAAAAAAACTAAAGCAGTTCTTGTATATGAAAAAAAGCAAGGATACGGTTATGCAATTCAGAAAGGTCTATCAGCTGCAACTGGTGATTATTTAATTATTTCAGAGCCAGATGGAACTTTTGAAGGGAAAGATGTAATCAAACTTCTTGCTTACAGTGATGATTTTGATTATGTATTAGGGACAAGAACTACAAAAGAACTAATTTGGAAAGGTGCAAATATGAATTTCTTTTTAAAATGGGGAAACTGGGCTGTTGCTAAAATGATGGAATTTCTTTATAATACAACAACTTTAACAGATGTAGGATGCACAATGCGACTTATTAAAAGACCACTTTATGAGAAAATTAAAAATCATTTTACAGTTGGAAGAGAACATTTCGGACCAGAAATGACACTTCTTGTAATAAAGACTGGTGCTAAATTTATTGAAATACCAGTTAATTATAAACCAAGAGTTGGAAAATCCTCTGTTACTGGAAGTATGAAAAAAGCATTTTTCCTTGGTTTGAGAATGATATTTTTAATACTTAAATATAGATTTAAAAGGATAAAATTCAAATGATACTTGCATATCACAGAATAAATCCTTGGTATAGAAACGACCCATTAACTGTAAATCCTGAAAATTTTGAGAAACAAATAAATTATTTGTTAAAAAAGGGATTTAAAAATACCTTACCTGAAAAAAATTTTATAAAAAGCAAAACATTAATAATAACTTTTGATGATGGATTTTACGATAATTTTCTTTTTGGCTTTCCATTATTTAAAAAGTTAAAGATTAATCCAATTATATTTATCATTGCCAATTATATTTCAACGGAGAAAGTATGGAATAGATATAATGACTATGAAAGAGATAGATTTCTAAAATGGGAAGAAATTATAGAAATTACAAAACAAGGGATAGAAATTGGTTCTCATACTTTAAGTCATCCTCATTTAACAAAAATTGATGAAGAAAAAGCAAAAGAAGAAATATTTAGTTCAAAAAAAATTATTGAAGATAAAATAGGAAAAGAAGTGAAATTTTTCTGTTATCCATATGGTGAGTTTAATGAAAAAATAATAGAGTTTGTAAAAATTGCTGGTTATAAATATGCTTTTGTAACACCAAAAAGAAATAAAAAAATTAGAAATTCAGAATTTACTTTACGCAGAGTTGGTATCTATGGGCATAATACATTTTTAACTTTTAAATTAAAAATATGGAAAGAATGCTTAAAAACAAAGTTTTAGTTCTTATTCTTGTGATAGGGTTTTTCTTAAGAATTGCTTTTGTTTTAACTTTAAAAAATCATTTTTATTTTGACGATGAGTTTGAATATTATAAAATGATTCAAAATTTTTTATCAGGTAAAGGGATTATTGTTGGAGAAAATCTTAAAAGTTTCAGACCACCTTTATATCCTTTAATTATAAGTATTTTGGTCTTATTTAAGTTTAACCTTATCGGAATCAGATTTTTTCAGTCCTTTATTTCAACAGTAACAGTTTATTTTGTCTATCTCATTGCCAAAAAAACTTTTGACGAAAAAGTTGGTATTATTTCTGCATCAATTTCTTCTTTTTATCCTTTTTTCATCTATTATAATGGTTTTTTACTGACAGAAACTTTATTTATTTTTTTAACTGTTTTAAGTATTTTCTATTTGATAATGTCTATAGAAAAAAATGGGAAAATTTCGTTTTTTTCTGGAGTATTTTTGGGTCTTGCTGGATTAACAAGACCGACTATACAACTTTATCTTCCTTGTTCAATTCTACATATCTTATCTATTAAAGAGGATTTAAAAATAAAATTTAGAAAAATTGCTATACTTGTTGCTGGATTTTGTTTAACTCTTTCTCCATGGATTATTAGAAACTATGTAATATTCCATAAATTCATTCCTGGAACAACAATGGGAGGATGGGTTTTCTGGGAAGGAAATAATCCTAATTCTGATGGTGGACCATGTTCTTATTTTCCAGAAGGAATACTTGAAATTGAAGAAATAGAAAGAGAAAAAATTCTTTATAAAATGACTTTCAAAGTCATTAAGGAAGATCCAAAAAGATTTGTATATTTACTAAGGAATAAATTTAAAAGGTTTTGGAACATTGTTCCAAATGCACCTGAATTTGAAAAGAAGTTTTTATACCGGTTTATAAGTATTTTTTCTTTTGGAATTATGATGCCTTTTTTTATAATTGGATTTTTTATCTCTTTAAAGAATAAAAAAGCACAGTTTTTCCATAGTTTAATTATTCTATTTACAATTTTTCACATTCTCTTTCTTTCTTCAATTAGATATAGATTGCCAATTGAACCTTTTTATATTATTTTGTCATCTTACTCATTTTTAAAAATTAAAGATATGGCAGTCCAAGTACTAATTAAAAGGATATAAAAATGAAATTAACAGTGATTATTCCTGTATTTAATGAGAAAAACACAATCTTAAAAATAATTGAAAAAGTAAAAAAAGTCCCTGTTGAAAAAGAAATAATAGTTATTGATGATGGAAGTAATGATGGAACAACAGAAATTTTAAAGAATATTAAAGATGAAAAAATAAAAATTATTTTTAAAGAAAAAAACGAAGGAAAAGGAAGCGCTATAAAAGAAGGATTAAAAATTGCAAAAGGAGATATTATTGTTATTCAAGACGCCGACCTTGAATATGATCCAAATGACTGGATTAAAATGATTGAATTGATTAAAAGAAAAAATGTTGAAGTTGTTTATGGTTCAAGAATTCTTGGGAAAAATAAAAAATCTTCTTTCTTTTTTTACCTTGGTGGTAGAATGCTCTCATTAATTGCCAATATTCTTTACAATGCAAAAATTACTGATGAACCAACCTGTTATAAGATGTTTAAAAAAGATGTTATTGACTCAATAAATCTTAAATGTAAAGGTTTTGAATTTTGTCCTGAAGTAACAGCAAAAATAAGAAAAAAAGGATATAGAATATATGAGGTTCCAATTAGTTATAATCCAAGAAATATAAAAGAAGGCAAAAAAATTCGTCTAAAAGATTTTTTTATAGCAGTCTGGACTTTAATAAAATATAGATTTTTTGATTAAAATGGTTAAATGTGGCTTTTGTTCTGGCAATTCATTATTAAAAATAAAAATTAGTGGATGGGATATATATCAGTGTAAAAGTTGTAAAGTTTCTTTTTTATACCCAATACCTGATAAAGTTGAAAAAATCTATAATGAAAAATATTTTGAAAGATGGTATCTACCGACTTACCAACAGAGAAAGAAATATTTAGAAAAAATGTTTTTAAGAATTGAACCCTATATTGTTAAAAAAGGCAAAGTTTTAGATATTGGCTGTGGAGTTGGAATATTATTAGAACTGATGAAAGAAAAAGGATTTGATGTTTTTGGACAGGATATTTCACAATTTGCAATTGAGTTTTGTAAGAAAAAAGGATTTAAAGTATATAGTTCAATAAATGAAATAGATAAAGAAAGTAGTTTTGACCTTATTACTATGATAGATGTAATTGCACATATAAAAGAACCTCTTTATTATTTACAAAAATGTAAAAAACTTTTAAAAACCAATGGAATTTTAATTATAAAAACACCTTTACATTCAAATTTTATCTTTCTTATTACTAAAATCTTTTCATTTACAGGCAAAAGCAAAGGCATTCTTCATATTCCTGCCCAGATTTACCATTTTAACAAATACTCTTTTTCTAAAATTATAAAACTACTTGATTTAAAACTTGTAAAAATTTTTATATTTAAAGAATTTATCAGTAAAAAAATTAATCTTTTCAACATCTGGAAGTTTTTTGGAGAAAAAAGTTTAGTTATAATTTTAAAAAAATGAGCAGGAAAGAAAAATTTCTGCTTTTTACAATTATTTTTATAGGAACTTTGTTAAGAATTTTCAATATTGGAAAACATTCTTTTTGGTGTGATGAACTTCTCGCTATTTCTATTGGTCAACATTCAATTAAATGGATTTTTGATTATATCACATATAATGACGCACATCCTCCATTCTTTTATATCTTGGTTCATTTTTTATTAAAACTCGGAAATAATGAAATTTTGCTGAGAAGTTTACCCTTAATATCAGGTATTTTAACAATTCCTGCTGGATATTGCCTTGGGAAAAAATTTAAAAATCAAAAAATAGGGTTAATTTTATCACTTTTTATATCTTTAAGTCCTCCTCTTATACTCTGGTCTCAAATCCTAAAATCATATACATTCTTAACTCTATTGACTATTTTATCTTTTTATTACTTTTTAGATTATTTAGATAATAAAAATTGGAAAAAACTTGTAATTCTTGTGATATTAAACACTTTAATATTATATACCCATAATTTTGGTTTCATAGTCATTTTAATTCAAATAATAACTTTTGCTCTCTTAAAAAATCTTGATAATAAATTTATTTATTCAAATATGATAACCTTAATATTATATCTCCCCTGGTTAATAAGAATACCTCATCAACTAAAATTTACTCTTGGTGTAAGAAGACCTTTTCCTCTATTTTTAAGATTTCCTTATACAATATTTTATTTTTTTCTTGGAGAGACAGTAAATCCTTTCAATATAAAAATTCTAATTCCAACGATTATTCTGTACATTATAATTTTACCTTCTTGTTCTAAGGAATTTTTAAACTTAAATAAAGATAGAAAAATTTTACTGTCAATTTCCATTATTTTACCAATATTATTTGTTCCTTTCCCATCAACAGTCCCACAAAATTTAATCTCATTCTCTTTTTTTTGGTATTTATTTTTTAGTTTAGGAATTGAAAAAAAGAATGTGAAAAATCCAATCAATTTTCTTATTTTCCTTTGTTTTCTTCCATCTCTCTTTTTCTATTATACAGATAACATCTCTCAATATCATGACCCAAGCAAACTAATCCCTTTTAGAGAAATTTACAATGTAATTGAGCAAATTGAAGGACATAATGACTTAATAATAACTACTGAAAATCTTGATAAAAATATATTTTCACCAATTCAATGGTATTACAAAGGAAAAAGCAAAATAATTGAGATAGAAAATCCAAATGATTTGGAAAAAATATATGAAACCTTAAATAAACATGAGAGATATTTCTTAATACTTGATTTTGTTAATAGAGCAGAAATATCAGATAAAATAAAAGAAATTTTTGAATCTTCTTTTAAAAAGACATACGAAAGAAAATTTATCTATAATGAAAAACTTTTAAGCAAATTAAAAGGGAAGACCGAATATTACTACCTCGTAGAAGTATATATTTTTGAAAATAAAAGATAGATGATATAATTATACTTTTATGAAGAGAAAATATCTACTTGGTAACGAAGCAATTGCATATGGACTATATGAAGGAGGCGTAAAAGCTTCTTTTGCCTATCCAGGAACTCCTTCTTCTGAAATTACAGAAACATTAATTGATATTGCAAAAAATGATGTTTATATAGAATGGAGTATAAATGAAAAAGTTGCTTTTGAAAATGCTTATGGAGTAAGTTTAACTGGAAGAAGAAGTTGTGTTATTATGAAACATGTTGGATTAAATGTTGCAGCAGATTCTCTACTTACTTCAGCATATACAGGAATAATTGGTGGTTTTTTAATCATTGTTGCAGATGATCCGTATGCTCATTCTTCTCAGAATGAACAGGATTCCAGAAGATATGCACAATTTGCAAAAATTGTTTGCTTTGAGCCCTCAACAATTCAAGAAGCGAAAGACATTATAATTTATTCTTTTGAATTTTCAGAAAAACACCAAATTCCAGTTCTAATAAGAAGTGTTACAAGATTATCTCATGGAAAATCAGATGTAACAATTGGAAAAAGAGAAGAAAAAAACTTAAATTTTTCTTTTGAAAAAAATCCTTCGCAATTTGTTATGGTCCCTTCCAATGTAAGAAAAGCAATAATAAATTTACACAACAAATATGAAATAATAAAAAAAGAGATTGAAAAATTAAAAACCAATAAAATAGAGAAAGGTGAAGGGAATATTGGAATTATTGCTTCAGGTTTATCTTATATTTATGTCAAGGAATTCCTTAAAATTTCAGGAAAATCTTTTCCTATTTTTAAAGTTGGTTCTTATCCTATTCCAGAAAAAAAATTGAGTAAATTTTTATCTAAATTAAAAAGTGTTTTTGTCTTTGAAGAAGGTGACCCGGTAGTAGAAGAATTTGTATACATGTGTTCAAAAAAATATAATCAAGGATTAAAAATAAAAGGGAAAATTAGCGGAAATGTAAAAAAAGAGGGAGAACTTTCTGTTGAAAATATTGAATACTCTATTTTTAGGAAAAAGAAAAAAATAGTTACAGGTATTGATTTACCAGAAAGAAACCCAGTTCTCTGTGCAGGTTGTCCTCATTTAGGTTCATTTTATATACTTAAAAGAAGTTTTGGAAAAGATGCTATCTTTCCAGGAGATATTGGTTGTTATACTCTTGGTGTAAGGATGGGTACAATAGATACTTGTTTATGTATGGGAAGTGGAATTTCAATAGGAGCAGGAATTTCAAAATTTGAAAAAAAATATGTTGTTTCAATAATTGGAGATTCAACATTTTTTCATGCAGGTATCCCTGGATTAATAAATTCTGTTTATAATCAGACAAATCAAGTTATCGCAATACTTGATAATAGAACGACAGCAATGACAGGATATCAACCACATCCAGGAATAGGGATTAATGCAAGAGGTAATAAGACAGTTGAAATTGACTTAAAAAAACTTGTTGAAGGTTGTGGAGTAAAAAATATTGTTGAAATTGACCCATATCAAATTAAGGACGGGATTGAAAAAATTAAAGAGATAAAAGATAAAGATGGAGTTAAAGTTATAATTTTTAAAAGAGAATGTATACATATTTCAAAACTAAAAATGCCAAAATTTTTTATTGATCAAGGTATTTGTAAGAAATGTAAATTATGTTTTGAACTTGGATGTTCAGCAATTAGTTTAATAAATGATAATATAGAAATAGGAATTTTATGTAATGGTTGTGGAATGTGTAAACAAATATGTCCTTTTGATGCAATCAAAAAAAATGAAAACAAAGTTTGATATTTTAATTTGTGGAGTAGGTGGACAGGGTATTATTCTTCTTGCTAATTTAATAGGAAATGCTGCTGTAATTGAGGGAATTAAAGTTAAAGGTTCTGAAATACATGGAATGGCTCAAAGAGGTGGTTCTGTAGAAGCATATGTAAGGTTAAACTGTATTTATGGACCTAAAATACCTTTTGGACAAGCAGATTTAATAATTGGTTTAGAACCAATTGAGGCATGTAGAAGACACTTTTATTTGAAGAAAGATGGTATAATGATTGTAAATAATTTTGCAATTCCTATCCCTGGTAAAGAATTTCAATATGAACAAGTTATTGAATTTTTAAAATCAAAAACTCCTAATATTTATATTGAAAATTTTACTGAACTGGCAAAAAAAATTGGTACATCAAAAATATTAAATACTCTTATGCTTGGATTTGCATCAAAATTCATTCCTTTGAAAAAAGAAAGTTTTATTAAAGCAATTAAAAATACTTTCAGCAAAGATCTCATTAAAATAAACATTGATGCCTTCAATTACTTTATAAAAAATTGACTTTATAATCATTAAATTGTAAGATTAGATAATAATAAAAAGGGCTTTAAAATGGAAAAATATAAAGTAAGTGTTGAATATTTAAAACAAAAGTATGATTTAAAATTTCTGAATTTTGAAACAACTGAAGAAGTTCCACCGCTTGAAGGGATTATTGGACAAGAAAGAGCTAAAAGAGCACTTGAATTTGGATTAAAAATAAAAAGTAAAGGTTATAACATTTTTGTTACAGGCATAACAGGAAGTGGAAGAACAACATCGGTTGAACAGGCAGTTAAAAAAATAGCAGAACAAGGTAAAACTCCAGATGATTGGTGTTATGTTTATAACTTTACAAATCCTGATACTCCAAATATTTTAAGATTCCCGCCTGGCAAAGCAAACGAATTTAAAAAAGATATGGAAGACCTTGTAAATGAAATAAAATTAGAACTTCCAAAAAAATTTGAAAGCGAAGTATATGAAGAGCACAGAAATCAAATAATAAAAGATTTCCAAAATAAAAGAAACCAACTTTTAGATGAAATGGAAAAATCTGCTAAAAACGCTGGCTTTCAGATAAAACAAACACCGTCAGGAATTGTATTTATCCCTCTAATTGAGGGACAACCAATAAAAGAAGAAGATTTTGAAAAATTGACTGATGAAACAAAAGAAGAAATTAGAAGAAAGCAAGAAATGTTATATGAACAGTTGAATGATGTTTTAAGAAAAATAAGAGAACTTGAAAAAGATGCAAAGTCAAAACTCAATAAAATTGAAAAAGAAACAGCAGAATTTACAATATCCCCGAGAATTCAAGAACTTAAAGAAAAATATAAGGATTTTGAAGATGTATGTAAATATTTAGATGAAGTAGAAAAAGATATGATAGAAAATATAGATGATTTTAAAGAAAAAAAAGAGATTGAATTACTTCCCGGATTAAAACTTCCTGATAAAGAATCGTCTCTTTATAGATATACAGTTAATGTTTTAATTGATAATTCACTAACGAAAGGAGCACCAGTAGTAAAAGAAACAAATCCAACTGCTTATAATCTTTGTGGAAGAATTGAATATAGACCTCATTTTGGAGCAATGGTAACAGATTTTACAATGATAAAGCATGGTGCTTTACATAAAGCAAATGGTGGATATTTAATTTTGCAAGTTCTTGACTTATTCAAAAATTATTATGCATGGGAAACATTAAAAAGAGCATTGAAAAATAATGAAATAGTAATAGAGGATTTAAACGAACAATTTAGATTAATAAATACTCCAACTCTAAGGCCAAAACCAATACCACTTGATGTAAAAGTTATACTTATTGGACATCCAATTTTCTATTATTTACTATATGCTTATGATGAAGATTTCAGAAAGTTGTTTAAAGTAAGAGCAGATTTCAGTTTAATTATGGACAAAAACGAAGAGGGATATAAAAATTATGCCTCTTTTATAAGTAAAATTTGTAGAGAAGAAAATTTAAAACACTTTGATAAATATGCTGTCGGTAAGGTAATAGAATATGGTTCAAGAATTGTTGAGGACAGAGATAAATTAACTACAAGATTTATTGAAATTGCTGACCTTATTAGAGAAGCAAATTTCTGGGCAGATTTGGATAATTCACCATTAGTAAGAGAAAAACATATTAAAAAAGCACTTGAAGAAAAAATTTACAGGTCAAATTTAATAGAAAAAAGGATTGAAGAATTGATAAAAGAAGGAACAATAATGGTTGATACAGATGGAGAAAAAGTTGGACAGATAAATGGACTGTCAGTTATTTCGCTTGGAGATTACAGTTTTGGTAAACCATCAAAAATTACCTGTAATGTTTATATGGGTAAAAGTGGCGTAGTTAATATTGATAGAGAAGTTAAACTTGCAGGGAGAATTCATAATAAAGGTTTTTTAATATTAAACAACTATATAAATGAAAAATATGGTCAGGAACAACCAATTTCATTCTCTGCAAGTATATGTTTTGAACAATTATATGAAGAAATTGAAGGAGACAGTGCTTCCTCAACTGAAATATATGTATTACTATCTGCACTTGCAAATTTACCAATAAAACAAGGCATTGCAGTTACTGGTTCTGTAAATCAAAAAGGAGAAATTCAGCCGGTTGGAGGAATAAATGAAAAAATTGAAGGTTTTTATTATACCTGTAAAGCCAAAGGATTAACAGGGAAACAAGGAGTAATAATTCCTGAAAAAAATCTGAAACATCTTGTTTTAAATGACGAAGTAATTGAAGCGGTTGAAAAAGGACTTTTCCACATTTGGGCAGTAAAGACAATAGATGAAGGTATAGAAATTTTAACAGGACTCCCTGCTGGTGAAAAAGATAAAAATGGAGAATATCCTGAAGGAACAGTTAATTATCTTGTCTCAAAAAGAATAAAAGAATTTACTCAAAAATATATGGAAATAACAAAAAAACAAAGAAAAAAGGAGTCAAAATGAATCCTATAATAGCACAGACAACACCACCTCAACCTTCTCCAATAGCAGCGCTTTTCCCTTTAATATTAATATTTTTTATATTTTATTTTATGCTTATTTTACCCCAACAAAAAAAGGCAAAACAACATAAAAAAATGCTTGATGAATTAAAAGAAGGAGATAAAGTTATTACTGTTGGTGGATTAATTGGAGAAGTTGAAAAAATTAAAGAAGATATCGTAACTTTGAAATTTAAAGAAGAAACAAGGATTGATATACTTAAAAATGCTATCGCTCAAGTAATTTCAAAGAAAAAGAATGAGTAAAATTGGATATTTTGAGGTCTTTGATGGATGTGCAGGTGATATGTTCGTTGGAAGTTTAATAGACGCTGGTCTTGATGTTGAAATTTTAAAAAAAGAATTGGAAAAATTGCCTGTTAAAGATTACAGAATAGAAACAAAGAAAGTTAAAAGAAAAACACAATATGGACATAAGCAGGAAGGAACTCAATTTTTTGTAATTCCAACTAAACAATGGAATGATAAAACACCTTATAGTTCAATCCTTAAAATAATAGAAAAAAGTTCATTTTCGTCAAAAATAAAAGAAAAAATAATTAAAGTTTTTGATATTCTTGCTGAGGGAGAAAGTATTGTCCACAAAGAAAAAAAAGAAAAAATTCATTTTCACCAAGTTGGTCAGATTGATGCAATCATTGAAATAACAAGTGTTATTGTTGGAATAGAAATACTTGAAATACAAGAGGTCTTTTCCAGTTCAGTGGGTATTTCAAATATAGCGCCTGCTACAATTGAAATTTTGAAAGGGGTGCCAACAATTCTTAAAAACATCCCTTATGAAATTACAACACCAACTGGTGCTGCAATTATTAAAGGTATAGCAAATTTCTCACCAATTATTTCAAACTTTTATATAAACAGATTTGGATATGGGGCTGGAATAAGAGACGATCCACCTCCAAATATGTTGAAGTTCATCATTGGAGAAACGAAAGAAGAAAAAGAAAATGTTATCATTATAGAAACTAATATTGATGATATGAGTCCTGTTTTAATTGGGTATTTGATTGAAAAACTTTATAAAAATGGTGCTTTTGATGTCTCTGTCTTTTCTGGAATTGGTAAAAAAAATAGACCAGTTTTCAAAGTAGAAGTTATATTGCCTGAAAAAAATTTTAAAAAAATAAGTGAGACCCTTTTTGAAGAATCAACAACTATAGGTTTTAGATATAGGAAAGAAAATAGAATTGTTTTAGAAAGGGAAGTAAAAACAGTTAAAACACCTCTTGGTAATATAAGAATAAAAAAATCATATATAAATGGGAAAGTTATAAATGTAGCACCTGAATATGATGACTGTAAAAAAATAGCAGAGCAAGAACAAATTCCACTAAAAAAGGTATATCAGACTGTTTACAAAACTCTGGAAAATAATTTAAAATAAATAACTATATGTTTGTAGGGACTTTAAAATTTGAAATTATTATACCTGGAAGTACCAGTTTAAAAGACAAAAGAAGGGTTGTTCAATCACTTCAAAATAAGATTAAGGCAAAATTTAATGTATCAATAGCAGAAGTTGATTATCAGGACAAATGGCAGAGAACGGTTATAGGTTTATGTTTTGTAAATAGTGAAAAAAAAGAGATTGAGGATATTTGTGAAAAAATAAAGAAGATAATTTTTGATAATGGAGAACTTTTTGTAATTAATGAAACAAGAGAGATTATTTATTTAGGAGAAAAATAGAATGGAAAGTAGGTATAATCCAAAAGAAGTAGAAGAAAAAATATATAAACTCTGGGAAGAGGGTGGTTATTTTTATGTTAAACCAGATAATATAAAAGAAAAATATGTTATAGTTATTCCTCCTCCAAATATAACTGGTTTTTTACATATGGGACATGCTCTTAATAACACAATTCAGGACATTCTAATAAGATGGAAAAGAATGTCAAATTTTTGTGCATTATGGGTTCCGGGTACAGACCATGCTGGAATAGCAACTCAAAATGTGGTTGAAAAAGAATTGCTTAAAAAAGGTATAACAAGAAAACAACTTGGAAGAGAAAAGTTTATAGAAGAAGTGTGGAAATGGAAGGAAAAATATGGATCAAGAATTATCTTTCAACTTAAAAAACTTGGTGCTTCCTGTGATTGGACAAGGACAAGATTTACAATGGACAAAATGCTTTCAAATGCAGTAAAGGAATGTTTTGTTAGATTGTATAAAAAGGGATTAATATATAAAGGGAAAAAAATAATAAACTGGTGTCCAAGATGCGAAACTGCACTATCTGACGAAGAAGTTGAATATAGAGATGAAGAAAGCCAGTTATTTTACATAAAATACCCTCTTTTAGAAGGTGGATTTATTGAAGTAGCAACAACAAGACCAGAAACAATGCTTGGAGATACTGCTGTTGCTGTAAATCCAAAAGATATCCGTTATAAAAATCTCATTGGAAAAAAAGTAAAATTGCCATTCGTTGAAAGAATTATTCCAATAATTGCAGATGAAAAAGTAGAAATCGAATTTGGAACAGGAGCAGTAAAAATAACTCCTGCCCACGATCCGAATGACTTTGAAATTTCCCAAAAACATAATCTTGATTTTATTTTAATAATGACAGAAGAAGGTATTATGAATGAAAATGCTGGAAAATTTAACAAATTGGATAGATTTGAATGCAGAAGATTAATAGTAGAAGAATTAAAAAAACTTGGCTTATTATCAAAAGTTGAACCTTACACAAATAGAGTGGGGCATTGTTATAGGTGTGATACAATAATTGAACCATATCTTTCAAATCAATGGTTTGTTAAAATGAAACCACTTGCTGAACCTGCAATAAAAGTTGCTGAAGAAGGAAGATTAAAGTTTTATCCTGAAAGATGGAAAAAAGTTTATTTATATTGGCTTTATAATGTAAAAGACTGGTGCATAAGTAGACAAATATGGTGGGGACATAGAATCCCTGTATTATACTGCAAAAATAATTGTCCTCCAATAGTTGAAAAAGAAGAAATAAAAAGATGCCCTAATTGTGGAAGTGAAGAATTAAAAAGAGATGAAGATGTTCTTGATACATGGTTTTCATCCTGGTTATGGCCATTTTCTGTTTTTGGATGGCCAGAAAAAACAAAAGACCTTGAAATATTTTATCCGACAAATACATTAGTTACAGCACAAGAGATTCTATTTTTCTGGGTTGCAAGAATGGTTATGGCAGGACTTGAATTTATGGGTGATATTCCTTTTGAAAATGTTTATATTCATGGAACAGTAAGAGATGATACAGGTAAAAAAATGAGTAAATCTCTTGGTAATGTTATAGATCCTGTTGAAATAATTGATAAATATGGAGCAGATAGTTTAAGATTTAGTTTAATTTCTTTAACTGCTTTTGGACAAGATGTATTCTTGCCTCCCAATTTTTATGTGAAAGGAAGAAACTTCACAAATAAAATATGGAATTCAGCAAGATATATACTGAAAAGATGTGAAGAATTGAATGTAAAAAATATAAATTTTTTAAAAGATAGAAAAAATATAGAATTCCCAGAAAAATGGATTTTGATAAAACTTGACGAAATAGTAAAAAAAACAAATAATTCACTTGAAAGATTTTACTTTAATGAAAGTTTAAACAATCTTTATAGTTTCTACTGGCATGATTTTTGTGACTGGTATATTGAAATTTCAAAAGTTTATAAAGATGAAAATTATATTAAAAATGTTGTAATTCCTGTCTTATGTGAAGTCTTAACTATTTCTCTTAAACTTTTTCACCCATTTATTCCTTTCATTACTGAGCAAATCTGGCAAAATTTAAAAAGATATATTAATCTTGATAGTGAAAGTATAACTATAAGTAAATGGCCACAACCTACCAATTTTTATGACCAAGAAACTTTAAATAGTTTTGAAAGAATTAAAGATATAATAATTGCAATAAGAGATGTAAAAACAAGGTTCAAAATTCCAATTGAACAAATGGTGGAATGTTTTTTTGATGGAGAATTAACTCAACTTGAAAAGGACATTATAAGTAAACTTGCAGGAGTTAAAGAAATAAAAAAATTTGACAAGGAAAAAAATGTTTTTGTTAGACATCTTGTATGGGGTGGACTTGGTATATCTTTTAGTGGTATAATAGATATTTCAAAAGAAAAAGAAAAAAGATTAAATGAAATAGAAAAACTAAAAGAAATACTTTTAAATATTGAAAATAGATTGAAAAACGAAGAGTTCCTTAAAAAAGCACCTATTGAAGTAATTGAAAAAGAGAAAAAGAAAATTGTTGAATTAGAAGAAAAAATAAAAAATTTACAAAAAGATATTGAGTTTATTGAAAAAAGGAGTGAGTAATGTATGCATTTATTGAACTTGGTGGGAAACAAATAAAAGTAAAAGAAGGATTAAAATTTTCTGTATTAAGAATTAAAAATAAAAAAGTAGGCGAGGAAATTGAATTAAAACCAATATGTTTTTTTGATGGTAAAGAATTGATTACAGAAAAGGATAAACTTGAAAATGTGAAAGTGATATGTGAAGTACTTGAAGAAAAAAAAGGCAAAAAAATTTATGTATTTAGAAAGACAGCGAAAACTGGTTATAGAAGAGGAATTGGATATAGAGATAGATTAACTGTTTTAAAAGTTAAAAGTATTATTAAAAAGTGAAAAAATTTATTGAAAATTTACCTGCAACATTTTTAGGGAAAAAAGGAATATTAGTAATTATAAAAGACAAACCTGTTTACGAAGTTGAAGAAGAAACAGAAGAATTAACAGCACTTTCAAAAACACTTGGAGTTCAAATAATAGAAACATTTTATGTAAATCTTCAACATATAAACCCAGCTACTTATATAGGAAAAGGCAAATTAGAAGAAATTAAAAATTTTGTTCAGAAAAATAAAGTATCTCTACTTATATTTGAAAAAGACCTTTCACCTGTCCAACAAAGAAATATTGAAGAATTTTTAAATTTAAGGGTTATAGATAGAACTGAATTGATACTTTATATTTTTGGAGAGCATGCGTATTCTAAAGAAGGTAAAATACAAGTGGAACTTGCACAGTTAAATTATTTACTTCCAAGATTAACAGGCCATGGAATTGCACTATCTCGTCTTGGTGGTGGAGTTGGAACAAGAGGTCCAGGAGAAATGAAAATTGAGGTTTACAGAAGAAGGATAAAAAATAGAATTCATTTATTAAAAGAAAAGATAAAGGAAATTGAGAAACACAGGGAAATTTTAAGAAAATCAAGAGAAGTCTTTCCAACTGCCTCACTCTTAGGATATACAAATGTAGGGAAAAGTAGTTTATTAAATGCTTTGAGTAGTTCAAATTTATATGTTGCTGATAAATTGTTTTCAACTCTTGACCCTGCAACAAGAGGTGTATATCTTGGTGACAATAAGATATGTCTTATAAGTGATACTGTAGGACTTTTAAAAAATATTCCACACCATTTAATTGAAGCATTTAAATCAACACTTGAAGAAGTGAAATATTCAAATATAATAATCTGTGTTTATGATATTTCAAAGCCAAACTTGGAAAAACAAAAAAATACAATAATAGAAGTTTTGAAAATACTTGAGATTGAAAATAAACCTAAAATTGAAGTGTTTAATAAAATTGACCTCATACCAAAAGAAGAACTGGAAATAATAAAAAGTAGATATCCAGAATTTATTTTTGTTTCAGCAAAAACAAAGGAAGGAATTGATGAATTGAGAAAGAGCATTAAGGAGATATTTTATGGAAGTAAAGTTATTTAAAAAAGATGAAAAGAAAATAGAAGAAATCGTAAAGATTTTAAATAAAAAAGATTCCTTTCTTATAACATCTCATATTAATATTGATGGAGATGCTATTGGAAGTGAACTTGCTTTATATATCAGTCTTAAAAAACTAAATAAAAAGGTCCAAATTATAAATAACGATAAGACACCACAAATATTCAAATTCCTTCCTTTCTCAAAAGTAATAAAAACTTGGTCTATGACTGAAAAAGAAAGCAATTTTGATGTTGGAATTATTTTAGATAGCGGAAGTTTAGACAGAATAGGGAATGTAAAAGAAATAATAAAAAAGATCCCTTTTATAATTAATATTGACCATCATATAACAAATCCTAATTTTGGAAATGTAAATTGGATTAATCCATTTTTCTCTTCTTCTGGAGAAATGATATATTTTCTATGTGAGAAACTAAATAAAATTGATAAAAATCAGGCAATATGTCTTTACGCATCTATTTTATATGACACTTGTGGATTTGTGCATAGAGTAAATAAATATACGATGGATATTGCAAAAAGACTGATTGATAAAAAGATTAACCCTGAAAAAATTGCTCAAAAAATATTCTATGAAAAATCAATTAAATCGGTAAAACTATTTAAATTAGCACTTGAAACACTGAAATTTGATAGAAAAAGAAAAATTTGTTTTATGAAAATCCCTTTAGAATTTTATAAAAAAACAAAAACAAGTGAGGAGCATACAGAGGGATTTGTAGATTTTTTAATCTCTATAAAAGGTGTTGAAGTTGGAGTTTTGTTTAAAGAAAAGAAAAATGGAATTAAGGTTAGTTTGAGAAGTAAAGGGAAAATAGATGTAGAAAATATCGCAAGAAAATATAATGGTGGAGGGCATAGAGAAGCAGCAGGTTGTTTTTTAGAAAATAGAAAAATTGAAGAAGTTGAATTGCTTATTATGAAAGAATTGAAATGGACGGAATAATAAATGTATATAAACCAAAGGGAATAACTTCTTATGATGTGATTAGAATATTGAAGAAAGAATTTAAAATCAAGGATAAAATAGGACATGGAGGCACACTTGACCCAATTGGAGAAGGAGTTTTAATAATATGTCTTGGAACTGCTACAAAGATTGCAAATCAATTTATCAATTTTGATAAAGAATACATAACAGAACTTATTCTTGGAATTAAAACAGACACAGACGATACAGAAGGAAATATTATAGAAAAAAAAGAAGTAGGGAATTTAAGCGAACAAGAAATTATTGACACTGTTAAAAGTTTTGAAGGAGAAATAGAACAGATACCGCCAATCGTTTCAGCAATTAAATATAAAGGTGTACCACTTTATAAATATTATAGAAAGGGAATAAAAATTCAGCCACCACCAAGAAAAGTAAAAATAAAAAAAATTGAAATTCTCAAGATTTCTTTACCTTATATTGAACTAAAAGTTTTATGCTCAAAAGGAACTTATATAAGGGCTCTTTGTAGGGATATAGGAGAAAAACTTGGATATGGTGGAACTCAGAGCAAACTGATAAGAACAAAAGTAGGAATATTTAAAATTGAAGATAGTGTGAAAATAGAAGATTTAAGAAGAGATGGGATAGAAAAACACTTAATATATCCTGATGAAATTTCAAAAATTTTATATGGATATCTAAATGAAAAATCTTAAAATTAGTGTTTCCGGTATTAGAGGTATATATCCTTCTGACCTAAATTTTGAAATTGTTTATAAATTTGGTCTTGCTTATGGAAACTTTTTAAAAGAAAAAAATATTTATATTGGAAGAGACACAAGAATTTCAGGTGAAGTTCTCAAACATATTTTAATTTCTGCACTTCTTACCACAGGTAAAAATGTTATTGATTTAGGAATAGCACCAACTCCAGTTGTTGAATTTTTTGTTGAGAAAAACAAAAAAGTAGGTGGAATAATTGTAACAGCAAGTCATAATCCAATTGAATATAACGGCATAAAATTTTTATCTTCAAAAGGAACATTTTTAAATGAGAAAGAAGGGGAAATTCTACTTGAGATATTTAAAAAAGAAAAATTTCTATTAGCCAAAAAACCAGGAGAATTATTCATTGAAAAAGATATATCAAACAAATTTTTCAAGGCAATTTTAGAAAATATAAATTCTGAAAAAATAAAAGAATGCAATTTTAAAGTTGCTGTTGATGTATGTCAGGGAGTAGGGGCTTTATATACAAAAGAATTCCTTGAACAATTAAACTGTAAAGTTGAAATCCTAAATGAAAAACCATATGGTATTTTTGCCCATAACCCTGAACCAAAAAAAGAAACATTAAAGCAACTTTCAAAATTTATAAAAACAAAAAATATAGACATTGGATTTGCTCAAGATCCAGATGGAGATAGATTAGCAATAGTTGACGAAAAAGGAAATATAGTTGGAGAAGAAAAGGTTCTTGCAATATGTGTAAAAAATATACTTGAAAAAATAAAGACGCCTGTTGTGATTAATCTTTCTACTTCTATGTTAATAGATTATCTTGCAAAACAATTTGATGTTAAAGTTTATAGGACAAAAATTGGAGAGGTAAATGTTGTAGAGAAAATGAAAAAAGTCAAAGCAATAATTGGTGGCGAAGGAAATGGAGGAGTAATTTATTCACCAGTTCATTTTGGAAGAGATAGTTTTGTTGCTATGGCTTTAATCTTGGAATATATGGCAAAAAATGGTAAAACAATATCTGAAATTGTTTCTGAATTTCCTGTTTATTATATGGAAAAGAAAAAATACCAGATACAAATTCAAAAAATAAAACAGATAATGGAAAAATTAAAAAGAAAATATGACAAAGAAAAAATTGACTTATCAGATGGAATAAAGATAATTAGGAAAGACGGCTGGATTCATATAAGACCTTCAGGAACAGAACCTGTATTAAGATTGATTGTTGAAACTGAAAGCAAAAAAAGTTTAAAAAAATATTTAGAAGAATTTGCAGCATCCATCTTATAAAAAAGGAGCGTACAGAACGGTAAAAAAACAGAAAAAGAAAATTTTAGATTATTCCTTTAAAAGGCCATTTTGAAATAGTAAAAAAATTTAAAAATGACAACTTATCTTGATTATTTAAAATTGCTTAAAAATTGGACAAAATCATACAAAAACTTTTTATATTCTCCAAAAGGAAGAAATGATCTCTCATTCTATGGCACTGGATATAGTGATAACTGGTCAGTCCAGACAAATTTAAAAGCATTTGGAACAATAGCAGTCCTTTCATTTTTACTAAGGTCAAAAAAATTACAAGAACAAGCGATAAAATTACTCCGTTTTTCTCTTCAGACACATATTGAAGGAGAATTAAATTGTACAGATGGAAAAAAATGGGGACACTCATGGATAAGTGTTTTGGGATTGGAAAGAGCAATGCATGGTCTTGAAGCAATTAAGGAATATTTAACTGAAAATGATCTAATTTTATTAAAAAAAGTTATGATTTCAGAAAGTGACTGGCTTGTTGACCAATATTATAGAAGTTGTCCAGAAGAAAAAGGTAAAGTTAAAGCAGGACTTGTAGAAAATAATGACCCTGAAAGTAATATTTGGAATGGCTCCTTTCTTTTAAGAACTACTTTAATGTATCCTGATCTAAAAAGAAAAGATGAATATATAGATAAAGCAATTCAATTTATAGTTAATGGGCTTTCAATTCCCTCTGACAAATTTTCAGAAGAAAAAATAAATAATAAAAAGATTAAAGAATGGTTTGTTGGGCCAAACTTTTTTGATAGTTTTGCTTTAAATCATCATAAATACTTAAACATCGGGTATATGGTAATTTGTCTGTCAAATTTGGCAATTTTACATTTTACATATAGATTGAAAAACATAAACCCACCTGAATTTATTTACAGAAATGTAAAAAAACTTTGGAAGGTTTTAAAGAATTTTATCATGCCAGATGGTAGATTATTAAGAATTGGGGGTGATACAAGAATTAGATATTGTTACTGTCAGGATTATATTATTCCTACACTTCTTTTTATTTTGGACTATCTTGGAGATAAGGATTGTTTGGAATTTGAAAAGGGTTGGTTAGAAATAGTTAAAAAAGAGATGGATTATAATAATGATGGCTCCTTTCTCTCAAAAAGATTGCAAGGTTTGTTATTAGTTTCTCCATTATACTATATACGTCTTGAAACAGATAGAGCAGTTACTTTATCAATGGGTGCTTACTGGAGAAATTTATTAAAAATTGGTCTAAAACAAAGGAAGATTTTAACAAAAAATTTCTGGTATGACAATTATCATGGTGCTATTTTTATTAAAGGTAAAAAAAGGATAAACTCTTTTTGTTGGTTATCTGCTCAACCGCCTCAGGGATTGTGTTTACCTAAGGACAAAAGTAATATAGTTGAATGGAAAAACAATCTTTCTGGAATTATTATAGGAACTGGCAGAAATAATTACCATAAAATTTTGGACCATAAGGAATATATCTTTGAAGGAGGTTTTGCCACAACTGGAAAAACACAAATAATAACTGAAAACTTTATTGAAGAAGGAAGAAGCCAAGAAATCTTAAGTGAAAACATAATTTTTTTTATTTGTTTACCAGATGATACAACAACACTTGTTATTCAAAGATTTATATCAAAGAAATTCGGATATATTAGAGAAGTAAAAGGTCTACTTTTCAATCTTCCAAATGATATCTTTAACGACTGCATTCGTTATATATATTCTGATGAGAAAAAAATAAAACTAAAAAAAGAAAGAAATAGACAGGAAGTAGTAAAAATAAAATCTAATTGGATAAATATAGATAATTGTATTGGAATAGTTGGAATTTATGGTTCAGACAGTTTCTATATTAAAAGACCATCTATTGGACAAGCAGGTTTAAATCTTTCACAATATGAAAGTCAAGTAATAGATTCAGGACTTTATATTGAAGAAATCTGTTATCCTTACAAAAGTGGACTTATTCCAATCAAAGAAGATGAAAAACTCATTGATATTGCCTGTCTTTTATATACAGGAATAACAGCAGAAAAAACATATGAAAAAGCAAAAGAATCTAAAATCTCAATAAAAACAAACTCAGAAGAAATAAAGACAATTTTAATAAAGGGAGAAGATAATTTTTTTTACTTAATAGCAATAAATTTTAGTTCTGAAGAAACCTTATTAACAGTCAAACTAAATAAACCTGTATCAAATATCAAACCTCTAATTGAAAAGGACAAAACGATAAAAACTAAAATTCATACTCTTTACATTCCATTAAAAGAAAGGGAATTTAACCTTTTTAAATTAAAAATCTAATTTTTTTCACTGACACTTTTTAAAACTTCTTCTTAAAATACTTTAACTTTATACTATCACATATTTCCCAAGACCAAAAGAAGTATTTTTACCAATATGAATAATCTCACCAATTTTTATAAATGGAAGAAATTTTTTTAGGTCTCCTTTATATGTAATAGTTCCTGTAAATCCACCAAGTTTCATAAATTGTTTTTGCCTTAAAGAAAATCTTTGCCAGTCATACCACTTTAGATTTGAGTTAAGAGTAAGTATTGAATTTGCATCTTTAAGAAGTTGTTCATAGTTCTCAATAATTTTATTTTGGTCACAATAATATCTGGATAAAAGAGAGATTCTTCTTAAAAGTGTCTTTATAAATAAAGAAAAGGGTAGGGTGGTTATAAGTTTGCCTTTTATTTTAATTCTAACTGGTGAGATAAATTTTAAAGTTATTGTATCATATTTTAATTTTGGTGTATTAAGTTTAATCTCTTTTTTGAATTCTTTTAAGATGTCTGTTTGTGAATCATAGATAATCCTATTTGAACTTTTTATCTTTATTAATTTGAACTTTCCTCTTTTTCCTTTTATACCTATTCCTCTTTGACCAATTTCTTTAAATACAAGGACAAAATAAGGGAAATAATCTATCGCCTTTCCAATTATTATACAGGAAAACTCAAATATATCTCCCTTTTTATAATCAGTTTTCGTGTCATATGGTGGTTCAAGTATAAAAGGACAAGGTATATCAATTGCTTTATTTTTTTTAGAAATATTTGGTTCAAAAAGAATTTTGTAAACACAATTTGAAGAAATTAAACAAATTTCACAATTAGGAAGTTTCTTATTTAGACAAACAATATCTTTAAAAGTTAACCCAAAAGCACCTCTTAATGTGGCACCTTTATATTCTGGAAATACTGCTGATTCAATAAATTTAGTAATAACTTGAAATTTGTAAACATCAAGAAATTTCATTAATTTTATTATATCATATGAAACACTAAAAAACAAGTTGTTTTAATTTTCCATTTAAATTCACTTTTCTCATTTTGCCTTTAACCATTTGACCAATTACTCAATTAGTTAACATATATTGGAGCAGGTCACAATCTTCTATTTAGCGGATCTACTTTTCCGACATTTACCATAATTAACCACCATTTAAAAGCCACTTCCATAAAGGAATATATTTAATGATTTTGCCATTTATTTTCTCCTGATTTTCATAATCATCAGTTATAACAATCCCTTCTTTCAAATCAAATTTTTCAATAGCATCAATCAGTGGCTTTAATTCTCTTCTTTTCACATCAAACTCATTTATATTCCAGCAACATTGTATCAATTCTCTCACTTTTAATCCTTCTTTTATAACAAAATCTACTTCTTTATTGTTGTGGTGAAAATAGTAAATTTCTAAATTGGGATTAAGATTTTGCCTTTTCTTTAACTCTATGCCTACTAAATTTTCAATCAATCTGCCAAAGTTTGCACTGAATCTAAACCCAATTGAATTTGCAATACCTATATCTATTGCATACAATTTTCTTGCAGATTTCTCTTGTTCTTTGAATGAATATGAAAACTTTTTTATAAAAAAAATGAGATTTGCTTCTTCAAGATATGAAGTAAATTTTTCTACTGTTATAGTTGAGGTTTTTAAAAATTTACCTATTGAAT
>JBKBIN010000016.1:0-28121 GCA_046296715.1 Candidatus Ratteibacteria bacterium
ATCTTGAAGACAAAACATTTATCGAAACTTTGATAAGTAAAAATAGAAGAAACATAAAAAGTGATTATTTTGATTCTACGAAAACTTTAAAAATATGCCTTTCCGCTAACCAATCTATGGAGAAAAACAAAATCATCCAAATCTAACTTTACTTTAAAATTATATCTTTTAATCCTGATATCATCTTATAGTATTCTTCTATTTCCTCATCTTTTAACGGTCTATTATATATGATTATCTCATCAATTATAATTTCTTCACCCCATGCAAAACCGAATGATAATGTCTTAATTAAATCGTTTTCATTTAAAGGTCTTGATAATGTCCATTTGCCATATCTTTTTCCATTATGATATAAAGATATTTCAATTCCATTTGATATTACTAAGAAAGTATTATTCCATTTTTTACTTTTTAAATTTAGTGCATTCATTATGTCATAATGATAAATTCCATTTATATTTTCAAGTCCTCCTTCAAAATAATAAACTTGAAGAATTCCTGCTGGTTTTTTTAGTGCACACCAAGGATCTCCGCCACCACCCCTAACAAAACAAGAAATAAATCCTTTTCCATTAAAACACATTATTTCAAAAGAACCTCCTTCTTTATGGTCTTCTTTTAACGCCCACCAAACAGATATAGAGATTGGGTTATGGGGAGAGATTAAATCTGACTTTAATATAACACCATCTTTCCAATTCGCCTTAGATAAATATGCCTTACCTATGAATCCTTCAGAAGTAATATTATTTTTATTCAATTTTTCCTCAAGTTTCCATTTATTAACTTCTCCTTTACCATCTTCTTTCTCAAAACCATTATAGTAAACAACATTTGCTTTTAGAAAATCTGGAACAAGTAAATTTTCAGAAAAAAGACATATAACAAGTAAAAAATTAAAAAACATAAATTGTTTTAATTTCACCTTCCCCTCCTTTTTATTCAGGAACAATTTTAAAAACTTTTAAATCATGTTTCTTAATTGATATTTCAAAAGTATTATTTTCAACTTTGACAATTTCTCCATTATCAACATCAATAACTTTGTAATTTTTAAAACCAAGAATTTCAGGAATTATATAAACTTTTTCTACAACATCTTTATCATAGTAAGATACAACAGCATATAATGCTTCCTTTTTTGGAATTGAATAAACTAAACCTGGTAAATCAGGATTTTTTGTAAAAACTGGTTGTTTTTTTTCATCCCAATATCTATAAGCAACCATATTTTCATTTTTTGCCATTTCAAGAAAAGGAACTCTATACTTATCCCAGATTTCTTTAAGTTGCTTTTGCCATATAGAAACAGGACCAAGTAAGTCATGAACAAGTGTTACTCCTATGAAAGTTTTCTGTGTCCAAGGATCAGAAGCAAGGGCACCATGGTCTCCAAGTAATACTGGCCATGTTCCAGCGAGTTCACCTGTTGAGACAAGTTGTATATATTCTCTTGAAAATCTTGTTTGCACATCGCCTTGACTATATTTCCATTCCCAATCATATTGAACAGTCGCAAATGAATATAAAGGTAAAATTTGTGTGCTTGTCATATGAACCATTGTAATTGGTTCCATTCCAAGTTCATTCATCATTACAAAAGTTCTTTTCACAAGTTCTCTCAATCCCCATAAACCTATTGAAGGCATAACTGTTCCATCTTGTTTTTTATATGCAGAAGTCATCATTGTATTGTAAGAGGGGATAAAAAAGTAATTATCCCAGTAAACTCCTTTATTTCCTGCTATTTCAAAAGATTTTTTATACCAGTATAAAGCATGGTCTATATAAGATTCAGTAGGAACAATTTTTATCTCCCATATACCTTTTGAACCTCTGTATGGATTATAATCATTTAAACACCATTCATCCATAAATGTTTGGAATTCTTCTTCTGCTGCATATGATGCTCTATTATAATAAAATACCATTTTTGTTCCATATCTTGCTCTCAAATTATATCTCACATGTCCTATAAAACTTTCAACTCGATCTTTTCCATATGGTTCAAAATATTTTTTCCCTTGTTCAATAACTTTATTTATTTCTTCATCTGAAAGTTGTCTTTTATTACCCTCTTTTAGCATTTCCCATAAATACATATCTTTTCCAGCAGGATAAACACTTCCACAATCACCAAGAGCAAACCAGTTTATATCTGTTCCAAGTAAAGAAAATTTTTCAGTAAACCATCTGTGTCTCCATCCCGAAAGATATGGTTTAACAGGTGCTGCAAGAATACCAAAAGTAATTGTTTGTGGGTTTTCTATTTTTATTGGTTTATTGATAAAATTTACTTGAAGTTTAACAGTTCCTTTTGTCCTTAAAATCTGCATATTTGGTTTTTGAGGATCCCAATTCCATCCCTTATCATTTTCAGCAAACCATGATATTCCTCTTTTTGGAGTCCCAATGAAAATGTATGTACAGAAATTCTTCGGGAATGAAGAAGGAACAATTTTAGTTGAATCCCAAACAATTCCTTCTCCTTGTGGAATATAGCCAGTAAAGATAGGAGATCTTATCCCATCAGCCATAGCATGCATCATTTTCCCTATCTCTTCGTTTATTGGTATTTCAAGAATTAATGATTCAATTTGTTGACTTGAAGGAAGAATGGTTAAATCAATTCTTAAAGTTCCATCGTAATCAAGCGTTCCTTTTGATAAAAAAGATTGTTTTCCTATATTGAATTTGCTCTCAAAAATTATCCTATCTTCAGAAATTTCTTTATATTTTATTTCTCCTTTTTCAGATTTATATTCCTGTCCATCAATTTTACATATATACTTCATTTCTTCGGAAAGTATCTGTTTTTTATTATTCCTTTCCTGATTTTCTGTAATTATTGATTTCAAAAGACCAAAACTATTTACTTCATATTCTTTCAATACTGTATATAATTTATTTCCTATCTTCTTTATCTGAGTAAAAGGTGGATATACTTTTCTTGATTTGCCAAGATTATTCTTCTCCCATTCAAAAACTTTTCTTTCAAATTTCTTTATTATTTCACCTGTAGGAACTTCTTTTCCAACAACATAAGCAACAATTTCATAATTACCTGAAAGAGGTGGTATTTCTAAAATCTTTTCACATTTTCCCTTTTCAAATTCTGATGAAATAAAACTGAATTCTTTTATAATTTCTTTACTATCTTCCTTTCTTATTTTAAAATCCATTTTTTCAAATTTGGCATTTTCTGGAATTCTTGATATATCTGCAAGTATCTTCATTTTGTTTAAATATGGATAATAAGCAAATGTAAAATCAATAGGTGGTAATTCTATTTTTTTGGTTTGCCATTTTTCTTTTTCTTCTTTCCAATTATCCCACTTATATTTTCTTGAAAAATATATATCCTTTCCATCTTTTGAAGAAACTTTTGTTTCAAGTTCAAATTTATTTGTTACATAATCTTTAACGCTTATTTTCAATTCGTTTTTTTCACCAGGATTTAAAACAAATTCTCTTTTTTCTAATATTTCAGGCATAACATCTCTTTTAAGTAAAATGTTTGCATTAAACTCAATTTTCTTATTTGTTGGATTATAAAACTCAACAATATATTCAATATCTCCAAATAAAGGGTCCTTTAAATGTTTTTGTTTTGTTATCAATCCATCATCTTTAGAAAATTTAAAGAAAATCTTATTACCAGCAGTAAAAGCATAACTTTCATTCCCTAAAGATGCCCATGACCATGGTTGTTTGAAATCTCTGCAGATATTTATTTGCCACAATCCATCAGTTATTTCTTTATCTTTTATAAGATTTTTAATCGGAATTTCAATTTCGCAATGCCACCAATTGTTATAAAAACCATTAACAATTTTATAATTTCCTTTCCATCCATAAAATTGTTCTTGTTTCACATTCCCTCTTGGATGTGTTAAGTAGTAAGCATAACCTAAAGAGTTACATAACATCTGGAATGTAACACCATCTTCTTTTTCACCATATGGATCTATCCATATCTCAATAGCATCATCAAAAACAATTTTTTCTGTTTCCTGTTTAATATTTTTTACAATTTCTCCTTCTTCTGGAAGTTCTGACATTATTCCAACATAAATATTTTCATTATTTGCTCCTATATATCCAATAACTCTTCTTGGTTCAAGTTTTCCACCATGTGAAAATCCATCAAATCTTATACTTTCTTCCCATTCTTTTACATCTATAAATCCATCAATTTTAGGCGTTTTTTTCATCAAAGGAATATGATAAAAATCCTGAGAATATAAATAGAAGCAAAACGCAACCAATAAATAAAAAGTTTTTTTCATCTTCTCCTCCTTTCTTAATAAATCTGTCAAGATTTATTTTTCTTCTTTTATTTTTTAAGTTTTTAAAGAGCTTTTAGTTGATTTTTATTATTTTTGAACCATAAGGACCAAACAATTTTACATTCTTTATTAATTTTTCATTTGTCTCTATATCTATAATTTCTCCTTTTAATTTAAAGCCAATATTTTTTTCATTTACTTTTATTTCAATTTCTTCATCCTTTTCAGACCAACTTGCAAATACAATAACAACTTCCTGTTTTTCTTTATCTATCATTCCTATCCACTTTACTTTTTCATTGTTTACTTCTAATATTGGTTCTTCTTCCCAGTAATTTCTTACTTCTATATTTTCTTTTCCATATCCGAACTCCCTTACAATATTTTCCCATTTATTATTATCCCTTCGTATTTCATGAACCATTCTCATCACCCATTCTATTTTTTCTTGAGTTTCTTTTGGCAAATTTTTAATTATTTCATTTTTATTTCCACTTATAGGATATAGAGTTAAAGGATAATTTCCAACTTGAAGACCAATTGTTTCAGTTCTTAACCAGTCAGGCGAGAATGGTTTTGTACTTTCTAATTCATGATCTAAATTTGCAGTTCCAAATGTATGAATAGGTAAAATAAGTGTATTTGTCATATGAAGAGTCCATTCAAGAGGTTCTTTCCTTTTTTCTCTCCAATAACATAGTTGATTCCACACTCTTTTTTGATACTCCCTCTGATTCCAAATTATTAAACAGGGCTGTATTTTATCATCTACTTTATAAGCATTAGTTGTTCTGTAATTGTAGGAAACTTTTGGATATGTATTGTCCCAGTACAAACTAACGCCTCTTTTTAACCATTCATTTGCAAAGTAAACTCCAAAATCTTGATAACTTTTACAAAAATTAACTCCTGCTGATGGATTTGAATGCCCTTTCCATAAAATGGTTTCATCTGGCCATTCCCTTTTGTATAAATATGCATCAAGTGTCCATTCATCTTGATATGTTTTCCATTCATCTCTTATTGTACTTGCAGCCATTTCTTCTTGATAAACTGCTATTGGTTTTTCAATGCCAACATCTGCTGCCCTTCTTGCAAAATGTAAAACATTACTTATCCAATTCCATATCCCATAGGTTGGTGGTGGATTATATTTTTTGTTATACTCTTCAAACCATTTTTTTGTTTCTTCATCAACTTTCCCTTTTTCTCTACATTCAAGTATTTTGTCAACTATCTGCCAATCATTTTTATAAGGCCCCTGATATGAACAATGTAATCCTCCCCATGGTGTTACTGAAAGTCCTCCAGGGATATAAGGTAATTCCTTTCTCCAGTTATCTGGCATTGGTTTTGTTGGACTTGCTTGAAGACCAAAAATAAGTTTTGTTGGATTTTCAAGTATAACTGGCATATTAATTAAATATACTCTTAAAATTACTTTCCCATCTTTTCTTTCTATTTCCTGAATTGGTTTTGTTTCATTTGGTTTCTGATAATTTTTCTCTGTTATATATCCTTTATCATTTTCTCCAAACCATGCAATTCCTCTTTCTTCTTTTCCAAGCCAGATATATGGAACAAAATTATTTAGCCACGATTTCCCTTTTTTTGCTTTTGAACCATCCCATATTATTCCTTCTCCTTCTGGTAAATATCCTGAATAGTTTATCCTTGGACCATCTGTAACTGCATGGAATAATAAAATTTCTTTTTCTTTTAATGGGATCTCTATGTATAAATTTTCAATCTTTTCTTTTATTTCATTTGGTTCAATTTCCATTTCTATTTTTGCACATCCATCAAATTCTATAGTTGTTTTTGTCGTTAAATTTAAAAACTCAGATTCTGCTAATCCCTGATAAATACAGTATGTATCTTTTTTATCAATAAATCTACCTTTTACACTTTTCCATTTTATTTCTCCTTTTTCTGTTTTTCCTTTTATAATTATTGGTTCTGCTAATATATCCCTTCCTTTTGTTATTACTTTATCAAATAAACCAAAACCATTCATATAGTATTCCCTTAAAACTACTTTCACTTTATTATTTTCAATCCTTACTGGTTCAAAAGGTGGATAAACTTTATCTGTTATTCCAAGATTATTGTTTTCCCAGATAAATTTTTTCCTTAAAAAACTTTTTCTATCAACTTCTTTAAAATCTTTTCCTCCTTTTTCTTTCACATATAAAACAACTTCATAATTACTTTCTGGAATTTCATTTAGATTTATACATTTCTCTTCTTTGCTTAACTTCTCCTTTATGTTTAAAAAATTATCTCCCTTTTCATTTTTTATAACTATATTTATATCCTCAATCTCTTCTTTTATAGATACTACTTCATAATAAAATTTTTTAAGTCCTGGCATAATTTGGAAATTAAGTTTTGCTATCTTTGGTTTTATATCCTTTATTAATTTTGAATGGTCTTTATATCTCCAGTAAGCATTATTAACTTCTTCTTCTGTTAATGCATAATCATATAGATAAATCTCATCTATTATCCCATTACCAAAACCAATTTCATTTGTAAATCCATTGTTAAATCTACTTTTTATAGGGAAGGCATTACTTTCTGCTACTTTTTTTCCATCAATATATATATTTATTTCTTTCTCTTTCCATGTAATTATGAATTGATACCATTTTCCCTCATATACATCTATATCTCTTGAACAGTTAACAAAATGAAGAGAATTATCGTCTTTTCTGAAGTACAATGAAAGTGGTTGATAAGGAGTCCCTCCATTGAAAATATAAAAAGTAAATCCCCATCCTGTCCAAACAAATCTAACATTATAATCTGACCAGTTATTAATTCCATATGGATACACCCAGAATTCAACTGTTCCTTGGTCAAAATTTAATATCTTTTCTCCTTTTATTGAAACCTGTCCTAAGTACCCTTTCCCTCTTATTCCATTTAAGTATCCTTCTCCTTTAACAGAAATTTTTAAATTTTCTTTTTCAGATATATCTGGTTTTTCAGTTCCATCAAGTGATAAATGTAGGAATGGTTTCCCAATAAAATATGGTTTTTCTTTATAAATTTCTCTTTTCTTTTCAATATCTGTCCAAATTAAATCTTCTTTTTCCCAAAATTTAAATACATTTTTATGAATTCTAACCTGATCTATTAATCCAGAAAGACCTTTATCTAATTTGTCGTTATTACCTATATAAATTGGACCTGGTTCTTTTTCTTCATCTTCTGAAACAACAAGTCCCTGTCCCCATTCAAGTGTATTTTTTGTTACCTCTTTCCCATTTAAATAAAGTTTTCTTGATGAAACAGGAAATCCAGCACTTATTTTTTTGTTTTTAATTATTAAAACAGTATTTTATTTTTTGTTTCACAAATTTTTACTTTTAAAGTAAACTCTATAAATTATAATTTTTATAATTTTAAATAGGAGGGAAAAATGGATTCAAGAGAAAGAGTTAGTATGTTGTTAATTAAAAAAGAATTGCCTGATAGAATGGGAATCTATGAACATTTCTGGCCCGAAACATTATCAAACTGGGTAAAGGAAGGATATCCAACAAAAAAAGTTTATAAAAAGCAAGGAGAAACAAGATGGGATGAGAATACAGGAAGATATATAAATGTTGAGAAAGAAGGAGAATATATTGAGCCAGTAAATCCTTTAGATTATTTTGATTATGATATTGTTGGATGTGGAGGTTGGTTTGATACTTCTTTATTCCCTGGTAGGAGAGAAATTATTGAAGAGACAGATCAATGGCAGATAATTAAAGATTCAAGGGGTGCAATTTTAAAATGGTGGAAAAATAAAAGTGGAACACCTGAACATATTGATTTTGAAATTAAAACACCAGAAATATGGAAAAAATATAGAGAGATTCTTTTTGAGACAAAAATTGAAAGATTGGGAGATATTAATCAGATTAAAAAAAATTTAGAAAATGCAAAAGAAAAAAAGAAATTTTCTGTTTATGGTAATGTGTTTGTATTTGAACTTTTAAGGGCAACTATTGGAGATCAGAATTTTTTGCCTGCATTACTTGTTGAACCAGAATGGATAAAAGATTTTTGTAATCTTTATACAGATTTTTATATAAGACATTATGAGATTTTATTCAGAGAAGCAGGGATTCCTGACGGATTTTTCTTATATGAAGATTTTGGTTATTCAAAAGGACTTTTTTGTTCTCCACAAACACTTAAAGAGGTTATACTACCTTATGAAAGAAAACTTATAAGTTTTTTTAAAGATTATGGATTGCCTGTAATTTTACATACTGATGGAGATATAAGAAAAGCAATTCCTTTATTTATTGAGATAGGAATTGACTGTATTCAACCTATGGAGGCAAAGGCTGGTTTAGATGTTGTAGAACTTGCAAAAGAATATGGTAGGAAAATTTCATATATGGGGAATATAAATGCTGTTGTCCTTGGAAAAAATGATTTGAATAAAGTAGAGCAGGAGGTCCTAACAAAAATTAAAAATTTAAAAGAGTTGAAAATTCCGTATTTTTTTCATTCAGACCATTCAGTTCCACCTACTGTAAATTTTAAAACCTATTCTTACGCAGTTAAAATATTTAAAGAAAATTCTAATTATTGAATTCATTTTTCCCAGTTAAAAATTACTCCAAGAATTTGTTCTGGATTATTTAAGATTGTGTTATAAATTTGTTTTGCTTTTTTATAGTTTTCCTTGTGAGTAATAAGAGGAGAGATAATTAATTTATTATTGATTATCCACTTAATTGATTGATTTAATGCTTCATAACTAAAATAGCATGGCATATAGACAGTTGCAAGTTTTGCATGAAAATTATGAAAATTTATTTTTGAATCACCAGGATACCATCCTTGCCAAATAAATTTCCCTCCCCATTTTAGAAGTTTTATCTCTTCATTTAGCATTCTATCACTTCCAGTTGTATCAATTATAATATCAAATGAATTTTCAATCTTTTTAATTTCTTCAACAAAATCCTTATCTTTTACATTTACAGCAACTTCACAACTATATCTATTAGCTATTTCAACTCTTTTTTCTATAATATCAGCACCAACAACATAACAACCCTTCAATCTCATTATCTGACATGCCATTTGCCCTATAAATCCAAGACCAACAACAAGACATTTTTCACCAAGAGATGGTTTTGCCATTTCAATTCCTCTACATGCAACAGCAGAAAGAGCAGATAAAGTTAAATTATCAATTGTTTTATCATCAATATCTTTTCCAATCTTTATACAATAAGGGTCTAATTTTACAATCGCTCTTGATAGATGGGTTCCACTCCATGCTCTGTAAGGAATTTTTAATCTTGAACGAACAAAATAGATAATGTCTCCTGTCTCAATATTTGAAACATCTTTTCCTACTTTTATTACCCTTCCTATCCCTTGATATCCAGGAACCATTGGGAAAACAACATCTGGTCTTAATCCTAAAAGAGCCCATCTTTCAGTTCCTACACTTATTCCACTTCTTATAACCTCAACAACAATTTCGTCATTTTCTATATCAGGCAATTCAACGCTTTTAACTTCCACTTTCTTAACATCTTCAAATACAATTGCTTCTGCCTTCATTTTTTCCTCCTTTTCTTTAAAAGCAATTATCAATATTTTCCAACGCCCACCTCGTAGGTGGGAAATGCCATTTTTAAATTTATAATTTTTTAATTTGTTCTTCAAGAATCTTTATCTTATATGTCAGGTCTTTTTCTGTTATAAAATATTCATTTGCTTCAGGATGATAGCCAAAATCTTTATTCCTTCTTATAATCTCTCTATCTTTTTCTACAATTGACAATTCTTCTAATAGCAATTTTTTTAAATCTGCTTTTCTTTGTCCTTCCTTATATTTTTTTAGTAGTTCATAGAATTTAATTATGTTGATAATACTTTTTATCAGTAGAGATATATGGATCGCAAGATCAACTTCTTTTTTATATCTATCATCTTTAAAATATTTTTCACCTTCCTTTAGAACATCTATTCCTTTTTGCCATTCTGAAATGAGTTTTTTGAATGCTTTTATTACAAACTGAGAATTAAAAGGTTTGATCCATTCTTTAAGGTTATCTCCTGAAATTATATGTTGATGTTTATCTCTTGGAAGTGGTAGCCATGAAGGAATTGCTTTAATTTCTTTATCTGAAATTTTAAAAGGATATGCAGTTGAGTAATTTATTGGGGAAAAGTAAAGGAAAGGGATACTAAAAGGGTAAAAATTCCAGGCATATGAGAATTGTTTCCATCCTTTGATTACATATTCTGCCTGTTTTTTCCCAAATTCTTCAATTGCAATTTGTTTTACTGCTTTTGATAGAGATAAAAAAGAAAAGATGGATATTTTACCTGCTACTTTACTCATAGGAGAGATATTCCCTCCAAAAATCCAGCAACCCAAATATCCATCAGCACCAATCTTTTTCAATTTGTAAAGTTTTTCAGCAATTTTATATAAAACAGGTATATAGGGGACTGTTACAAGTTCGTGAGTTGAACCAATTTGAAGTTTAGCAGTAATCCTCATTCCTCTTTTTTTAGCAATATAGAATAATTTTTTAAATCTTGGAGATGGACCTGTATATGATAAACTATATTCATCTATCTCTAATCTTTTTCCTAATACTTTTTTATATCCTCCCCTCTCAAAATCTCCCATAATTATTACATCTTCAGGGATTTTATTTATAAGTTTTTCCTGAGGATCTGGCTCAATTATATACCATGACCAGTTCCATGCAATTACTTCTGCTTTTGGATTTGCATCTTTTATCCCTTTATTTATCAGAGTTATTATTTCAGCAACAACTTCATATGCTTCTCTTTCTTCACATCTTTTACACTCAAATTTTTTTCTTGCCCATTCTTCTGTTAAGGTATCAGCAAATTTCAGTCGCCATTTTGGATAATGTGAATAGCAATGAGTATTAAATTCACTTGCAGTTATCATAAATACACCAGATAATCCCTCAACTTTTTTGAAAAGTTTATAACTGCTTTGATAGAGATAATCCTTTACCTTTTGTGTAGATGAACATAAAGCATAATATTTACCAGAAAAATTCCCTATATTATAAAATTCGCACGATTGTCCTTTTACATCAGGATGTTTTTTCCAGAATTGGTCATTTTCATGAAATCCTCTTGGTTCACATAGATATAAAAATACTTTTAATCCATATTTTCCTGTTTTTTCAACAAATTTATTTAATGCTTTTATCTGTTCTTTTTCTTTTCTGCCAAATTCAGGAAATAAATCAGAAGAAACAATATCTCTTAATATACAGTGAAGCCAAATAGCATTAAAACCTTCTTTTGATATTTCTTCAAGATACCAGTCAGGATGGTTTTTTATTGAGTTTTCTATATCTTTGCCATAGAAATCACCATAAGGTGACCTTATAATTCTTATCTTAAATATTTCTTTCATTTCATCAATCTATCTTTCATCTTCTTTAAAATAATCTCTTTTGCTTTAAGTCCATATTCTAAAGATGCTTCTTTTGCTCCTTTACTGTACCATCTTTCTTTAAATTTCTTCATATCAACACCTTCTGGGTAAAAAGCAAGCATAAGAGATGTTTCTTGTTTTCCTGAATGGTCAATGGGGAATTTTTTTTGTACTTCCTCATCTATAAAAGGATGAATTTTTATCCATCTGAATGGATCAGTTCCTTCTTTTTGCATTTTATAGTATTCTTTCATTTGTTCTTTTCCCCACCATCCTTCTCCATATACCTTTTCAAGATACTCAAAGATTGATTCCCTTGCAGCAAATTTAAATGCAAGGTCTGTTGGCATGCCATCAACAAAATTTTCACTTTGATGATGAATAAATATATGTATATTTCTAATTCCTATACGAAGCATAGATTTAAAAAGGTCTTTTGCAAAAGTATAAACTGTATTGTTTGAAATATGTATTGTTCCATTATTTTCTGGTGGTTCAACAGCATAACTTGCTGAGCCATAGTAAAAAGGTGGACATATAACTATATCAATTTCCTTTTCAATAATCTCAAGTGCCTTTATAATAAGAATTGTGTCAACACCAAAAACACAGTGTTCAGAATGATATTCAAGAACTCCAACAGGTATAACAAATGGAATATTTTTTTTAATTGCTTTTCTTAAATCATCAGGAAACATCAATTCATATCTCATATAAACTCCTTTTTTATAACTCTATTATTTCTGTTAATTTTTTAGAAAGAAGTTCTGCTCCATAATTTTTTACTACAATACCATTTTCCCATCTTAAACCAAATTCTTCACAATATAAAAATGTATCAACTTGGAATGTCATATTTTCTTGAAGATAATATTCAGATGTTAGTTCCATCCAAGGTTTTTCAACTTCCATCATACCTATTCCATGACAGGGTCCATAAAGTATATTCTTACTAACTCCAAGTTTTTCTCCATACTCATAAAATTTCTTAACAATTTCATTTGCTTTTATTCCTTCTTTAATCCAATCAATTGTTTTTAAATGCATATCAAGACCTGCCTGAACCAATCTCCTATCTTCAGATTTCAATTTACCAATACAGATTGGTCTACCAATACTTGAAGAATATCCACTTACTCTTGCTCCAATATTCAATTGAATTACTCTACTTTTCCCAAGTTTTTCATATTTTGGTCTTCCTATTGCATGAGTTGAATTTTTGCCTGAGAGAACATACTGGGGATGTCCTTCATATTCTGCTCCATTTTCATAAATTATTTTTTCTATAATCCCAACAACTTGAAGTTCAGTCATTTCTGGGTTTATAGATTTTAATGTTTCTTCTAATGCAATTTCTGATATTTCAAATGCTCTTTTCATAATTTTTAATTCATTATCACTTTTTATTATCCTTAAATTATCTATTATTTCATCACTTTTTATTATTTCAGCATCAAAAGCAGCATTTCTTATTGCTTCATAAACTAGTAGAGGAAATATTTGGTATCCAGCAATTCCAATTTTTCTAACATTATTTCCAACAAGTTCTTTAAAAACAATATTAAAATCATCAGGTTTCATATCAGGTTAATTTGGTTCCACACTTTCCCTGTATTGGAGAATTTTATAAACCTTTTTTATCTTACTTCTTTTGCAAATGTCTCGCTTTCAGACCCTATAAGCAAAGCAATTTTGCCTGTTTTTGATATTGCAACTCCACATGTCTCAAATATAGACCAATAATCTGAAAGGTATCTTACATTTGCAAAATCTGCTTCATTTGAATGAGCAATTAAAATATCAAGTCCTTTTTCTCTAACCCCTTCTATAACTTTTTCCCATCTCATTTTAAATTCACTGTCAGTTATTTTATATTCCATAATCCCTCCTTTTTATTTCCACCAAAAAAGAATTCCAAGATTAAATTCTTTGCCTTCTTTTAATATTTCAAAACCTTTTTCTAATTCATTATCTGTAAATCTATGAGTAATCATTTCTGAAATTTTTATTATTCTTTTTCTTATATAATCAAGTGTCTCATAAAAACTGATTGTATCTATTCCTGTTGTAGTTTTTATAGTTAATTCTCTTATCTTTATCTGGTCAAGGTCAATAGCACTTCTTTCTTTGTCAAAATATTGTGCCTGAAATAAGAGTTTTCCTCTATATTTCATAAATTTAACAAGTTTATCAGTCGTTTCTGGAACCCCGGCAGTATCATATAAATAGTCAAATCCTTCAGGTGCAATCTCTTTTAATTTCATATCAATATTTTTATCATCAATTGAAAATGAAAAATTCGTAAATTTTTTGCCAAATTCAACTCTTTCAAGGTCTTTGTCAATTAAAACTGGAATCATATTTCTATAGATAGAAAGTTGACAGGCGCATAAACCAAGGAAGCCAGCACCAATTATAACTATTTTTCCTTTTGGTTTTCCTTTAAGTGCTTTTATTCCCCTTGTTGCAACTGCTGAAAGTTGAGTAAATACAATTGTTTCAAGTTCAAATTTATCAGGCATTTTAGAAGAGATAAACAAATAATTTTTATAATTTCCTATTGAGTAAGAAACATGTGCTGCCCACATCCTGTAAACATTTTCTTTCCATTTATTATCTGTTCCATAAACAATATCTCCTTCTTTAAAACACTTTACATTTTTACCAACTTCTTCAACTATTCCTATTCTATGATAACCAGGTGCGCATGGAAATTTAGTTCCTATATGTTTCCCTTTCAAAATCCATCTTTCTGTCCCAGGAGATATTGCAGAAATTATTGTCCTTACTTTTATATCTTCCTCGCCGATTTGACCAAGTGTTAATTCTGATACTTCAAATTTATTTACTTCAGGAAAAATTAAACCTTTAACTTTCATAATTATCCCTCCATTTTAAAAACAACTTTAAAACCTTGTTTTTCTCTTATCAATTTAAATCCATACTTAACTTCTTTAAAGGGTAAAACATGGGAATAAAAAAGTTGTGGTTTTAAAATATTTTTCTTTGTAAGTTCACATATATAATTATGAGTTTTTTCTTCAGATGGTCCTGTAAATATAAATTTCTCGTTTTTTTCATTATCTTTGAATGGATCACCCTCTTCGTAACTCGCATATGGAGCAATTTTACCATTTTTAGATAATAGTGAGATTGTTTTCAAAACAAACTCTTTATCTCCTGTAGTATCAATTATAAAATCAACTCCCTTTCCATCTGTTATTTCCTTTATCTTTTCAATCCTTTCTTGATTTGTGTTTATAATATAGTCAGCACCGATTTTCTCTATATAATTTAATGTTTTCTGATTTCTTCCAGCAACAATAACAGGTTGACAGCCAATCAATTTTGCAAAATAAACCATTCCCATTGCCACAGGGCCTGAACCAAGGATTAAAATTGAACTTTGAAACTTTGCTCCTATATTGAAAATAAAACTTGATGTTTCTTTTAAAGTTATAAAAATTGTTGCGTCTACTGGTGAAATATTTAAATCTTCAGGTATCTTTTGTTGATAAATTGTATAATTTGGAATTTTAGCATCTTTATTTTCTTCTTTCAATGCCTTTAGATCAGTTATTATTCCATATTCTGAAAATCCTCCAATCGCAGAGAAATAATTATAATATCTTTCTCCTGGATAGACACAAGTTGTTCTTAAAAAGATATCTCCCTCTTTGATATATTTCACTTTCTTACCTTTTTTAACAACAACTCCAACACTTTCATGTCCGAGAATAACAGGATAGTTTTTACACCAGAAGATTTTTCTATCAATTATCTTTAAATCTGTCCCAGAGCAGGTTGCACAGGCAAGTGTTTTACATAGACATTGATAATCATTTATATCAGGTATAGGAATATCTACTAAATTTATATCACCCTTTCCTTCACTTATTGCTACTTTCATTTTTACTCCCTTTTTCTTCAATCAAAATTATCTAAAATTCTTGTTGCTACAGAAATAATTGAATAATTAAAATGAAGTTTAGGAAACATAGAAAGAAATTGTTCAATAATAACAATTTCTATTATGTTGGAGGAATTGAAAGAAAATTCTTCAGTTTTCTTTATTTCTGATGAATCTTTCATAACTTCATCCTTTGAAATAATTTTATTATTTTCATATATTATGTCAAAAAAATTTGACTTTTCAGAATTGATGGATTTTAATTTTTCTATGAATTGTGAAATTAGGAGGAGATATGAAACTTGTATTTATTGGTGGTGGAGCACATAGACATCTTGGAATTATAAGAGGTATTATTGGTGAAAATGAAATTAACACTGATTTTGAAATCTGTTTATATGATATAAATAAAAAAAGGGCAGAAGGGATAGCAAGATTGATAGAAAAGACACCTGAATATAAAAAGGTAAATTGTAAGTTACTTTGGGATGGAACCCTTGAAGAATTTCTTGATGGAGCAGATTTTGTTTCAACTGTTTTTATGCCAGGAACAATTTTTTCCTTTATACTTGGTAATGAAATATCACTTGATTATGGATTTCATAGTTCTGACAATATTTCATTTAATGGTGCCTTTCTTGCTTTAAAAGGTGGTCCTATAATTCTTGATATATGTAAAAAAATGGAGAAATATTGTCCTAATGCAATTTTAGCAAATTTTGTTAATCCTGTTGCTGTTATAAGTGCTCTTGTTAATAATTACACAAAGATAAAATGTTTGGGTATATGTGCTGGTTATACAAATCATATGTGGGATTTAAATAGATTAATATTTGGGAAAGACGAAGAAAGTTCTGATTTTGATGTTGATGTTTGTGGTGTTAATCATTTAAGTTTTATTTTAAGGGGCAGATATAAAGAAAAAGACCTTTTTGAATTATTAAATCAATCAATTTCTAAAAAAAACAGAAAATTAAAATTTAGTAATTTGTGGAGTAAAAAAACAAAAGGAGTTATTAAAAAGGGACTTGAGAGAGTAATAGAGATTTATAAAAAATTTGGTGTTTTGCTCTTTTCTACAGAAGGAGATGGGATGTGTCACCTTTTTTATGAAGAAACTCTTCAGGAAGAACTGAGAAACAGAAGGAAAAAAACATTGAGAGAAATAAAAAAAGAAATTAAAAAGTGGGAGAAAAGGAAGGAAATTTTAGATAAAAATTTTTTCTCATTGGCAAAAAAAAATCTTGATGAAGATTTTTGGGAAAGAGGATGGAAAAGATTGAAAGATTTAAATCTAAAGAGGGATAAAAATAGTATTTTCGTGAAGATTATAAGGGGATTAGTGGGAAAAAAAGAAAAAATAGTTACAAGCCAGTTGAACAAAAATTCTGTTAAAAGTTTTCCAGAAAGATTTGTTCTTGAATATTCTCAAGTAATTGAAAGTGGAAATATAAAACCAGTTGAAAATCTCTTTATCCCTGAAAATATGTTTGGTTTAATTTCTTCAATTTCCCAACATCAAACATTACTTGCAGATGCTATATATTACAAAGACCCAAAGATTTTATATAATGCTTTGTGTTCATATCCAATAAATCAATTGAGTAAAAAATCTAAAGAATTATGGAAAAACTTGTTAGAGATTAATAAAAACGAAATCCCTATTGAATTCCAAAATTTGAAAGATTATATTAAATGAAAAAAGGGAGGCAAAAATGTTTGGAAATTTATTTTTTGATATATGTAGAATTAAAAAAGCAAAGACAAAAAGAATTTCAAGTTATGATATTGAAGGAAGAAATAGAGACGCATGGAGAATAGAACCAGGTGAAACAAAAGTATTGGCTGAAATTGATGGACCTGGATGTATAACTCATATCTGGATGACCCAAGGAGGTTCTTTATTCCTTTATAGGGAGGTAGTTTTAAAATTTTATTGGGATGGAGAAGAAAATCCAAGTATTCTTGTTCCTCTTGGAGATTTCTTCTGTCTTGGACATTCTCTTGTTAATTCTTTTTGTTCAATTCCGTTTACTGCTTCTACTTCAACTCCTTATAAATTCGGTGCTGGATGTGCATTAAACTGTTATCTACCAATGCCTTTTAGAAAAAATGCAAGAATTGAGATAAAAAATGAAGGTAATCAACCATATAACCAGTACTTTTATATTGATTATGAAATTTATGAGAATGATTTAGAAGACGATATTGCTTATTTACATGCATGTTGGAAAAGAGAAAACCCAACTCCTGGCTGGGGTCCAGAAATTCCTGTTAATACTCCTGAAGCAAATATAGTAAATAAAGAAGAAGTTGCTTATAAAAATAATTATGAAATACTTTATGCAGAAGGGATTGGTCATTATATCGGATGTAATATTTCAGTTACGAATTTTCATGGAACTTGGTGGGGAGAGGGAGATGATATGATTTGGGTAGATGGGTATAAGTGGCCACCTGACTTACATGGAACAGGGAGTGAGGACTATTTAAATCAGGCATGGGGAATGCAGAATAATGCTTTTTTATTTAATGGTTCTTCAATTTTTGAAAACTTTTCTATTTTTGGTCATAATCTTTACGATGGAAAATTGCAGGGAGGATATCAGACATCTTATATTTTTCATCTGACAAATCCAGTCCATTTTAAAAAATCAATTAAAGTAACAATTGAAGCTGGACATGGAAATCATACACAGAATGATTACTCTTCAACTGCATATTGGTATCAAATTGAGCCACATAAAAAATTTGAAATTTTACCTGTTGAGAAGAGATATCCTGTTTTACTTTCTTTTGTAAATCCAGATATCTTAAAAACAGAAAAAAGAGATATAATAATAACGGATGAAATGAGAGAAAAGAAAAGGAAAATATGAAAATAATAGATATTCATACACATGCTTTCCCAGATAATTTAGCAGAAAAAGCAATCCCTTTACTTGAACAAGAAGGGAAAATTAAGGCAGTGCTTGATGGTAAAATTTCTTCTTTAATTTCTTCTATGGATAAATATGGAATAGAAAAAAGTGTTATATGTTCAATAGCAACAAAAATAACTCAATATGAGTCAATATTAAAATGGTCAAAAGAGATAATCTCAGATAGAATTATACCTTTTCTATCTTTTCATCAGGATGATCCACTTGCATTAAAGAGAATAGAAGAAATAAAGAAAGAAGGGTTTAAAGGAATAAAACTGCATCCATATTATCAAAAATTTGTGATTGATGAAGAAAAAATGATGAAAATTTATGAAAAAATTTGTGAAGAAGATTTAATACTTGTTTTACATACAGGATTTGATTTCGCCTTTGAAAGAATAAAAATTGCAGACCCTGAAAGGGTTATAAATATTAAGAAAACATTTCCGAAATTAAAACTAATTACAACACATCTTGGAGGGTGGGAGGATTGGGAAAATGTTAAAAAATTTATTATAGGCAAAGAGATTTATATGGAGATATCTTTTTCGCTTGAATTTCTTGATAAAAAAAGATCAAGGGAATTGATTCTTTCTCATCCTTCTGAGTATATTCTGTTTGGGACTGATTCTCCTTGGACAGACCAAGGGAATACATTGAAACTTTTAAAAGAACTGAAACTTCCTTCTGAAATTGAAGAAAAAATTTTATATATTAATGCTGAAAAACTTCTTTTTAAAAAAGGAGAATAAAAATGAAAGCAGCATTTTTAATAAAACCTTACAATATTGAAATAAGAGAAATAGAAAAACCAGAGATAAAAAATGAAGACGATGTTTTAATAAAAGTTAAGAGTGTTGGTGTATGTGGTTCTGATATCCATTACTATAAAGAGGGTAGAATAGGTGATTTTGTTGTAAAAGAACCATTGATACTTGGACATGAAAGTTCAGGTATAGTTGAAAAAGTTGGTAAAAATGTTAGAAATTTAAAGGAAGGTGATAAAGTTGCAATAGAACCAGGAATTCCATGTAGAAAATGTGATTATTGTAAAGAAGGAAGGTATAATTTATGTCCAGATGTTAAATTTTTTGCTACGCCACCTATAAACGGAACTTTTTGTGAATATATTGTTCATCCATATGATTTTGTCTATAAAATACCTGAAAATTTTTCTTTTGATGAAGCAACTTTAATAGAACCATTTTCTGTTGGAATACATGCCTGCAACTTAGTAAATTTAAAACCAGGGGAAAAAGTAATTATATCAGGACTTGGACCTGTTGGCCTTCTTGCTTTACTATCTGCAAAAATATATGGTGGGATTGTTTATGGGATAGAAAAAATTGATAAAAGAATTGAATTTGCTAAAAGTTTTGGACCTGAATATATATTTGATACAAAAGAAATAGAAATAAAGGAAATAAAAAATCTATTAAAGGATAAAGTGGATGTTGTTTTTGAATGTTCTGGTTTTTCAGGTTTAATGGAAGAAACGATATATTGGGTTAAAAGAGGAGGGAGAATTGTATTTATTGGACTTGGAACTGATTTTGTGAACCTTAATGTAGCAAAATTAACAAATGACGAATTGAAAATCTATGGAATTTTTAGATATGTAAATACTTATAAAAAGGCAATAGAAATAATAAGTAAAAATAAGATTGATTTTAAAAAATTGATTAGTAAAAATTTTCCACTTGATAAAGTAAAAGATGCTCTTGAATATCCAGGTAAAAATTTAGATTGTATAAAGGTAATTGTGAATCCATAAAAATTAAATTATAAATTCTTCTTCTCTAAGAGAATATCCTCTTATATGTCCATTGGGCGCATCATCAACAATGTAATTTACTATATAGATTTCGCCATCAGGAAATTGGACCCATCCAGAATATCCAGTATCTGAAAATCTACTTCTATCATAATCAATTGGTTTTATTCTTGTATGTGCTTGGTTTCTTTCTTTTGCCAGTGCTGATTCAATATCTGTTAATGTTGCAAAAAAGTTTTGAGTCCACCATCCAAGCCATCCTTTTCCTCCTTGACAAAATCTATGCGTTATTAAAATATATCCACTTTTTAACAATCCACTTACAGGTCTATGGCAACCAGGGATTGGGAAAGGATAGGGACCTTCCCAAGTATTACCACTATCATAAGAAATTGCTTTAAAACAATCAAGCCCAATAAAACTATTTTCTCTCATAAAACATACAAGTTCTCCTTTTGGTAGTTCCATCACAGATCCCTCACATAAATTTAGACCTTCTTTTGAAGAAATGCAAATTGGGCCTTCCCATTTTTTGCCTTTATTATCTGAAATATATAACATTTGCTCAAGAAAATTTTTTTCATTATATCTTTGATTTGCAATTAGCCATCTACCATTCTTAATTTCTTTCAACTTATCAGGAACAAATCCAGGTATAGGTAGTTCAATTTTTTCACTCCAACTTTTACCCTCATCCCAACTATACCACATATATAATTTTCTTTTTTTAATCTCTCTTTCTCCAGCACCTTTATCACATATAACAATTACTCTGCCATCTTTCAAAAAAGAAATTCTGGGACAATTCCATCCAAAAGAAATTTCTGATAAAGGTCTTTTTTGTTTCCAAGTCCTTCCTCTATCAAAACTTTCTGTAAAAACAACCCTTGAATAACTTCTATCAGAATGGTGTTTACATTCAAGAAATACACATATTAATTTTCCAGAAGGAAGTAAGACTAAATCTGGAAATGCTTCATAAATACTATCATCTCTACTAATAATAAATCTTTCCATTTTCATTCTCCTTTTTCATAATTATAATTTACTTGATATTTTTTTCAAAAATTTTAAAATAAAAGTTATAAAAAAGAGGAGAAAATGTTATTTACAGAAACAAATGTTCCTTTAGAGTTTTCTTTAAAAAGCGAGAAAAGATATAAAGACATTTTTAATGAAGTTGAAGTTGATATCATTTTTACCAGTCCAAATGGAGAGAAATTTAAGATTCCTTGCTTTTGGAAAGGAGAAAATGAGTTTGGGATAAGAGTTTCTTTTCCAGAAGAAGGGATTTATGAATGGGAAAGTATATGTTCAAACAGAGATGATAAAGGTTTAAATGAAAAGAAAGGGAAAATTAAGGTTGTAAAATATAAAGGAAAAAATCCTCTATTTATACATGGAAGATTAAAAGTTTCAGAAAATAAAAGATATTTATGCCATAATGATGGAAAGCCATTTTTCTGGCTTGGAGATACTTGGTGGATGGGATTATGTAAAAGATTGAAATGGCCTGAAGAATTTAAAGAGTTGACTTTTGATAGAGTAAAAAAGGGCTTTACTGTAATACAAATAGTTGCTGGACTTTATCCTGATATGGCTTACCCTGACCAAAGAGGAGAAAATGAAGCAGGATATCCATGGGATAAAAACTATAAAAAAATTAATCCTTATTATTTTGATTTAGCCGATTTAAGAATTTTTCATCTAATAAATTCTGGTCTTGTCCCATGCATTGTTGGATGCTGGGGATATTATTTAAAATGGATGGGTATTGAAAAAATAAAAAAACACTGGAGATATTTAATTGCAAGGTATTCTTCTTATCCAGTTGTCTGGTGTGCTGCTGGTGAGTATGATATGGCTTTTTATCTGTCTGAAACAAAGCAAAAGGACCAGATTTTTCAAAGGAAAGGATGGCTTGAAATCATTAAATTTATAAAAGAAATAGACCCATATAAAAATTTAGTAACTGTTCATCCAGGTAGTTTTACAAGAGAAGTTGAGGGTTATTCTGAAATTCTTGATTTCGATATGTTGCAAACTGGTCATTCAGATAGTTCTATTAAAAATACTGTTTATAGAGTAAAGCAATCATACCAAGCAAAACCAACAATGCCAGTTGTAGTTGGTGAGGTTGCATATGAAGGGATAGGAGGACAGTGTAAAGAACAAATTCAAAGATTATCTTTCTGGGCATCTATTTTGAATGGTGCATGTGGTTTTACATATGGAGCAAATGGAATTTGGCAGGTAAATAGAGAAGAAGAACTTTTTGGACCAAGTCCTCATGGGATGTGTTGGGGAAATACTCCTTGGAGCCAAGCGATGAGATTTCCTGGTTCAGAACAAATTGGAATATCTAAAAAATTACTTGAAAAATATAGATGGTGGGAATTTCAGATAAGACCTGACTGGATTGAAATAAATATAAGTCCTGAAAATAAAGAGAGAAATTACCATCCTTATGTTGCAGGTATTCCTGGAGAGGTAAGAATTGTTTATCTTCCATTTTTTTACAATTATTTTAAAATTAAAAAGATAGAAAAAAATATTAAATACAAAGCATTCCTTTTTAATCCTGAAACTGGGGAAGTTATAGATAAAGGAATAGTAAAACCAGATAAAGAAGGAAATTGGGAATTGCCTCAACTGGCTAAAAATAGTTCCATGAGATTACCTATTTATCAGGACTGGATTTTAATTCTTGAGAAAATTTAAGACCTAATTTTTTGATTTTAAATATATGAGTAAAAAAATGGAGGTAGAAAATGGTGAATGTTTACTTTTTACCAATTGAAAAAATAGATAAATTTGATGAGTTTTTAGATAAATTTGGTTTTTTTGAAAAGTTTAAAGAAAATGAGAAAGTTGGTCTTAAAATGCATTTTGGTAATTCAAAACATAAAAATCAAGTTCCACCTGATTTTATTTATCCAATTGTTAATAAATTGAAAGAAAAAAAAGTATTTAGTGTTTTAACAGATACAAATGTTTTATATCGTGGAGAAAGAGACGATACTTTTTCTCATTTAGAAGTTATTTACAAAAATGATTATCACAAACTTGACATTCCTATTTTGATTGCTGGAGGTTTTGATGGTGATTATGAATTTACTATTGATATTGATGGTAAACAATTTAAAAAACTTTATTATGCTAAGGAATATCAAAAATTTGATGGGATTATAGCAATAACTCATTTTAAAGGGCATGGACTTGCAGGAATAGGAGGGACAATAAAAAATATTGGTATGGGTTGTGCTTCAAGGAGAGGAAAATTTGCGATGCACTCAAATATAACCCCTGTTATAAATATTTCTAAGTGTGTTGGCTGTGGGAAATGTGTTAAAGGATGTCCTTTTCAAGCAATATCTATTAAGGAAAATAAAGCGTATATTGATATAGAAAAATGTAAAGGATGTGCCTGGTGTATTCATATATGTCCTTCTGGTGTTATAAATATATCATGGGGGAGTGTTTCAACTCAGGAATTTCAAGAAAGAATTGTTGAATATGCTTATGGATTGATAAAATTTTACAAAGATAAATTTTTAGCAATAAATTTTTTAATAAATATTGCTGAAGATTGTGATTGTGCTTCAAATCCAGGTAAAATAATATCAAAGGATATAGGTATTTGTGTTTCTTGTGACTCTGTTGCAGTTGATAAATGTTCATCTGATTTAATAAGGGAGGTAAATGGTAAAGATGTATTTTTAGAAATAAGACCAAATTTAGATTATACCCATCAGTTTTATTATGCGGAAAAAATTGGACTTGGTTCTATAAAATATAAACTAATTACTTTTTAATAATAATGAAAAAATACGATGTTATTGTAATTGGAGGAGGACATTCTGGAATTGAAAGCGCTCTTGCATGTAAAAAAATGGGAATGGATATTTTACTTATAACTTTTGAAAAGCAAAAAATTGGATATATGTCTTGTAATCCTGCAATTGGAGGAGTTGGGAAAGGACAAATTGTTAAAGAGATTGATGCACTTGGGGGGGAGATGGCAAAAGCAACAGATAATACAGCAATTCAATTCAGAACTTTAAATAGTTCAAAGGGACCTGCAGTTTGGTCCACAAGGGTTCAAGTTGATAGAAAAAAATATAATGAATATATGGTAGATTTAGTTGAAAAGAATATTGAAATTTTTGAAGGTGAAGTTACTGATTTAATCATTAAAGATAAAACTATTTGTGGAGTACAAGTAAATGGTGAAGAAATAATATTTTCAAAATGTGTAATTTTAGCTCCTGGAACCTTTCTCAATGGTGTTATACATATAGGTCTTGAAAGTTTCAAAGGTGGTAGGATTGAAGAAAAAAAATCAAGTAAACTTTCTGAAAAACTTAAAGAACTTGGATTTGAAATTTTGAGATTTAAGACAGGAACTTGTGCACGACTTGATGGAAATACAATTAATTTTTCATTACTCACGCCACAATATGGAGATGCAAAAATTAGACCCTTTTCTTTCTCAACAGATAAAATTGAGATTAAGCAACTTCCTTGTTATATTACATATACAAATGAAAGGACTCATAAGATTATAAGAGAAAATCTTGATAGAAGTCCTCTATTTACTGGTGTAATTAAAGGAACAGGTGTAAGATATTGTCCATCAATAGAAGATAAAGTTGTGAAATTTCCACATCATACAAGACACCATATATTTTTAGAACCCGAAGGAAGGAATACAAATATGTATTATCCAAATGGGATTTCAACAAGTTTGCCAATTGATGTTCAGGATGAATTTATTCATACAATAAAGGGACTTGAAAATGTGAAAATTTTAAGATATGGTTATGGAATTGAACACGATGTTATAAATCCATTACAGATATATCCTACCCTTGAAACAAAAATTATTAAAAATCTTTTTTTAGCTGGACAAATTAATGGAACAACTGGTTATGAAGAGGCAGCATGTCAAGGATTGATAGCAGGTATAAATGCTTCTTTGAAAGTTAAAAATATGCAACCCTTAATTCTTGATAGAACTACAAGTTATATAGGAGTTCTAATTGATGATTTAACAACAAAGGGAACAAATGAACCATACAGGATGTTTACTTCAAGAGTTGAATATAGATTGTTAATAAGGGAAGATAATGCAGATATAAGATTAAGAGAAATTGGCTTTAAACTTGGACTTGTAAGCAAAGAGGAATGGGAGAAGACAAAGGAAAAGATAGAGATGATTGAAAAAATAAAAAGAGAATTGAAAAATAGGAAAATTAAAATAAGTGATAAAACAATAACTCTTTTTGAATATATTAGAAGGCCAGGCGTTAAACTAAATGATTTTGTAACTAATTATAGAGAAGACATTCTTTTCACGACAGAAGTAGAAATAAAATATGCTCCTTATATTGAGAGAAATTTAAAAGAGATAGAAGAGTTTAAAAATCTTGAAAAGATAAAAATACCACCCAATTTTAACTATAACGATATACCTGGTTTGTCCCTTGAAATAAAAGAAAAACTTTCAAAGTTTAAGCCATTAAATCTTGGACAGGCAAGCAGAATTTCAGGTATCACACCTTCAGCAATTTCAATTCTTATAGTTTATCTAAAAAAGTTTTATCAAAGTTAAATTTATGATATTATAAGAAAAAATGAGTAGAAAAATAAAAATTGGAATTATAGGGGCAGGTAAAAGAGCAAATTTTCAAGCAGAATCAATTATTGAAAGTGGAATAGGAGAACCTATAATTGTTTATTCCCCTTTTGAAGAAGAAGTAAAAAGTTTTTCAGAGAAATATAAAATAAAATATACAACTTCTCTCAAAGATATATTAAATAATCCAGAAATTGAAGGTATAATAATTTCTACTCCTAATGCAACTCATTATGAAATTGCTAAAAAGGGGCTTGAAAATAATAAAAATGTTCTTGTTGAATATCCTCCAACTTTAAAAATTGAGCAACTTGACGAACTTATAAATTTAGCAAGAGAGAGAAAACTTGTATACTGGGTAAGTTTAACACAACTTCTTGAAAATCCTCATTATACAATAAAGAAAAATCTAAATTTTTTGGAAAGACCTTTATTTTATTATTTTTCTTATATAACTTCTTCTTTATCCGGATGGTATTCACAAATGTCTTTATCTGGTTCTGTATATCTATGGCAACACTTTCATTATGTTAGCCAATTACTTGATTTATTTAAAGATCCAGAAGAAATAAGTGCTTTTGAAAATATTGAATATTGTTCAGAAGGAGTTATATCTTCAACTTTTTCTGTTATGAATATTAAATTTAGTTCAGGACTTATATCAACAATTGAATTTGGTATGGGAATAAAAGATGTTTCAGATGTAAAGATTAAACTTTTAGGTGATGGAGGTTATTTTTATTATGATAAAGGTAAACTTTACTTCATTAATAAGAAAGAAGGAAAAAGAGAGATTGAGATGGAAAAGATAAACATTAGAATTGATACATTTAATTTTTTGAGAGAAGTAAGTAAAGGAGATTTTAATGTAGAAAAAGCAATTGAAGCAAGAAAAATATTAGAAATATGTTTATGTGCTGAAATTTCGGCAAGAGAGAAAAGGATTGTAAAAGTTAAAGATTTTAAGGTATAATATTTTAATGAGAAGTAATGAGGAATTGAAGAAAATAAAGAAAATAGTTAAGTTAATAAGTGATAAAAAAGGTGAAAAAGTAGTAGTGCTTGATTTAAAAGACCTTACTTGGATTACAGATTATTTTATTATTACTTCAGGAGATTCATTAATACAGACAAAAGCAATAGCAGAAAATATAATTGAAAATTTTAAAGAACAACCGATTTCAACTGAAGGTATAGAAGATGGTAAATGGATAGTTATAGATTATGGTGAGATAATAGTTCATATTTTTTTAGACGAAACGAGAAATTATTATAAACTTGAAAAATTGTGGGCTGATGCTAAAGTTGTTGAGGTTTAAGATTTCTTTATTTTGTTTATATAATCTATTAACCTGTTAACTGTTTCAGCAAATTGTTTTAAAAAGTCCTTTCTTCTTAATTTTATCTTTTCAACATCTTTTCCTTCTGTAATTTCATTAAGAACTTTTTCAATTCTATACAGAGGACCCACAATTCTATGAAGAAATCTAATTTCAAGGTAAAAAGTAAGAATAACAAGCAATACCATAAGAGTTCCAATTCTTTTAGCAAGTATAATATTTATGTTTTTGACAACTTCGTAAGCATTTATAATTTTATTCTCAAGTTCAAGTTGATTTAAAATTGTATTCAAAGTAATAAAATATGTAATTCCTCCGACAAGTATTATAACTATTATAATAAAGTAGATTGTAATTCCACTGAATATGAATTGAACAGGTTTATTTATAAGATATTTTTTTCTTCTTTCTTTTTTTTTCATTTTTCACCTCTATTCCTGAAAGTTTGGATATTTATTTGAAATCCATACAATATCTTTATTATATCCTTTTCCACCTTGTTTTCCATCTTTTCCATAACTTCCAAGTTTGAAATATTCTCCTGTTGGCATATTATCAACAATAATACTAAAATGTAAAAAATCACCTGGTGTGCTTCTTGCCCAAGTTAATACATTATTACCATCTTTAAGATTTATTTCTTTTTCAATTATCTGTGGTCTTGGAGCATTCCTAAATTCATTTTCTTTAACAATCTCAATTCCATTTATATATATTGAACAAGAAGTTACACCATAATTTTCAACTCTTATTCTTCCTTTACTTTCTATTGCTTGAAAATTTGCTG
>JBKBIN010000017.1:0-24464 GCA_046296715.1 Candidatus Ratteibacteria bacterium
ATAATATGATACCTTTATTAGAGATATATTTTAAAAATTTTTCTTTTCAGATTGTATCTATCTCCTAACCGACGACCAACACTACCTTTGGATTTTAAAATTTTAATATAATTTATATGTTTAAAAAGTTTGTTTTTGTTAAATAGAAAATAAAAAAAATAAATGTGGTTTTTAAAATAATTCTGGAAAATGTATAATCTTAAATATGGAAAGAATAGTTTTTGGTCCTGTTCCATCAAGAAGGTTTGGACAGAGTTTAGGAATAAATAATGTTCCTTTGCCTAAAAGATGCAGTTATTGTTGTATTTATTGTCAAATTGGAAGAACTTCAATTTACCTGATAGAAAGGAAGGAATTTTATAAACCAGAGGAGATAAAAAAACAAGTAAAAGAAATGATAGAAATTTTAAAAGAAAAAAAAATAGATTATATTTCATTTGTTCCTGATGGAGAGCCAACTCTTGATATAAATCTTGGAAAAGAAATAGAAATTTTAAAAGAGTTTGGTATAAAAATTGCAGTTATAACAAATTCTTCTTTAATATGGAGAAAAGATGTGAGAGATGATTTAAAAAAAGCAGATTGTGTTTCATTAAAAATAGATGCTGTAAGCAAAGATATATGGGAAAAGATAAATAGACCGAATGAAAAAATTAATCTTGAAGCAATACTAAAAGGTATTGAAATTTTTTCAAAGGAATTTAAAGGAGAATTATTAACAGAAACACTTTTTGTTAAAGATATAAACGATAATGGAAAAGAGATAGAAAAAATAGGTGAATTTTTAAGAAAGATAAAACCTGATATTGCATATATTGGATATCCTACACGACCACCTACTGAAAAATGGGTAAAGGTCCCTGAAAAAGAAAAGATTGATTTTGCATATATTGTTTTTAAAATGAAAAATTTGAATGTCAAAATTATTGGAGAAAAAGAGAAAGAAGAATTTGGATTTACAGGTAATTTAATTGAAGATATTTTAAGTATTGTTTCTGTTCATCCTATGAGTGAGAAGGAAATGGAAAAATTTTTGAAAGATAATGGTGGTTCTTTGAATTTATTGAAGAATTTGATAGATAGAGGAGAGATTTCTGAAATTGAATATATGGGAGGAAAATATTACAGGAGAAATTTTAAATAAATGGAAGAATTTGATTTAATTATAATTGGTGCTGGTCCTTCTGGGTGTTTTGCAGGAATTTTTGGTTCTGAAAAAGAAAAAAAAGTTGCAATAATTGATAAGAATAACCAGATATGTAAGAAACTTCTTTTAACAGGTAAAGGAAAATGTAATTTAACAAATATGAGTGAAATAGATGATAAATATATTTCAAAATATAGAAATGGGAAGTTTTTAATAAATGTTTTTCATCAATTTTCAAATAGGGATCTTTTTGAGTTTTTTGAAAATAATGGCTTAAAACTCAAAATAGATTCTGGTAAAAAGGTTTATCCTGAAAGTGAAAATGCCGAAGATGTTGTAAGAACGATAAGAGAAATTCTTGATGAGAATAAAGTTAAATTTTTTTTAAAAGAGAAAGTTATTGATATTGAAAAATTAAAAGATGGATTTAAACTCATTACTGATAAAAGAATTTTTAAATCTAAAAAAGTTGTTATAAGTACAGGTGGTAAAAGTTTTCCAGAAACTGGATCAGAAGGAGATGGATTTGTTTTTGCTAAAAAATTTGGTCATAAAATAATAAATCCTGTTCCTGCTTTATGTGGAATTGAAATAAAGGAAGATTTTGTAAAAAAATGGCAGGGTATAACTTTAAAGAATGTGAAAGTAACTGCATATCTTGGGAATAAAAAAATAGGCGAAGAATTTGGAGAAGTTTTGTTTACTCATTATGGAGTTAGTGGACCTGCGATTTTAAATTTAAGTGGAGATATATCTGAAAATTACAAAAATGGAGAGATAAAATTAATAATCAACTTTAAACCTGCTTTAAATGAACAAATTCTTGATAAAAGATTGCAGAGAGAAATAAAAGAAAACCAGAATAAAATGTTGAAAAACTTCTTTAAAAACTTTCTTCCTTCAGGTTTAATTGATAAATTTTTAGAAATTTCAGGTTTAGATTCAGAAAAGAAAGCGAATCAGATAACAAAACAAGAGAGAGAAATACTTGTTAAAAACCTTTTAAGATTTTCTCTTACAGTTAAAAAGCCGAGACCCTTTTATGATAGTATGGTAACAAGAGGTGGTGTATGTGTTGATGAGATAAATCCTAAAACGATGGAATCAAGAATTGTAAGTGGTCTTTATTTTGCAGGTGAAGTAATTGATGTAGATGGAAAGACAGGGGGTTATAATTTGCAGATGTGTTTTTCTACTGGATATGTTGCTGGTATAAATACCTGTTAACTTTTTAAAATAAGATATAGAATTGAAAAAGATAAGAATTTATTAGAAAAGGAGTTTAAAATGGAAAATCAAATTATTATGCATGTGAATTATATGGAGCAGGGACAATCTATAGAAGAAATATGTGAAAAGGCGGTAAGGATTGGTTTTGATGGAGTTGAATTTAGAAGAAAAATTAAAGATATGAAAGATGAAGAATATCTTGAAAAACTTGCAAAATCAGTAGAAAAAACAAAACTTAAATATGTATTATTTGGGGGACCAGGACCTAATTTAATGGATGAAAATTCAGATATAAGAAAAAGGCAATTAGATGAGACAATAAATTTTTATAAAAAAGCAAGTAAATATTTTAATTTAACAGTTTGCAATACAATGACAGGTCCACTTATAAATCCAGAGTTTTCTTATTTCCATTTTGAAAAACATGGTTCTTTTTATGCTAAGGATTATCACTGGCAATGGGCAGTAGAAGGATTTAAAATACTTGGAGATTTAGCAAACCAACTTAATTTTCATTTTGCTTTTGAAACACATATGTGTTATCTCCATGACACTGTTGAAAGTGCAAAGAAACTTGTTGATTTAATAGATAAGAAAAATGTTGGTATAAATCTTGATTATGCAAATATAATCTGTTTTAAAAATCCACCTTCAATTAAAGAAGCAGTAGAAAAGTGTGGAGAGAAGTTATATTATGTTCACTTGAAAAACCTTTTTAAAATTGATGGGATTGAATATAAAAATTATGTAAACTGTTCACTTTCAGATGGTATTATAAATCATAGAGAATTTTTAAAATTACTTAAGGATAAAAACTATAGGGGTTTTATATGTATTGAGGCACCAAGACAAGGAGATAGAGAATATTTTGCAAAACAGGACTTAAATTACATAAAACAACTTCTTAATGAAATTTAAAAAACAGACCTCTTTAAATAATTCATAAAAACAAGAAGTATTATTATTATCAAAGAAAAAAAGGTTATAATAAAAATTAGAATTTTCCATGGGAAAGATGGATAGAGTTTTTTATATTTTCTTTCATAATATTCTCCAACAATCCGAGCAATCTCTTCTGGTGATTTCCCTTTCAGTTTTTCTTTCCATTCAGGACTATCAAAATTTATCATCAATTAAATTATACCTACTATTTTAAGAATTTTAAAGTTTACAATACTTGTTTTTAATAGGTATAATTTTTTTAAAAATGAAAGTCTCTTTTCCAAGAATTGGAATTTATACAGAAGTTGGTATAGAATTTTTTAAAAAACTTGGTGTTGAAGTTATAGAACCCAATCCTATTGGTAAAAAGATAATTGAAAAAGGAGTTCTTTTTTCGCCTGAGATGATGTGTTTTCCTTATAAAGTGGTACTTTCTTCTTTTATTGATGCTCTTGAAAGAGGAGCAGATACTCTTGTTATGTATAATAGTCAGGGTTTTTGTAGATACAGATGTTATTATGTAATGGCTGAAATGTCTTTAAAACAACTTGGATATAAATTTGAAATGATTGTTCCGAAAGCAAAAAATTTATTCTCTTGGATTTTTAAACTATCACCAGAGATTAAAAAAAGAAACCTTTTTAAAATTGTAAAAGAAACATGGGAACATATAAAAAAAGTTGAGAAGGAAGATGGAGAAAAAAATAATGGAGATATTAAAATTGGAGTTGTAGGGGAATTTTATACATGTATTGAACCGAGTGCAAATTTTAATCTTATTGAAAAATTAAGAAATTATGGAGCAAGTGTTGATATTGGAATGAATGTAAGTGAATTTATAAAACATGGCCTTAAACTTGATAGAATATATAAGAGAAAAGAAAGAAAAATTGCAAAAAGATTACTGAAGGGTGAATTAATTGCAGGACATGGTTTTGACAGTATTGTTAATACAATTTATTTCATAAAAAAGAAATATGATGGAATAATACTTGCTATGCCATTGACATGTATGCCTGAATGTGTTGCAGAACCATTTATAAAAAAAATATGTGATGAAAATAAAATTCCTTTTATGGTTTTAAGATTTGATGAGAATGTTTCTGAAGTCAATATAGATAATAGATTAAATGCATTTTGTGAATTAATAAGGAGAAAAAAATGGAAGAAGTTTCACTCGGTATAGATATAGGAAATGGAACTATTAAATGTGTTTTATTAAACAGATATAAAAAAGTAATTGATTTTGTATATACGAAAAACATGGGAATAATTGAAACATTGAAGAAAAGTTTAAATGAGTTATTTGAAAGGAATAAAAGTATCAAAATAATTTCCTGCGGAGTTATAGGTGCAGGGAGAAAACTTGGATCAATTCTACTTTCTTCAAATATAACAACAACAGAAATAACTGCTACAGCATTTGGAGTAATAAACTTTTTTTCAGAAAATGCAACTTGTTTTGAAATGGGATTTGAAGACAGTAAAATTCTAATTATAAAAGATGGAGTTCTTGTTGATTTTTCAATGAATACAGTATGTTCAGCAAACTGTGGTGCATATATAGAAAATGTTTCTGCAAGACTTGGAATAAAAGTTGAAGAATTTAGTGAATATGCATTAAAAAGTAAATCTCCAGCTAATATAAGTGGAAAGTGTGCAGTTTTTGGAACTTCTTGTTGTGTAAGTAAAATAAATCTTGGATTTAAAAAAGAAGACATTCTTATGGGAGTTGCTTATTCACTTGTAAGAAATTATTTTAGTATGCTTTCAAAAGGGAAAGAGATCGCTCCTCCATATATTTTTTGTGGAGGAGTTAGCAGAAATAAAGCAGTTGTTAAAGCGATGGAAGAATATCTTGGTGAAAAAATTTATGTCCCAGAATATAGTTTTCTTATCGGAGCAATAGGAGTTGCAATTTTAGCATTGGAAAAAGAAGATAAAAGTTTTATTTTTAAAGGGTATGATTTTTTGCAAAAAGATTATCAAATTGAAACATTTATCTGTGAAAAATGCACAAATAACTGTGAACTTGTGAATGTTTATGAGAATAAAAAACTTATTGGTAGAATTGGTTCAAACTGTGGAAAATATAATTTATAAATTTATCCAATTCTGAAAAACTCTCCAATTTTTTTAGCAAATATTTTTGCTGAAATAAAAAGACATATAGAAGTTATAAGCATTCCTAAAACGCCCAAACTACAAGCAGTATTCGGACCATCTGTTACTCTTCCTGCAAGTATGTATATAACTTTTGAAATGGGATAAAATTTTTCTCTTATTGCAAGAATTAAACTACAACTAACTTCCATTAAAGAAAAAGCAAAAGCAAGAATTGCACCAGCAAAAAGACCAGGACTTACAAGTGGAAATATAATCCTTTTAAAAGTTGTAATATTATTAGCACCAAGAGAATAAGATGCTTCTTCAAGTCCTTCGTCAAGTTGTAAAAAGGAAGAATATGTAGTTCTCACAAGATAAGGTATTCTTCTTAAACTATAACTTAGAATTATAAGAAAAACTGGATTATTTTTTGGGTCTAAAATTGTATTTGAAAAAGTTGTAACATATCCAAAAGCAATTACAATGCCAGGAATAACAAGTGGAACCATTGAAAGTATGTCAAGAATTCCTTTTCCTTTTATTTTCCATCTACTAAGTATATAGCCAATCAAAAAACCTAAAAATATATCAATAATTGTGCTTATTGAACTATAAAATAAACTGTTAAAAATTCCTGTTTTTGTCAATCTATGAGTGAATACAATCTTGTAATACTCTCCTGTATATTGAGAAGGGAAAATTGAAAAGAACCATTTTTTTGAAAAAGAATAAAAAATCAGGGAAAAATGAGGGATAAGACTTACTAAAAGTATGAGAAAGAGAAAGAAGTAGCAAAGAAATAGTTTTTTACCTTGTAAATTTTTCTCTTTTACTTGAACCTGCGTCCTTCCAGTTGTATAAGGTGTTTTTCCAAGGTATTTCCTTGTAAAAATAAAAAGAATAAGAGTTAATAGAAGGATTATAAAAACGAGAGCATAACCAACAGGATTAGTATTTATATCCTTAAGTGTATAGAATATTCTTACAGAAATGAGATTGTTGAACTCAAAAACAAGAGGTGTTCCAAGGTCTGTTATTGCCCAGATAAATATTATTGAACTTGCAGAAAAATACCCAGGAAAGATTAGCGGAAAAATTACTTTAAAAAATGTTTGAAAAGTACTTGCTCCAAGATTATAAGATGCTTCTTCTGTTGATATATCATAGTTATTTAAAGAAGCAGAAATGTTTAAAAACATAATCGGGTATAAATGGAGTGTTTGAAGAATTACAATTCCAAGAAAACCAGAACCAATCCATGATATAGGATTTTTTAAAATGCCAAGTTTGATAAGTAAGATATTTAAACTTCCAAATCTTGATAGAATTTGTTTTACTCCTATACTTCCAACAAATGGACTTGCAATCATGGGCAACAAAAATAAAATTCTTAAGAAAGATTTTCCTTTAAATCTGAATCTATCAAATATGAAAGCAAGTGGGATTCCAATTAGACTTGTTGTTAAAACGACAATTATGCCAAGCAAAAAGCTGTTAATAATGGACTTTCTTATTATATAATTGGTAATAGTAATTTTTAATATTTCAAGTGTGAATTTGTTATTATGATAGAAAGATTGGATAAGAATAAAAGAGATAGGGTAGACAAAAAAAGTAAGAAAAAATAGCAAAATCAATATGAATGCAATTTTTCTTTTCATTCTTCAAAAACCATTATTTTGTCTTCACTTATTGAAAAAACAATATTTTCATCTTTTTTAAATTTACTGAAATCCCTTGTATAAATTCCAATTTTGAATAAATTACCTTTTTGAGTAATTATGTTTATCTTTACAATATCACCATAAAATTCGTAGTCCTGTAATTTCCCTTTTATAATATTTATTTTTTCCTCATTTGTTACACTTTCAGGTCTAAAAGCTAAAGAGACATCTTCTGAATTGATTTGTTTTTTTGATTTGACAAAAAAAATACCTTCATCTGTCTCAATTTTTAGAATATCCCTTTCTTTTTTGATAATTTTACCTTTGATAATATTTATTTCTCCAATAAATGAAGCAACAAAAATATTTATTGGATTTGTATATATTTCATATGGAGAACCAATTTGAACTATTTCTTTTTCTTTCATAACTGCTATTGTTGTTCCAAGCGTCATAGCTTCTTTCTGATCATGAGTTACATAAACCATTGTTATTCCTGTTTCTTTATGTATTCTTTTTATTTCTTTTCTTAACTCATCCCTTAATTTCGCATCAAGATTACTGAGGGGTTCGTCAAGAAGCAAAATCTGAGGATTGACTACAAGTGCTCTTGCAAGAGCAACTCTCTGTTGCTGTCCCCCAGATATTTGTGATGGATAAAGATTTTCAACACCTTGTAATTTTGTTATTTCTATTATTTCCTTTACTCTTTTCTTTATAAATTCTTCTGAATAATGTCTTATTTTCAATCCATAAGCAATATTCTCTATAACTTTCATATGTGGCCATAATGCGTAGTTTTGAAAAACAAATCCAATATTTCTTTTATTTGGAGGGAGTTTTGTTACATCTTTTTTGTTGAGAATAATACTTCCTCTATCTGGTTCTACAAATCCAGCAATTATTCTTAAAAGAGTAGTTTTACCACATCCAGAAGGACCAAGTACAAAAAAGAAATCATTTTCATAAACAGTGAAATTTATATTTTTTAAAACTACTTTCCCGTTATAACTTTTGTCTATATTTTCTACTGTTAAAATTTCTTTAGCCATATTTTTTAATTTACATTAAAAACTTATTTTCTACAATAATATCCTTAAATTTTTTTAAAGAAAAATTTGTCCATTCGTTTATATATCTATTCCTAAAAATCGGGTCTTTCCAGTTTTCCCATAAATATCTCTGAATTCTTTTATCAAAAGGAAGTTCATAAAATTTTTCTTTCAGATGTCTGTTTTTAGTTTTTGAAATAACATACCATGCTTTTTTTAGTTCGCTATGGCAATCAATTATCATACAACCAATCATATCATCAATTAAATTCCATCTTTTTGCTGCAAGTTGGAAATCATATTTTATTGTGTTTTTAATTTTATAGGGATTTATATCTATTTCTAATTCGGGATTATCATAGATTTCAGGCATAACAGGAAATCTATTAAGGGAATATTCTTTTGGTCCTCCTTTTTTTCCTCTTTTTTGAATCCACAATAACTGTCCATCATAGGTAAATAGAAAATCAATAAATCTTTTTGCTATTTCAATATTTGGCGCTCCTTTTAAAATCCCAATACAATCAGGATTTATAACAGTTTCACCTTCGGGTAGAATAAATCCCATATTTTCTTTTCCATTGACTTCAATTTGTGCGAGAGCATATGAATCAATACATAAAGATAGAACTGCTTCTCCAATTGATGTTTCCCTTGCCACTTCAGAAGCACTTATTGAAAAATTTTTTGTGTTTCCAGCAATGGCAAAAATTGTTTTCCATCCTTCTTCCCAACCATATGTTTGTAAAATTATTTCGTACATCATATGCATACTTCCACTATGTCTTGGATCCGCTGCTCCAATTAAAGAATAATAAAGTGGATTGCCTAAATCTTTCCATGTAGTTGCAATAGGCAATTTTAAAAACTTTAAAGCCCTTTTATTATAGAGAATACCAAAACTTGAAAGTACTACTCCATACCAGTAAAATTCATCATCATAATTTGGTATTCCTGCACAATATTTAGGCACCTTTTTTAATAAATTTTGGGGTAATTTATATTTCAAAAGTAAATTTTCAGATTTGAGTTTTAAATATGGACTTAATCCACCACCAAAAAATAAATCTATTCCAATTCCTTCTGGATTTTTTTTAAAAAGTGATTCAACATACTTTAAATTATCAGTAGTTCCTCCCTGATCAATCCATTCAACCTTAACTTTTTCTTTGTAATTTTTCTCATACCAATTAGAAAAAGCTCTTGTGATTTCAATTTTAATTCCTTCCCAGTGTGGTGAAATAATAATAAGATTTTTTTCTCCTTTTGCAAAGGAAAAAGTAATAAAGAAAATTAAAAGAATTAACTTTTCCATCGTTTCCGTTTTCTTAAGATTTATGACAGAACTATTTTAATATTTTTTAAAAAAATTTTCAATTTTTTAATTTTAAGGTAAAATTTTTATTCATATGGAAAACAAAATAATTTTTATTGGAGACAAAACAACGATTGAATTTTTTTCTGCCTTCAATATTGAAACATTTTTTGCCAGTTCAGTTAAAGAGGCAGAGCAAATTCTTGAAAAGATTGACATAAATCAGATAATATGTATTTTTATTACTGAAGAAGTTTTTGACCAAGATAAATTTATGAAACTTGTCAATTTAAAAAAAATGGTGGTTATACCAAGTTTAAAAAGTAGAGAAAAAAAGGGTATTAAATTAATTGATGAGTTAATTAAAAAAGCAACTGGAATGAAGGGAGAATGATATGGATATTGGAAAAATAATAAAAGTTTCTGGACCACTTGTTCAAGCAAAAGGAATGAAAACAAGTAGGATGTTTGATGTTGTAAGAGTTGGAGAAGAAAAACTTATCGGTGAAATTATACGACTTGAAGGTGACATTGCTTCTATCCAAGTTTATGAAGAGACAGAAGGACTTAAAGTTGGGGATCCTGTTTTTGGCACTGGCGAACCATTAAGAGTTGAACTTGGCCCAGGACTTCTTAAAAATATTTTTGATGGAATACAGAGACCTTTATCACAAATAGAAAAACATGGTGATTTTATAGTAAGAGGAATTGATATCCCATCTCTTGATAGAACTATCAAATGGGATTTTAAACCAACTGTTAAAAAGGGAGATATTGTAGAAAGTGGAGATTTTATTGGAGAAGTTGAAGAAACGCCTTTGATTAAACATAAAATTATGGTTCCTTATGGTTTAAATGGAGAAATTATAGATATAAAAGAAGGTCTTTTTACTGTAGAAGAAGAAATTGGGAAAGTAAAAACAGATAAAGGAATATTTTCTTTATACTTAATGCAGAAATGGCCAGTAAGAAATCCAAGAAAGTTTAAAAGAAGATTAAACCCAGATATTCCTCTTGTAACAGGACAGAGAGTTATTGATACTTTATTCCCAATTTTAAAAGGAGGAACTGCTTGTATTCCAGGGCCCTTTGGAAGTGGGAAAACAGTTGTTTTACATCAGATTGCTAAATGGGCGGATAGTGAAATAGTTGTTTATATTGGATGTGGAGAGAGAGGAAATGAGATGGCAGATGTTTTAATAGAATTTCCAAAATTGAAAGACCCAAAATCAGGAAGACCTTTAATGGAAAGAACATGTTTAATTGCAAATACTTCAAATATGCCGGTTGCTGCAAGAGAAGCAAGTATTTATACAGGAGTTACAATAGGAGAATATTTTAGAGATATGGGATATTCAGTAGCATTAATGGCTGATTCAACGAGTAGATGGGCTGAAGCATTGAGAGAAATATCAGGAAGAATGGAAGAGATGCCAGGAGAAGAGGGATATCCTGCATATCTTGGGACACGTGTTGCTTCATTTTATGAAAGGGCTGGTAAGGTTATTTGTTTGGGTAAAGATAATAGAATTGGTTCTCTTTCACTTATTGGAGCAGTAAGTCCTCCAGGTGGTGATTTGACAGATCCTGTGGTTCAGATGACTTTGAGAGTTGTTAAGGTTTTCTGGGGACTTGATGACCGACTTGCTTATCAGAGACATTTTCCTGCTATAAACTGGCTTACAAGTTATTCTCTATATGAAAGGAATATTGAAAAATTTGTGAAGGAAAATATTGCTCCTGATTTTATGGAAATAAGAGAGACAGCAATATCTATTCTTGAAAAAGAAGCAGAATTACTTGAGATTGTTCGTCTTGTTGGTATGGAGACATTATCAACAATAGATAGATTAATTCTTGAAGTTGCTCGTTCAATAAGAGAGGACTTTCTACATCAGAGTGCTTTTGATGAAATGGATGCTTATACAACTTTAAAAAAACAATATTTAATGCTCAAATCAATAATTTTATTTTACCATCAATCTTTAAAAGGATTAGAGAAAGGGAAATCACTTGAAGAAATATTAAAAAACCCAGTGAGAGAAGAGATTGCACGAATGAGATATATATCAGAAGATAGAGTAGAAGAAATTTTAAAACTACATGAAAAAATATTAAATTCTATTTGAAAAGTTATTTTGATAAAAGTTTAAAAATTTCATTTGCAATTAGAAAATGTCCTGTTGAATTTGGGTGAACTGGTTCTGGTGCAAAAACCTCTGGTTCAAAATATTCAAGGTATTTTTGGAAAGTTCTATGCATTTTTATATGATATGTTTCATATTTTTTACTCATTTCTTCTATAATTTCAATATATTCTTCAATTTCTTTTAAAACTTTTCCTCTAAAACTATCTGTCATATCTTTTGATATATAAAAAGGCTCAATAAGGATTATTTTACAATTAAATTTTTCTGTTGTTCTTTTAAGAATATAATCATATCTCTTTCTATAATTTTCAGGTGTAAATTCTGGCCACATTTCATCTTTTCTAAGAACTCTATGTATGTCGTTTATTCCAATTAAAATACTTAAAAAATCAGGTTTTTGGTAAATAACATCGTCTTCCCATCTATTAACAAGGTCAAGTATTGTATTTCCACTTATACCTTTATTAACTATTTCTATTTTTCTATCAGGGAAATTGGCAATCAACATATCAGAAAAAAATTTCACATATCCGTTTCCAATTGGTCTAAATTGATCTCTTCTCCCACAATCTGTTATACTATCTCCTATAAATAGAATTTTTTGACCATCTTTTATTTTAAATTCCATTTTTTCTCCTTTTTAAGATTTTAAATTTAACACTTTTTTTAAATCTGTCAAGTGTATTTAATTGCAATGGATGAAAGTAAGATTAAAAATCAGGATAATTAGAAGTGGAAGATTTAATAGCAATTCCTTCTATTTCAACAAGCCATTTAGGACGACATACACAAGCGGTTGCAAAAATAATAGGTGTATCTTTAAATCTTTCTCTCATTTTCTTTTCAACAAAGAAATAATCAACAGGGTCGCGAACATAAACTATAAAAATCATTATATCGTTTAAAGTCGCACCTTCATTTTTTAATAGTGCCTCTATATTTAAAAGTGTTCTTTCAGTTTGTAAATTTATATCTTTTTCATACATAATTTCGCCTTTATTATTTATACTTGCTGTTCCTGAAATTATTAAATGTTTTCTATCTGAATAAGTTATAGAAACACCTCTTTCAAAAGTAACACCATATATATATGTCGGACTTAAAAAATCAGGTGCTGATAAAAATTTAATCTGCTCCTTTTTTATATTTGAGATTGAATATGCATCTAAAATAACTTTTGCTTTTAAATCATAATAAGAACCTCCAACACCTGTGCTTGCAATATAATGTGTATCCTTTGTTAATCCATTCTTTTCATAAATTTCTTTTCTTGCAATTACAAAATCCTTATAATCTGTATCAATATTTTGTAAGAAAAACCAAGTCCTTATAACATTTTCACTTAACTTCATCTTATTTTTGTTTAAAAATTTTATATAATTTTCAAGAATATTTTTTGTTTGTTCGTAAACAGAATTTGATTCCGTTGAATAATTTCCTGTTGTCCAGTTATGAATTAATTCTTTTCTGACGATGCTTACAGTATTTTCTTTTATTTTTTTATCTAACTTTTTAAAAGGATCAACTATATGATAAGCCCACAAACTAACTTTCGCATAAGGTCCTGGTGGCTGGCATATATACGAAATTGAAGTTGGATTTAATAGGTTTTCAGAATTTGAAAATTCAATTTCTTTTAGATATTCTATTTGATTGTGTAAGTCACTACAAAAAAATCTTCTAAAGACAGAAGTAGTATCATCAATTTTAAGTAGCGTTAATGTTTCTTTGTATGCTTTATAAATCCAGTTAAGTTGAGTTTTAAAACTTTCATATTTTGTAGGCGTAAAACTAAAATGATACTCTTCAACTTCTTTAAAACCTTTAAAAAAAGATAAATTAATATCTACTGGAACATCTTCAATCTTAATTCTTTTTTTTTCAATTTTTTCCATTTTCCTTTCCTTTTAAATAATTTCAAATGATATTGCAGGTAAAATCCCAATTGATGTTTTCTGTTTTTTTGTTCCAGAAGCATCAACTGACTCTTTGAAAACTTCAATTATAAGATTATCTGAAGTCCCCTTTTTTAATTTCTCATCTGCTTTTATTGTAAAAGAGAGCAAATCATTTTCTATTTTTAAATCCTCTATTAAAATACCATATGGTGGATCTTTTAATTCAAGAATAATATTTTCATCTGAAGAATAATTAAATATTTTCCCTTCAACTTTTGTTTTTCCTCCGATTGGTATTTTAAGATTTTTTTCATTTAAAGAAATTATCGGGAATTTTGAAGTTCTTCCAATGCGAGGAATAAAAGCAAGTAATTGACTGGCTGGAACAAGATGAAAATAAGCAAATGCCTGCATCATTTCATCAGCAGGTATTGCCTCTTTTTTTATTATTTTCCCTTCTATATTTGCAATTCCTTCAATTTTGATTGGGATCGGTTTGTTGATATAATTAAAGGTAGGTTCAGCGGTAATTGTCATACATATTTTATCTTTACCTTTTGGAATTTTATTTCCACTTAAAGTAAGTCCATCTGGTGCATCTTTTAGTTTAATCTCTATTTCTTCATCAAATCCATCTTTTTTTATAGCATAAACATAAAAAGGGATTATTCCAGAATTCGGGATATTCAAATAAGAAGGAGAGACAAAAATTTTAAAATCTGGATTTGCTTTTTCTACTCTTATTCTATAAACATAATTTTCGCCACCATTTAATTGTGTATCCAAAATTTTTAAGTAATATGTATCATCATTTGGGACATCAAATAAAAGATAGGAATCAGCATGATGTGTAATAAAGTCAAAACTCTTATCGTAATAGTCATCATTACTTGCAAGAACCTTTCCTTTTGAATCAATAAGAAAAATTTTGGAATCAAGTGGATAGTCAAGCCTTCTACTAAAAACTTCAATCGCGATTTTATCTCCTCTTTTGGCTTTAAATTTATATATGTCAACATCTCCTTTTTTTGAAATTACACCATTTATTATCTGAGGTAAAAGAATTAAATTTGCATTTTTTAAAGTGTCGTTAGGTTCTTTTTCAATAAATTCTGGAATTTCATTTACCATATAACATATCTGATTTGAATATTTACCGTCAAAATTTAAAAATTTTCTATGAATTCCAATTTCGTCCGTATTAAGTTCTATGGTTTTTTTTGGTAAATTCCATCCATATATATTTATAATCAATTCTTCATACCTTTCACCTCCTGCTGGAAATATATGAGTTATAAAAGGTTTTTCACCTATAAATAATCTATAAACAAAATCTTCTCTTCCTCTATAAATAGCATCCCTTACTTCAATTATGTATTCACCATCTTCCTTTACTTCGTAAAAAATTACTGGGTCTGGATTATGAAAATAGTCATCAGTAAAAACAAGTTGGTTGCCTTTTGAATCATATAAAGTTAAAACACCTTGAAACCATCCAGGAACAGCATCTGCCATAAAGGGAATAATCTCTCTACCTTTTAATTCTATCACAAGTTTTTGCCCTTTTTTGGCATTAAAATAAAATTTATCAACATCGCCAGGGAAAATCTGTCCATTTATGATTATTGGTAAATCAAAAACTTCTTTTTGTGGATTAAATACCGAAAATTGAGGTATTTTTTCTTTTTCTTTCACTTCCTTTTCATCACTTACATAGAATTTTAAAAAGTTTGTTAATCCTGTGAAAGTTTGAAGTCTTAATTCATAAATCCCTGGTTCTGTATCAGGAGCAATTTCTATTTTTATTAGAACTTTTTCCTGAATTGACCTTTTAACTTGCAAGGGATTAAAAGGTAAAAGAAAAAGTTCTATTATATTTCTTATTTCATCAAATGTTTTTTCTTCAAGTTTTTGTAGTAAAGGGTGATTTGGAATTTTTACATTATCCTTTTCATAAATTAATTCTGGCTTTTTAGAGTTCTTTTTATACCAACTTGATACAATTTCTCTTATATTTCTTATCAAAAGTTGTTTTTGTTGTGGACTTAAATTTGGTAGAGGGTTAACACTTAAAACTTTTATTTTTTCAGTTGAAAAATATGCATTTTTCGCTCCTCTTATATTCTGTCCACCTACTATAATTTCAAGAGTTGTTCCTCTTTGACCACCTGCTGGGTAAACATATCCAATTGATGGTTGGTTTGAAGTTTGGGATAAAAGAATATTAATCAAAATTAAGAAAAATAAAGATGAAAATTTACTCATACATTATCTCCTTTAAAAGTCCTTTTTTTTCTCCTGTCTCTATTGGTGGCAAGATTGTAACATCTTTTCCAAATTTCTCAGGGAATTTTGTTTTTGGGTCAATTCCTAAAAGATAATAGATGCTTCCAAGTAAATCTTTTGGATAAACTGGTCTATCAATTACATTTTCACCTTTCTCATCACTTGCTCCAACTACCTGTCCTCCTTTAAAACCACCTCCAGCAACAAGGACAGAAAAACATTTACCATAATGATTTCTTCCGCCATTCCATGGTGGCTCCCATTGAATTTTTGGTGTTCTTCCAAATTCTCCTGAAACCCATATTATTGTAGTATCAAGAAGTCCTCTATCAGACAAATCTCTAATAAGAGAAGAAAGTCCCATATCAAGTTCAGGTAATTTCTGTTTCATTTGCTGGAAATGATTACTATGTGTATCCCATCCTTTATAATTTATTGTTACATAAATAACTCCTTTTTCTATTAATCTTCTTGCAACAAGACATGATTGACCAAAAGTATTCCTGCCATACATATTTCTCACTTCTTCTGGTTCTTCTGTTAAATCAAAAACTTTTGATATTTCTCCACTTAATATTTCATAAGCTTTTTCTCTGCATAAATCAAAATATTTAAATTCCTTAATCCATGGGATAAATTTACCAAGTAAATCAATTGAATATAAAAGATCTTTCCTTGCCTGTTTTCTTTCCTCAGTTACTCCTTCAAGAACTATTCCTTCAACTGCAAATGGTGTTCTATTTGGGTCTCCACCTGTAACAAATGGCTTATATTTTTCACCAAGAAAGCCACATTCTGAAAATCTACCTTGCGAAGTTGTAAGAACTATATAAGGTGGAAGAATTCCTTTATATCCATAATCATATCCTTTGAAAAGGGAAACTACAGCACCAATAGATGGATAAACAAGATTTTCTTCAGAAGAATGTCCAGTTTGCATAAGATATGCTGCAGTTTCATGTCCATTTATTCCATGTGTCATACTTCTTATAATTGAGTATTTATCCGCCATTTTCGCAAGATTAACAAGATACTCATTTATTTCAATCCCAGGAACATTGGTAGGAATTGACTTAAAAGGACCTGTATAATCGTATCCTGCATTTGGTTTTGGGTCAAACGTATCAAGGTGTGAAGGCCCTCCCCATAGCCAGATTTGAATTACGCTTCTTGCTTTTGGTTTTATTTCTTGTTCAGTAAAAAGATTTTGATAAAGTAGTAAAAATAGAATAAGGAAGAAATTTACAAATTTTAAGTTTTTTTTCATCATTTTACCCTCCTCTAATGGTTATATAAAAATTCTTTACTATTTATTAAAGCCCAGATAATATCTTCAATTGCCTGATTAAAAGAAATTTTAGGATTAGTAAAATAAGTTAATAAAATCTCTTCCTCTAATTGCATTGGATATCTTGATAACAAAGTAAGATAAATATTTTCAATAATTTTCTTCTTGTCATTTTTAGTTTCTCTAATCAAATTTCTTATATATTGACTTGATTGAATTTTTTTATGTAGTTCCGAAGAATTTAAAAGATATCTTATTTGCTTTTCGTCTATTTGATTTTTTCTTTCGGATTCATATCCAGTATCTCTTGGTGGTCTTCCGAAAAGTTCAAGAAAAGGGCCTGTTATACTTCCATCACCAAGTAAAACATTTCTTTGTTCAGGGGGTATAAAAGTATAGGGTTCTGGTATTGGACTAATATATTCAACTCCTGCTCCAGAAATTTTGCATATTATATCAAGTAGAACTTCAGCACAAAGTCGCTTTGGCTGATAATAAGCAAAATATATCTCTCCTTCAGGATTGTTGCTTTCAGGAATAAATGATTGTTGATAAGTTCTTGAATTAAATATAATTTTATAGATGTGTTTTAAATTATAATTTGATTTAACAAGTTCTTTTTCAAGATAAGTTAAAAGTTCTGGTATAACTGGAGGATTATCTGGTCTTATATCATCTGGTTCATGTATTATCCCTCTTCCAAAAATCCAACTCCATATTCTATTAACTATATTTTTTGAAAAATAAGGATTTTCAGGTCTTATCAACCAATCAGCAAATACTTCTCTTGGGTCTTTGTCAGGAGGTATTTTAACTTTGGTTCCGTCTGGTAAAATTCCTTCTATGGGTTCCTGAATTTCATTATTAAAATATACAATTTCTTCTTTCCATTCAAGTGATTTTTTATAAGATATTTTTGAAAAAATTTTAATCATTCCATCTTGAATTTCCTTAGGAAGTTTTTCAAATCTCACACCCATAAATGTAAGACAAATAGCAGAGGCAATTGAATTGGGACTTCTTCCTTGAATTGCTCTATAAAAATTTACAGGAGGATTTCTAAAATTACTTCCACTTGATGTAAGAAGTTCTCTAACAAATCTATCATAGGGTTTATTTTCTTTAAGTGAGTTAAGTAGCCAACTGTGATATGCTTGAACTGCATTTGGCCAGAGATTTATAGGAAATTCTGCCTTTATTCTTAAAATATCACTCCATTTCATAGACCAGTATTCAGCAAATTCCTTTTTTTCAAGGAGTTCGTCAATAAGGATTTTTCTTTTATCTGGATTTTTATCATTTAGAAAATCTATTACTTTTTCAGGTTCTGGAAGCATTCCGATTGTATCAAGATAAATTCTTCTAATAAACACTTCATCTGAACAGGGATTTGCAAATTTAAGATTTTTTTCTTTTAAAGTTTTAGAAATAATTTTATCTATTTCAGTTTCAGGAATTGGCCAATTTTCCATCTCATATGGCTTAATTATTTTCTGAGGATAAATATTTCCAGTAAATAAAACAGAAATACCTCCTATAAACCATAAAGTTTTAACAAGCAATTTTAATCTTTCCATTTCCACTATTTAGACGAATTTTTAACCCCATAAGTTTATTCTCTTTTAATAATATGATACTGGATTTTTTTTAATTTTTAAAATGCAAAACTACTTTCTAATAATTTTTTTGTGTAAGGATGTTTTGGATTTTCAAATATTTCCTCTGTTTTTCCTATTTCAACAATTTCACCTTTATACATTATTCCAACTCTATCTGCTAAAAACTTAAGAATTTTTAAATTATGAGTGATGAATAGGTATGTGAGATTAAATTTATCTTTAAATTCAATAAAAAGATTTAAAATCTGTCCTTGAATTGACACATCAAGATTTGAAGTTGGTTCATCACATACAATAAACTCTGGTTGAGGTGCTATTGCTCTTGCAATTGCTATTCTTTGTCTTTCACCACCACTAAATTGATGAGGATAATCATAAAATCTTTCTTTCTTTATTCCTACAAGATTTAATATCTCAACTGCTTTTTCATATTTTTCTTTTTTATTACCAGATATCCCTTCCATTACAGTTAGACCACACGGAATCCTTGGATTTAATGATTTATAAGGATCCTGAAAAATTATCTGGAAGTTTTTACGATATTTTCTTAGAATTTTTTCAGACAATTTTGTAATATCAATATCTCTATAGATTATTTTTCCTTCATCTGGTTCAATCAACCTTATAATAACTTTTCCAAGAGTTGTCTTTCCTGAACCACTTTCTCCTGCAAGTCCTAAAATTTCTCCTTTGTAAATTTCTAAATTTATATTTCTTAGAGCATTTATTTTAATACTTCTAAATTCGCTTTTTACTTCAAATTTTTTTGTCAAATTTTTAATTTTCCATAAAGTTTCCATATTTAAAACACCTTATAGTTCTATTTCCAATTTCAATTTCTTCTGGCATTTTTTCTTCACAGAATTTGTCTCTATATTCACATCTTGGATAGAAAGGACAACCCTCTGGTAAATTTTTGAAAGAAACAACTTCACCTTCTATTGTTTTAATTCTTTCTCCTTTTTTATATTTTTCAGGAAGGCAGTTTGTAAGTTTCTGTGTATATGGATGTAGAGGCATATTATAGACAAGTTCAGAAGGTCCTTTTTCAACTATAATTCCAGCATACATCACTATAATTTTGTTTGAAATATACTTTGCAAGTGAGATGTCATGAGTAACGAAAATTATTGAAAGATTATACTTTGAAACAAGATTTTTAAATAAATTTATAATTCCAAAAGCAGTTGTTACATCTAAAGCAGTTGTTGGTTCATCGGCGAGAAGTAACTTTGGATTATTTATAAGAGACATTGCTATCATAGCTCTTTGTTGCATTCCTCCACTCAATTGATGAGGATATTGATAGTATACATCCGGCGAAAGACCCATTTCTTGTAAAATTTTAATAACTCTTTCCTTCTTTTCTTTTTTTCCAATATTTTCCTTTATTGCTTCTTCTATTTGATTCCCAATAGTAAACAATGGATTTATATATGAAGAGGGTTCTTGAAAAACCATTCCTATTTTTTTACCTCTTATTTTTTCCATTTCATTGTATTTTTTAATTTCAATTCCATCAAAAAAAATTTCGCCTGAAAGAATTTTAAGATTTTTTGGTAAAAGTTTTATAATTGTTCTTAAAGTCATACTTTTTCCACAACCGCTTTCACCAACTATTGAAATGATTTCTTTTTCATCGACTTTGAAACTAATCTTCCTTAGAATTTTGATTTCTTCATTTCCAACTACGATATTTCTCACATCCAATAATTTTTCCATTTTTACCAATTTTTTGGATCAAGGACATCTCTTAAACCATCGCCAAGGAAATTAAAACAAATAATTGTTAAAAATATGAAAAACCCTGGAATTAACATCCATGGGGCATTTGATAAAATTCTTAAATTTCCTACACATACAGAAAGCATATTTCCCCAACTTGGATATGGTTCTTGAATTCCAAGCCCAAGTAAACTTAAAGTTGATTCTCCAAGTATATATCCAGGAATAGATAATGTAATCGCTGTGATTGAGTATGAAAAAGTATTTGGTATTATATGTTTGAATATTATTTTAAATGATGAAAGACCAAGTGCTTTTGCAGCAAGAATATATTCTTCTTCTTTAATAGATAGAACCATGCCTCTTATAATTCTTGCAAGTCCTGCCCATCCAATTAAACTTAAAATTATGACTATTAGAAGATAAATTTGAAAAGAAGAAAGGTTTAATGGAAATACAGCCCTTAAAGCAAGCATTAAATAGAAAGCAGGAAACATCATAAAAATTTCAACAAGTCTCATTAAAAAATTATCTACTCTTCCTCCAAAATAACCTGAAATCCCTCCTATTAAAAAACCGAGGAAAAAGGATATTGAAACTCCAATTATACCTATTGAAAGAGAAATCCTTGCACCATATAAAATTCTTGAAAAAATATCTCTTCCATGTATATCTGTTCCGAATAAGAAAATTCTGCCTTCTTTTGTTCCAAATAAGTATCTTGTAGAAGGAAATATACCAAGAATTTTTCTTTTTTCTCCTTTAACAAAAAAATAAATTGGGCAAATCTTTTCTTTTATTATCTCATACTGATTTAAAGCAGGATTTATAAGTTTAATTTCATATACAAATGGTCTTAAATGGAATTTTTTATTATGGTCAAAAAAATGTATTTTAGTTGGTGGGCATAAAGGATAATCTCTAAATTGTTTATTGTATGGATAAGGTGCAATAAAATCAGCGAAAAATGCTAAAAAATATAAAAAAAATATTACCCAGAAAGAAATATAAGAAATATAATTTCTTTTTTTCAATCTTTGCAGTATCTTTCTCATCTTAATCTCACTCTTGGGTCAACTAAAGCAAGTAAAATATCTGCAAGTAAATTTCCTAAAATAAGTAAGATTCCACCAATTAATAAAGAAGCCATAACAAGAAATAAATCAGAAGAAAGAACACCTTCAAGAACTAACCTTCCCATACCAGGCCAACCAGTTATAATTTCTACAAGTCCTGCTCCACTTAAAATTCCAGAAAGTTCATATCCAAAAATTGTTATCATTGGATTTATAGCGTTTCTTAAAGCATGTTTAAAATAAATTTTATAAATCGGTAGTCCTTTTGCATAAGCAGTAAAAATATATGGAGAATTCAATGTTTCAAGGAAATTATTTTTCATAAGACGGTAAAGAGAACCAATTCCTGATAATGTTAAAATCATTCCAGGAACTAAAAGATGTTTAAGATAATCAATAAATTTTTCAAAATTTGAAGCATTTTCGTAAAAAATAGAAGTCGTTCCTCCAAGAGGTAAAATTGCTGTTTTTGAAATAAAAAAAATAATAAGCATTGCAAGAAAAAATGAGGGTAAAGAAATTCCAATATAAGCAAAAAATGAAAGTATCCTTTCTTGGAATTTTTTATCTTTAATAGCACCATAAACTCCCAAAGGAATAGATATAATCCATGTAAGAATAATTGAAAAAATAGAAAGAGCAATGGTATTTTTTAAACGCACTTTGATTAAAAAAGAAACAGGTACATGATAGGAAAATGATTCCCCAAGATTAAAAGTAAAAATATTTTTAAGCCAGTAAAAATATTGAATAATAACAGGTTTATCAAGACCAAAAAGTTTTCTCATGTTTTCAATAGTTTCAGGTGAAATTTCAGGATTCATTTTAAGTTGAGTAAAATAATCACCAGGTGATATTTGGATTATCAAAAAAGAGATAAAAGTCATACCAATAAGCAGTGGAATAAATTGAAAAAGACGATTTAAAATATATCTTCTCATTTATTTAAATACTTATTGAAAAACTTAAATGCAAGATTTCCTGAAAAAGAGTGTTCGCCAGGGAATATTTCAATCCATAAGTTTTCACTTACTTTTGCTCCCTTATATGCTTTTATAATTTTTTCATGTGCTTTTTTTGCTGAATGTATCCAGAAACATGTATCGTTTGCTCCAGATTCAATTAAAAGAGGTTTTGGACATATTGCTGCTATAACATCTCCAACATCCGCATATTTATAGAGGAAAGGAACAATCTGACTTCCACAGAAATTTGGTCTTTCAATAGCATAATGGAGTGTAGTTGTTGCATAACATATTATATCTGCTGCTTTTATTCTATCATCAAGTAAAGTTAAATATGTAGTCATTGTTCCACCGAAGGATAGCCCCATACATCCAATATTTTCTTTATCTACATAATCTCTTGTTAATAAAAAATCTATTGCTCTCATTCCATCAAATATATTTGCACCAAGTAACGTCCTTCCAAGAATTAAATGTTGTAGAAAATGTATATTACATATATCTCGTGGCTGAAAAATATTGTAATATCCTATTCTTTCTCCAAAGCTTCTCCAGTCAGGGACAATTGTAACAAAACCATTTTCAGCCATCTGTTCTCCATAATTATAGTTGTGAACTTTTATATTATTTATTATATTTGGATTATTATTGTGAACTCCTGCAACTGGGTCTTTTCCATATGGTCCATGTCCATGACAGCATAATATTGCAGGATATTTCTTTTTATTTCCTTTTGGAATTAAAATATATAAAGGCATAAAGCAATCTTTTTCTGTCTGTATTATCCATTTTTCCCTTATATATTTTTCTTTCTCTTCTTCAGATATTTTTTCTGGTATTAAATCAGATGGTTCTGGAAATTCTCCAAGAAGTTCTTTAATCTTATTAATTAATTGTTTTTTCCATCTATAGAATTCATTTTCACTTTTACAATTAAATTCAAACTCTGGTTTTATATTCTTTGCCCATTTTTTAATAAAGTTGTCTGTGATTTGAGGAGCATCTATTTTATTTGGCATCTTTCCTCCTTATTTATTTTTTAGTTTACTATTTAAACAAAAACTTGTAAAATTATATCTTCCTCTCTAACACCTACGAGGTGAAGGCGGGAGATGAAGGTAGGGCAAAGGTTTCCGACTTGTGCATTTTTCGGAGGATTGAAATTGTGTGAAGAATTGATTCAAAAATTGTTGATATTTTAATGAAAGGATTAAATAGCAGGGAAAATAAAGATAAAAGAATGATAAAAAAGGTTGACAAGTAGAGAAAATCTATTTACTATATTAAAAAAGAGATTTTTTTCAAACTTATTAGGATATCTTTTTAAGGAGAGATAAGTAATTTGGTGAAAGTGGATAAAAATTAAAACTTAAAAAGGAGATTGTATGAGTAATAATACTCAAAGTTTTGTTCTTAAACCAAAACAAAAATTAGGATGTCTTCGCGAAGAAACGCCAGCTCCTCTTGAAGAAGCATTTTGGTATTTATCTGAAAATATAGGTGATGGTCTGGTTTATTTTTTTCCCAAAGGATATCTTTCCAGCATGAATTGGCTTACTGCTGATATGCTTCTTGATGGTAAGTATATGGTTGTTTTCATTTTGATACTTCAGGAAGGTGGAAATGGTCCAGTATTTCAGATGATCTTTGCTCTCTTAAATCAATGTCAAGCACGCATTAGAATTCCACTTGAAGCAGTCAAACAAAAACGATGGCGTTACCCTCGTGAAGGCGCTTGGCTCAAGCCGATGTGTGGGGGCGATGTCGTTGATTTGAAAAAGGTTGATCGCATGACCTTGACAGTTTTGCGAAAAAGCGAGGAACCCGCTCGTTGGTGCTTGACACCATTTGTTGCTACAATCAAAGAACCACCGAAGTTGACAAAACCGCTGCTGCCTAAAGGTCCACTACTTGACGAATTTGGGCAAAGCACACTGCACGACTGGGCAACGAAAACTCGCTTGGAAAGCGAACTTATTGAGCGTTTGAAGTCTCAACTTG
>JBKBIN010000018.1:0-24229 GCA_046296715.1 Candidatus Ratteibacteria bacterium
CCTAAGAGAAAATTTGTTTTTACACCTAAAATAAATATAGGCAAACCAATTGTTTATGACAAAGAAGAAAAGACAGATAACAGAACTGCATATGGGAATTCTCTACTTGATATAGCAAGAATAAACAGAGATAATAAAGAGTATCCGATAGTTGTTTTTGATTGTGACCTTGCTTCAAGCGTAAAAACAGACCTTTTTGAAAAAGAATTCCCAGAAAGGTTTTTTCAAGTTGGCGTTCAAGAACATAATGCTGCAACAATAAGTGGTGCAATTTCAACAGATAAATTTATAACTTTTTTTTCCGATTTCGGTGTGTTTGGTATTGATGAAACATTTAACCAACAGCGACTCAATGATCAGAATTTTACTAATTTAAAACTTGTTTGTACACATCTTGGGCTTGATGTTGGAGAAGATGGAAAAACGCATCAATGTATTGATTATATTGGTGTTTTAAGAAATCTTTTCGGATTTAAAATTATAATTCCTGCAGATCCTAATCAAACTGATAGAGTTATAAGGTATATTGTAGATAAACCGGGAAACTGGTTTGTTGGAATGGGAAGGTCAAAGATTCCTGTGATATTGAAAGAAAATGGTGAGGTTTTCTTTGATGAGAATTATAAATTTGAATACGGGAAAGCAGATATAATTAGAGAAGGGAAGGACGGTTATATATTGACTTATGGTTGTATGGTTTATAGAGCATTAAAAGTTTATGAAGAATTGAAGAAGGAAGGTCTTAATATTGGTGTAATGAACTTTAGTTGCCCAACAGTTATAGATGAAGAGAAAATAAAAATCGCTATAGATACGGGACTTTTAATAACATATGAAGACCACCACATAGATACAGGACTTGGAGCAACAGTTGCTATTTATCTTTCCGAAAATGGGATAAAAGTTAAATTTTTAAGATTTGGGATAAAAGAATATGGTGCTTCAGGAAATCCAGATGAATTATTTAGAAAAGAAAAGATTTCGCCCGAAAATCTTATTTATATGATCAAAAAAGTATTATCTAAAAAGGAGGAATAATGAAGTACGAAATAATTGGTGGGAATCTTCAATTTGTTAAAATACATATTGTTCCAGGGGAAGAGATTTATGCTGAAGCAGGAAAGATGATGTTTAAAAGTGATAATGTTATAATGGAGACAAAAATAGAGGGTCAGACACCAAAAGATTTTTTTAAAAATGTTTTAACAAAGACACTTGCGGGTGAATCAATTTTTATGACGCATTATAAAGTTCTTGATAAAGAAGGATATGTTGCTTTTGCAGGAGATTTTCCTGGGAAAATTCAGGCAGTTGAATTAAAACCGGGTATATCATTTATTGCTCAGAGAGATGCCTTTATATGTGCTCAAATTTCTGTTAAATTTGGGATCTTTTTTCAAAAAAAAGTTGGACCTGCATTTTTTGGTGGAGAAGGTTTTATTCTTGAAAAATTTACAGGTCCCGGGATTGTTTTTATACATGCTGGTGGAGATTTTTATGAGATTGACCTGAAAGTAAATGAAAAAATTTGTATTGATACCGGCTGTATAGTTGGTTTTGAAGAGAGTGTTGATTATGATGTTGAATTTGTCAATGATATAAAAACTGCAATTTTTGGAGGAGAAGGTTTATTTCTTGCAACTCTAAAAGGCCCAGGAAAAATAATTTTACAAAGTTTGACATTGGAAAGATTAAGGAGAGAACTTGGAACTTTTAGAATAAAAAGAGGTGGCGATGAGAAATTTGGACTTGGTGGTCTTTTAGGTGGTATTTTCGGAAGTGAGGACTGATTTATAAATTCTTGAATTTTAAAAATAATATAAAAAATTCACAAGTATTTAATTTTTGACTTTGTTTTTGTTAAATTATATAATTTTTCTATGGAAGAAAAAGTAATAAAAAGGGAAGATGTTGAATATCTAAGTAGATTAGCAAGAATTGAATTAACAGAAGAAGAAAAAATTAAATTTGAAAAAGAACTTGAAAAAATTCTTGAGTATGTTTCAAAATTAAATGAAGTTAACACAGAAAATATTATACCAACTTATCATATTCTTCCTTTAACAAATATATTTAGGGAAGATATACCAGATCGATCCATCCCAAAACAAGAAATTCTAAAGAATGCGCCTGATAAAGACGAAAACTTTTTCAAAGTTCCAAGGATAATATAAATGGAAAAAAAATACCTTCCCTTTGAAAAACCTATAGAAGAAATTGAGAAAAAAATAGAAGAAATTGAGAAAGACAAAAATAAAAATTTGGTTGAAAAAAATACAGAAATTCTAAAATTAAAACAGTTATTAAAGGATAAAAAAAAGGAAATTTACTCTAACTTAACTCCTTTTCAAATTGTTCAAGTTGCAAGACATCCTAATAGACCTCATACTCTTGATTACTTAAATAATATTTTTGATGAATATATTGAATTACATGGAGATAGAATTTTTAAAGATGATCCTTCTATCGTAAGTGGGTTTGGTAAATTTTGTGGGATAACAGTTGCTTTTGTTGGGCATCAGAAAGGAAGGGATACTAAAGAAAATATTGAAAGAAAATTTGGGATGGCACATCCAGAAGGTTACAGGAAAGCATTAAGAATTATGAAACTTGCTGAAAAATTTACATTTCCTGTTATTATTTTTATTGATACGCCAGGTGCACATCCAGATATAGAGGCAGAAGAAAGAGGACAAGCTTTATCAATAGCATTAAATATCTATGAAATGTCTTTTTTAAAAACACCAATTTTATGTATAATAATAGGAGAAGGCGGAAGTGGTGGTGCACTTGGTATTGGAGTTGGGGATAGGATTCTTATGCAAGAATTTTCAATATATTCAGTTATTTCACCAGAAGGATGTGCTTCAATTTTATGGAAATCACAGGATGGAGTAGAAGAAGCAGCAAAAGCTTTAAAGCTAACAGCAAAAGATTTACTTGAACTTGGTATAATAGACGAAATAATACCTGAACCCCCTGGAGGAGCTCACAGTGATTGGGAAACAACTTTTAAACTAACAAAAGAAGTTATAGAAAGAAATTTAAAAGAAATAAAAATGATAAAAGTTGATGAACTTGTAGAAATAAGGTATAAAAAATATAGAAAAATAGGTGTATTTTTAGAAGGAGAAGAGAGTGAATAAAATTAAACTTGTTTTGCCAAAAGGTTCTTTGCAGGAAACGACTTTGTCAATTTTTAAAAATGCTGGTTTTGAGATCTATTCAAATTCAAGAAGTTATTATCTTACAATAGATGATCCGGAAATTGAAGGTGTTTTGTTAAGAACTCAGGAAATTCCGAGATATGTTGAACTTGGTGCTTTTGATGCTGGAATTGCAGGAAAGGATTGGATAGTTGAAAACAATGCAAAAGTTATTGAAGTATGTGAATTGACCTACTCAAAATTAGGTTTTAAACCTGTTAAGATTGTTCTTGCAGTTCCAGAGAAATCAAATATTAAAAGTGTAAAAGATCTTGAAAACAAAATTATTGCTACTGAACTGGTGAATTTAACAAAAAAATACTTGATGAAGAATAAAGTTAATGCAAAAGTAGAGTTTTCTTATGGTGCAACTGAAATTAAAGCAGGAAATCTTGTTGATGCTATTGTAGAAATTACAGAAACAGGGACAACATTACATTCTCACAACTTAAGAATAATTGATGTAATTATGGAATCAACACCAAGATTAATAGCAAATAAAAATTCATGGAAGGATAAATGGAAGAGAGAAAAAATTGAAAATATTGCATTATTATTAAAAGGAGCTTTAAATGCAGAGAGTAAAGTTGGGCTAAAAATGAATGTTGAAAAAAGAAATCTTGAAAGAATTTTGGAAATTTTACCAGCGATGAAAAAGCCTACAATATCATCTTTAACTGATAAAAATTGGTATGCTGTTGAGACAATAATTGATAAAAATAAAGCAAAGGAATTAATACCAAAATTAAAAAAACTTGGTGCTCAAGGAATTGTTGAATATCCTTTAAATAAAGTAATCTGAAGGGAGGAAGTATGCCTTGCGGAAGAAAAAGAAAAATAAAAAAAGTTAAAAGACATAAATACAAAAAAAGAAGAAAAGCAATGAGACATAAAAAGAGAAAATGACAGATAAAAAATATTTGATTTTGGTAGGATTACTTTTGATTTTTACAGGATGTGTAAGTACTCATTTAAAAAAAGATATTGCTTTAAAAATATATTTATCAGGGCTTCTTTATGAAAATGAAAAAGATAATTTATCTGCAATTAAAAAGTTTGAAGAAACGATAAAAAAAGGTGGACCTGATCCTTATGTTTACATAAAAATTGGTAATTTATATCTAAAAGAAAATAATTATAAAAAAGCAAAAGAAAGTTTTCAAAGAGCATATAATCTTGATTCAAAACTTTCTGAACCTTATTTTGGTCTTGGGATTGTTAATTTACTTGAAAAAAAATACACAGAAGCAGCAAAGTATATTGAACAGGGACTTAAAATTGATCCTGATAAAAGTTCATTTAGATTAATTTTATCTGATATTTACACTAAATTAAACAATTATCAAATGGCTGAAAAACATTATAAAATTCTTATTGAAGAGTATCCAGAAAATTACATTTTAAAATATAATCTTGCTAAAATTTATGAGACACAAAAAAAATATGAAGATGCAGAAAATTTATATTTAGAAGTTTTAAAAGTTCTTCCTAACTTTGCAGAGGGATTTTTATCGCTTGGTATATTATATCAAAAAGAGAACAAAATAGAACAAGCAAAGGAATACATTGAAAAAAGTTTACAGATTAATCCTCTCAATAAACTTGCTTATTCTCTACTTGCAATTATATATTACAATGAAAAAAATGATGAGAAGGCAAAGGAAATATTATTGAAAGGAATTGAAAGAGGTTTAAAAGAAAAGGAATTTTATGATTTTCTGGGTTCAATTTTTATGAGTGAACAAAATTATGAAATTGCAGAAACATATTTTGTTGAGAGTATAAAAATTGAGGATTCTTCAGATACAAGATTAAAATTAGGAATTTTATATGATAAAAAAGGTAATTTTGAAAAAATGGAAGAAAACCTGAAAAGAGCAATTGAAATCAATCCGGAAAATTCTATAGCTTTAAATTATCTTGGATATTCCTATCTTCTAAAAGATAAGAATATTAAACAAGCATATGAGATGATAAAAAAAGCATGTAAAATTGAACCCAATAATGGTGCATACCTTGATAGCTTAGGATGGGCTTATTATAAAATGGGTGATTATAAAAATGCAAAAAAATATCTTGAAAAAGCAGTTGAATTAGAAAAAGATCCGGAAATTTATGAGCATCTTGGATATCTTTATTTTCAACTAAAAGATTTTGAAAAATCTATTTTCTATTTTTCAAAGTCATATGAAGAAACCGGTAAAAAAGAACTTTTAGATATGATTGAAAAAGCTAAAGATATGTTAAAAAATGAAATTACTGGAAGAAATAAAAAATAACTATTCCCTTATAAAACACCTTTCAATTGAACAATTAAATCAATTATGTCAAGAAATAAGAGAATTTATAATTGAAGTTGTTTCAAAAAATAGTGGGCATCTCTCTTCAAATCTTGGTTCTGTTGAAATAACTGTCGCTCTTCATAATGTCTTTGATATTCCTCCTGATAAGATTATCTGGGATGTAGGACACCAGTGTTATACACATAAAATTTTAACAAGGTATAAAGAATTTGAAACATTAAGAAAGTATGGAGGAATAAGTGGATTTCCAAATCCAACTGAAAGTGAATCAGATGTTTTTTTGGTTGGACATGCTGGAACAAGTATTTCTTCTGCTACAGGTCTTAAAATAGGAAATGATTTTAAAGAAATTAAAGGACAAATAATTGCATTTGTAGGAGATGGTTCTTTAACAAATGGCGTTACTTTTGAGGGATTGAATTTTCTTGGATATATTAAAAAGAATGTAAAAATTATTCTGAATGATAATAAAATGTCAATATCTCCAACAAAGGGAGCTCTTTCATATTACTTAACAAAATTCATAAGTTCTCCTCTTGTTAACAAACCAAAAGAAGAATTTATAGAAATTTTAAAAAAAATACCCTCAATTGGAAAAGATATTTTAAACTTAACTAAAGAACTTGAAAAGAAAACAAAGTTTTTGATTGTACCAGGAGTATTTTTTGAGAAGCTTGGAATAAGATATTTTGGACCAATAGATGGTCATGACCTTTCCCAATTAATTGAAATTCTTAAAAATATAAAGGAAATTAATGAACCATTAGTTTTACATATAATAACAAAAAAAGGAAAAGGTTACAAATTTGCAGAAGAAGATCCAGAAAAATTTCATTCAATAGGACCTTTTGATATCAAAACAGGAAAGGAGATAATAAACCAAAAAACAAATTCAAAATTTGTTGGGAAAATACTTGAAGAAATGGCCCAGAAATACAACTTTTTTTTAATAACAGCTGCTATGGAAAAAGGTCTTGGACTTGAAAATTTCTCAAAGAATTATCCTGAGAGATTTTTTGATGTAGGAATTGCTGAAAGTAATGCAGTAATTGTTGCTTCAGGAATTGCAAAATCTGGTATGCCTGTATTTGTTGCTATTTACAGTACTTTTTTACAGAGAACTTATGACCAAATTTTCCACGATATTTGTTTGCAAAACTTACCTGTTGTTTTTCTTATTGATAGGGCTGGGATAGTAGGAGAAGATGGACCAACACATCACGGAATTTTTGATATATCTTTTTTAAGGACAATGCCAAATCTTAAAATCTATGCTCCTTACAGTTTGGAAACTTTAAAAAACACAATTGAAAATTCAATTAATGAAAAAATTCCAACTTTCATCAGATATCCAAAAGATATTTTACCCGAAAAAATTGATGAACAAATTGAAGAAAGTAATGTAGTTGTTTTAGGTGTTGGAAGTATGGCTTTGAACTCATTTATTGCATTTCAAAAACTTAAACAGGAAAATATTAATTTAAGTTTTATTCCAGTAAATCAAATTAAGCCAATTGAAGAGGAATTAATGAAAAAAATTGAAAAATTTGATAGAATTATAACTATAGAAGAAAATATTAGGTCTTGTGGATTTGGTTCTTATTTGCTTGAATTTTTTTCAGATAAAAGAATAAAGAAGGATTTTTTAAGAATAGGACTTCCAGAAATATTTATAGAACATGGAGATAGAAATTTACTTTTAGATAAGTATGGACTTTCAAGTGAAAAAATTTATAAAAGAATTAAGGAGTTTTTAAATGTTTGAAAGAATATTTATACTTGAGAATAGAAAGATCCCAGGAATTGAAAAGGAGAAGAAAAAACTTGAGGAATTGTTGAAAAGTTGTGGAAAAATTGTTGAAAAGAAATTAAAAAATCCTGACTTAATTTTAACGATGGGTGGAGATGGAACAATTTTAAAGGCGATTGGACTTTTAAAAAATGCAAAAACAATAATTTATGGTATTAATTATGGTAAAGTTGGTTTTTTAACAAATCATTCTGAAAATATTGAATTTAAAATTAAAAAAGTACTTGCAGGAGATTTCAAAATTTCTGAAAGGATGGTTCTTGAATTAAAAATTAAAAAAAATTCTAAAAAAATTTATAAAGACAAAGCATTGAATGATTTTTTTATCATTAGGAAGGGAATAAGAATAGTTGAACTACATGTTTATATTGAAGGAAATGAAATATTTAATTTTAGAGGTGATGGAATAATAATTTCTACTCCAACTGGTTCAACAGCACATTCTCTTGCAGCAGGTGGTCCAATAATTTGTTCAGATTTAGAGTGTTTTTTACTTACCCCTTTATGTCCATACACTTTAAATACAAGACCTTTAGTTATTCCATCTAATAAAAAGATTAAGATAAAAACTTCATCAGAAGGTAAAATAATTGGAGATGGTCAGAGAGAATATGAGATAGAAGAAAATGATGAAATAGAAATTGAAAAAAGTAAGTTTAAAGCAAAACTAATTATAGAAGATAACTTTTTTGAAAAGTTAAAAACAAAATTTAATTTTGGTAAATGAAATATATAGTAAAAGTAAATAAAGAAAGATGTAAAAGTTGTCTTTTGTGTATAGAACATTGTCCTTCTAAGGTTTTTAGCATATCAAAGAATTTTAATAAATTGGGATATCATTTTGTTGAGGTTATAAATGAAAAAAATTGCATTGGTTGTAAAAGATGTGTTATTATATGTCCTGATGTTGCAATTGAAATTTATAAATATTTAAAAAAGGAGGATGGAATGAAATTAAAAATTGGAGTTATTCCAGATTGTTTTAGATTGCCTATAAAAGAAGGTATTAAAAAGGCAGCAGAATTGGGTCTTGATGGTATTCAACCATATGCAACTTATGGCGACCTTGACCCAAAAAACTTATCAAAAACAGGTAGAAAAGATCTTAAGAACTTTGTTGAAAAACTTGGACTTCAAATAAGTGCTCTTGTTGGTGATTTTGGAGGACATGGATTTGCTGATCCAAAAACAGTTGAGTGGAGAATTGAAAGAACAAAAGAAGTTATTGATCTTGCTTTTGATCTTGGAGTTAAAATTGTAACAACCCATATTGGAGTTGTTCCCGAAGATGAAAATGATATTGCATGGAAAACAATGGAACAATCTTTGCCAGAAGTTGGAACATATGCTTATGATAAAGGGATAGTACTTGCTACTGAAACAGGTCCTGAACCAGCAGAATTGTTAAAAAAATTACTTGATAAAATAAACAATCCGGGACTTAAAGTTAATTATGATCCTGCAAATCTTGTGATGGTTGCTGGCGATGATCCAGTAAAAGGTGTTTATACTCTTAAAGATTATATTGTTCATACACATGCAAAAGATGGAATTAAACTTCCTGAAGAAAATGGAAAGAAGAGATGGAAAGAATTACCATTGGGAGAGGGTGGTGTCAACTGGCCAGAATATTTGAAAGCAATGAAAGAAATTGGGTATGATGGATTTTTTACAATTGAAAGAGAAGTAGGAGAAAAACCAGAATTAGATATAATTCATGCAAGGGATTTTTTAAGAAAATTAGAAAAGGAAATTTGGAACAAGTAAATTTTATTTTCTGTTAGATAAATTATAAAGTTGATAAGGATTATTGAAAAAAAGGTCTTTATAATTTTTTCACTCTCTTTAAACTTTATTTTTTTCTCTTTTATTTTCTTTTCAAGAACAGTTATAATATCTTCTTTTGCCATAAATAAATGTCCATAAACTTTTTCAACAGGCAAATTATAATCTCCTCCAAAACCAATAATTTTATTTATTGGAATCAAATCAAGACATTCATCAAGTGCTTCAATTGCAAATTTCTGAGAGATTATATGTGTCCAAGCAAAGTTTAAATATACATTTGAAAACTCTTTCCCTAAATTAAGTGCTTCTCTTACATATGGATATCCACAGTGATAAATATCAAATTTTGTATCTGGATGTCTTTGCAAAACTGGTATAAAATTTTCAGGAGAGATTCTTCTAAAATCACCCAATAACCTGTATGAACAGCAATAACCAAACCCTGTTCTCCTACGAATTTAATAAGTTCGTCATGAACATAATCAAAAATTGGATTTGTTCCTATGATTGAAGGTGGTATTATATTTTCTTTTTTTTATTTTTTTCCTTACAATACTAATAAATAAATCTTTTGCTTTTTTTCTGTCAGGCAATCCAAAAGGTAAAGACATAGTTTTAAATTCAATCGCTCCTTCTTCTTTTGATTTGAGTATATATTTTTTATATCCTTCAATAAGGTCATCTATTGTTTTAATTTTTATATTTCCATCATATGGTGATTTTGTTAAATCTTCAAATCTGTTCATCTCTCCGCTTTTGTTTAAAGGCATAAGAGGAACTAAAATTTCTGACTCTATTTTTGTAGTTCCACATTGAGTTAATGCAAACTTTATTTTACATGTTTCTCTTAAAACTTTTTTATATATACCCTTTTTATTGAATTCTTTAATCTTCTCTGAAATTTCAATATAATTTTTTTCATTTATGTCATCAAAACCATAAAATTTTTTTAAAGATATCAAAACTGCCCTTGAATAAGAAGTATAACGAATTTTTTCCCAATAAGGAGCAAAGATTTTCCATCTTTTTTCTATTGGAATTTCATAGTTAAAAAGAGTTTTATATTGTTGTTCTGACATTCCTGCTCTAAAAAGGTCTCCTTTTGTATAGTGTGAGAATAGTATAAATATATCAACTTCTTTTTCCAATCTTATTCTTTCAGGAGGTAAATGTTCATGAGCATCAATAATTTCAATCTCATCAAAAAATTCCATCAATTTTTCTTTTATTTTCATTTTTTGCTTAAAAAATAAAACTATCTATTACTTCAGAAATCAAAAGTAAATTTTTCTGCCATCTTTCTTTCGGTATATCTTCTGTTATACCAATAATTAATCTAAAATCATTTTTCGCAATTTCAATATATTTTTTAACTGTCTCTTTTATTTTCTTCTCTGATGAAAGATGCAAAGAAGATGGAAAATTTATCCATAAAATCTTATCATCCCATAGATTATAAGCAAATTCAAATTCCATATCAGTATCAGGAAAAGGAGAAAATGCTTCTATATAATCAAGTGGTGAATTTTTTATTAAATCAGCCCATACCTTATTGTTTCCATCAAGATGAGCACCAAATATTTTACCCTTTTTGTGTAAAATTTCACCACATTCATAATATAAAGGTAAAACATACTTCTCAAATCTTTCTCTTCCCATAACATTTCCTGTCTCATTTCCTCCAAAATTAAAAGCAAAACAAGGAGAATTAGCACAAATTTCATATATATCTGTTAATTTTTTCTTCATTTCATTATATAATTTTTCAATTTCATCTCTTCTTTCTGCCCATTCTTCTGCAAATTTTTCAATTCCCATAAAATCGATCATTATCTGATGTAAAGGCGTTGGTGCAATATTGCATCTTAAAAAGACATCAGAACCACATTCTCTTTCAATATCTATAAATTTTTCATAATCGGGTATGTAATTTGCATCTTTGACCATAAATAATATTTTCTTATAGTCATCAGGAGTTTTAAATAAATGTGTAATTTTCCATGTGGTAAAATAATCTGTCTTTTCTGTTTTTCTATATGTTGTTTCAAGTTCTCCTAAGGGTGTATAAATTATTGATTTTGTATATGTAGTCCCTTTTTCTGTGTAAGTTATATTCTCAAATTTTAAATTTGGATAAATGGTTTTATATACGGAAGTTCTTTTTACTATACACAATCCTCTATTTCTTAAAATTCTTTCGACTGTACATTGAGGTAATTTATTTTCATATATTGTAAAAGGGATTTTATCTGGTTTTTTTCTTCTTAATACATTTTCAACTCTTTCCTTCGGTTCCATTTTATACTATTCTTACAAATTTTTTATCTTTGTCAAGACACTTTTAAATGAACTTTTTTATATTTTCAATCAAGTCCTATTGCTTTTCTTAATATCAAGATTACATCAAAAATATCAACAATATTATCTCCATTCATATCAGCAGATAATAATGTTTGTTGGTCAAGACCTATTGCTTGTCGGATACATCGTATAACATCAAAAATGTCTACAATTCCATCATTATTCAAATCACCTTTAGGACCAGGGAAAGAATTTTTATTATGGGGGTCTGTTCTATATTGATACTCAATCAAATTATTATATCCATCATAATCAGGATCAAAATTTGCATCATCAAAAAGTGGATTAAGATAATTTTTTACTTCCCAACCATCCGGCATCTTGTCGTCGTCTGTATCAAATTTTGTAGGATTCGTTCTATTATAATATTCTTCAATATTAGTAAGTTCATCCATATCAGGATCTCCATTTATATTTTGCCCCACATTTCCAAAATAAAATTTTTCCCAGTGATCTGGCAAGTTATTTCCATCACTATCAAGTTTATCTACAACATTGAAATATGCTTTTCCTGAAGCAGTCCCAGAAACTGAATTTGCAATAATAATTCCACTTCCTAAATTAGATGGAGGATTAATGGTAAATGAAATCTTACCATCTTTGGTTGCAATTTGAATCCCCTCTATAGATGAATCTACATCCGCTGTTATTATAGTTCCATAATCCCTAATTTCAGAAGTAAACCTATCCTGAGTTTTCACTGTGATTAAAGTTCCATCAGGTACAGGTTCTCCTGTAACAAGATGAATTGGTTCTGAAACAACTTTTATTTGAGAAGATGTATTAATATCAACATCTGGAGGATTTACAATCAGAATTATCTCTCCATAAGGAATAGCCAATCCAAGACGAAATGTTCCAAGTTTTTCTATTTCAGCAGAAACATTGTTCAAATTTATATCAACTTGACTGTTTTGTAAACCAATCCATCTTCTGTTTATGTTGTCCCATTGATAAATTATAAGTTTGGCTTCCTCTTTAGGAGTTAGACCAGTATCGTCATAATGAATTCTAAGTATCCCAGTAGAACCGTTAGGATTGAGTATAAGTTGACTTGAACCATTATAAATTGTAATTATAGAACTTATCTGTGAACTTAGTTGATTGATAGATAGACCTTCTGGTATAAAAGAGAAAACTTCTTCCAGACCAATGGATAATTGCTTTAATTGTAAAAAAGGTATATAATCATTTATTTTACTGGATACCCAGTGGACAGCACTTACAACAGTATCGCCTATTTTTTCAACAACTTCTACAACAAGTTTTCCTATATTCTGCATTGCTGTCAGTACTCCTGATACACAATCATCAAAAATAGTTTCAAATTCAAGATTTGCACAGGAAGGAACATAGTTATCTTTTTGATATTTTACAAGAGGGAAAACTTTCAATTCGGAAGCATGCACATTTATAATTCCTTCTTCTATTACATGAGTTACAACTTTTTCAAGATCAAAAGAAATACCTGCTTCTATTTCTGCACCAAGTGCAACTTTAATTGATGGGCTAAAACTAAAGCTGTCTCCAATTTCTTCTTCTATTTGATAAGCAAGTGGTAATTTTTTTTGTAAAATATAGTCCTTAAGTTTTGTAACAAGTGTTGAAAATCTATTTTTAATTGCTTCAGGTCCAAGAATAATAACATCTGAAGAAATCCCTTTTAATATATTTCCTAAACCCGATACATCATCAAGTTCATTCATAATTGAGGAAATTTGATCGCCAGTAAGTTTTATAATAATTGATTTAGTAGTCCCTTGTCCAGAAGATGGATATTCAATTCCCCATTCGTTTTTTTCACTTATTTTTAGTTCAGCCTTATTTATATTTCCATTGGGTTGTGCAAAAATTGTAAAATTGTATTTGCCTATTGATTCTCCGCCAATACCTGCTTTTATTTTATCACTTATAACATTACCCTGCAAACCTGCAAATATATCAAATTCCATTGCAAAAGAAATTCCTGCACCTATTTCAGCAACATTTAGATTATTGTTTTGATACGCAAAATTAGTAGATAAATTACCCAATAGTTCTGCTTCACCGGAAATACCTGTTCCTATACCAATTCCAAGAAAAACATTCTCTTTATTCCCAAGGCCAAAACCAGCTCCTGCAGAAGCATTTCCATTTACCCGTAATCCTACAGAAAGATTTTCTTCCCGCTTGTACTCTGGATAAATAGAGTTATACCCTGCATCAATAATAAAACCAAGCATATCTGAAACTATGGGCGATGAGAATTCATTTACTCCCTCTAACAATGAAGAAATAACAAGACCAGAACGAAGAATCTGTTGCTGATCTGAGTTATATGGATTATCAAAAAGAAAGGTATTTGTCCGCATTATAACAATTGATCCGCTAATACCAGCATCTGCACTTGCATAACAGGAACCTTCAATACCGCCACCAACAGATGCCTCTGCTACTAAACCAACTTCTCCTTCAAAACTCCTTTCCACCTCAATTTTGTCGTCAGATTTTATATTTAAATCTGTATTGATAATTCTATAAACCATACCCTTTTTTGTACCTACTTTGCCACCAATTCCAACTGCTGCCTTAAGATTTATTCCACTACCTAAACGGAATTCAGAAAATGAACTTCTTGGTAAAATTTTTACTTGAAAAGTAATTGGCTGACTAAGAATATTACCTCCTACTTCAACTATTGAGCAGGTTATCGTTTGGTTTACTGAGCCAAGATCAGTTGATTTTAAAACGCAATCAATAATTCCTTTTTCATCAGAACCATCAGTTGTAATGCTACCTCCTGACCATTGAATTTTCAGAGTAACACCAGAAGCAGGATTATTGTTTTGATCTACGACCTTATACCATCTGTGCACTTCTCCTCCAATCATCACCTCTGAAACTGAAGGATTTGGGTTAGGATCAATTTGAACTACACTTCCTTTAAAATTTAAGGCATCATATTGAAGGGTAAGTATATCAGCCTGATTTCCAGCATAATCTGAAAAATTAATTGTCAGTGTATGAAGTCCTTTTGTAAAAGTAGGATTTATAATGATTACATTATTGGAAAAAGAAAAAGTTTGATTGGATCCATCAAGTTTTACAGAAATACTGGATGAATTTATCCCACTACCTGGTACTGGATCAAAAACTTCAACCTTTATTGTAGGATTTGCTCCAACATAGGAATTATTAGCAGGAATTACTTTACTTACAACAGGTTTACTTATGTCAATCATCGTATAGGTGTCATAATCAAAAGGATAATTTTCCCAATTTCCCCCTTTGTCTTTTGCTCTACTCCTGAAATAATATGTATGACCATCTTGGCCATTGAAAATCTCAGATGTTTTTGTAGTTTCAATTAACCAATCAGTCCAAATGCCATTAACTCCATCCCGATATTGAATGTCATAACAAGCAATACCAGAACCTATGTCCTGACCATTCCAACTTACTGTGAAAGAAGTTGTTTTAGTATATTCGTTTAGATTGGATACTGAAGAACTTGGCGGAGTTCTATCAATATAGAATATAACTGAGTCAGAGTTAGTATTTCCTGCAAGATCACTTACAATAAGAGAAAGTGTATGAGTACCTTGTGAAATTGATGAAATATCTATATTTGCAAGAATTCCATCAGAAACAGAAATATTTCCAGTATAAACGAGTTTTGAGTTCAAATAAACCTTATACGATTCAAAGTGTATATCCTTTGCATTGCCTATCATTTGGAAATTAGAAGTTATGTTAATAGGTATATGAGGTGGATAAGAAATTAAAGCATTAGGTTTGGTATTATCAATTTCACATAAAGCAGAACCAAGAAAAAGATTTGCAGTTATAAAATACTTATGAATACGATGATTTTCAACATCAGAAAAATAAATATTGGATTGACTATCAACAGTAATTCCACAAGGAGAAGAATATAAATTGGAGAAATAATCAGTATCTCCAAAGCCATAAATATAATTTCCATTAATATCATAAACACTAATTCCATAATAGGGAGAATTAGAAGAACCTGTTGTATAAATTTTACCTGTTTTATCAATTGTAAGTGCTATTCCATTTTTTATTTGAGAAAGATTTTTTACAAGTGTTCCATCAGGTTTGAAAATTGTTATGCCATTTTTGTCAAGTACATATAACTCATTTTGATAAACTACAATACTTCCACCTACTGGTATACTATCAGATCCAGAAGCGAAATCATAATCAAAAGAACCAAATGAATTTTTAAAAATACCTGTTTTTTTGTTAAAAACAAAAATCTTACGTACATTATTTTGCATTAAGTAATGTCCTGAAACATATATATAATCTCCAATAATTGCTATTCCTCTTGGAATAATCCACTTATTTTCTGAATCTTTAAGCACAATACTAAACTGATTTCCAGAACTATCTATAACCAAAAGCAAAACACCATTATGCCCACAAACATAAATCTTCCCATCTGTATCAACTGCTATATATTCTGGTAATAATAAACCATAACCAATACCACTACTATAATTAAGATAAGGAATAAGAATTTGTGATTGATAGGAACCAGATTGATTAAACACCTGAATTCTTGCATTTTTATAGTCACAAATATAAATATTCCCTTCTGGTCCAACAGTAATTCCCCGTGGGTTAAGAAATTCTCCTTCGGTCATACCAATCTGTGAAATAAAAGAACCATCTGTATTAAAAATTTGGACTCTGTAATTGTCATAGCACTCAACTGTATAAAGATTTGTAGCAGTGCCTCTTATTTTACTTAAAAAACTAAATTCTCCAGTGTGTCTTCCCATCTCAGCAGTTATACCATTTGAAGAAATTTTTCCGATTTGCGAAAAATATGTTCCATCGTTATTTAAAATGACTATCTTATTATTATTAAAAGATGATACATAAATTCTATTCAGTGTTCCAGATATAGCAATAGGACCTGATATTCCAGTTAGTTGATTTGGCCCACCTTCATAAGCACTATAGATAGTTCTTTGATAAACTCCTTTTGAATTAAAAACTTGTATTCTTCCAGGACCATTGCCATAATCTGTTATATAGACATTGTTATTTGAATCTATTGCTATATTGCCTGAAACATAGTCGTTAAAAGAAAACTGTCCATTACCACTTCCAGATGTTCCAAATTTAAAAAGAAAGTTACCATCTGAATCAAAAACTTGAACTCTTGAATTCCCACCGTCAACAACCCAGATTCTTCCATTAGAATCAACCGCTATATTGTTTTTCCAATAAAAGTTAAAATTACCATCCTCTGAACCTGAACTTCCAAACGCTTTTATAAAATTACCATTTGTGTCAAATATTTTTATATTATTTCCATAATAACCACAGACCATTACATAAATCTTATTTCCATAATTAACAATAGAAGTCGCATCTCCTAAGTAACCTGGGTCAGTCCATTTTGGTTGAATAGAAAAAAGGTAATTTCTATTGTTATCAAAAACCTGTATTCTCTTTGAATCTAAAACATAAATCCTGCCATCCTGTCCAATAGCAACATCATAAGGATTAATAAACATTCCTCTATAGTCTTTATAGGTATTACCCTTTAACCATTTATGTTCAACAAATGTACTAAATTTAAATTCATAAGAATCGTCAGGAACAAAATTTCCAGAATTATCTTTTCCATCCCACTCAGAACGAATGTCAATGTTTCCATAATGATAGTTAAATTCAGTGTATGGAATTGTTCTAATAATATCTTGTTGATTTTTTCTATAAATATTTACATTTACTGGGAGTGTTTGTTCCATATTTCCGCCAATTCGCGTTTTATCTTTTTGGCCAGGACTTTCATTTGGGGAGAAAATTGTTGGATTGACAAAAAAATCAGCAGCCATAAGAATTTTAATCAACATTATAGAAACAAAAAAAACTTTTCTCATTCTTTCCTCCTTTTTATTTACAAAAATACTCAATTTTTTGCAACTATTAGAAACTGTTTTTATTACCCCCTTCTATTCATGCAGGCATATAGAACAGTTCTAAAGTTTCAATTTTTATTTTTTCACGTATTTTTAATTTTGTCAAATTTTTTTGAAAAATTGACATAATTGATTTGAAAATATAAACTAAAACATATGAAGAAAATTTTGATAACAGGCGGTGCTGGTTTCATTGGAATAAATCTTGCTTTAGATTTATTAAAAAATAAAGAGAATTATGTAGTTATTTATGATAATCTTTCAAGAACTGGAGTTGAAAAAAATCTTGAGTATCTCCAATCACTTAAACTTAAAAATTTTTTATTTATCAAAGGGGATATTAGAGATTACAAAAAATTAAAAGAGATTGTTAACGATTGTGATGAAATTTACCATCTTGCTGCACAGGTTGCAGTTACAAAATCTGTTGAAAATCCTGTTGAAGATTTTGAAATAAATGCTAAAGGAACTTTACTTTTACTTGAGACGATTAGGAAAAACTGCCCTTCTTCAATTTTAATTTTCAGTTCAACAAATAAAGTATATGGAGAATTATCAGATTTAAAAATAAGAGAAGGTAAAAAAAGGTATTATTTAACTGACAAAAAAAATGGAATAGATGAAAATGAAAATCTTGATTTTCATTCTCCTTATGGTTGTTCAAAAGGGACTGCTGAACAATATGTAAGGGACTATTATAGAATTTATCAATTGAAAACAGTGGTTTTCAGACAATCATGTATCTATGGTCCATTTCAAAGAGGAAATGAAGATCAGGGATGGGTTGCTCATTTTATTATAAAAGCATTTTTAAATGAAAAAATTAATATATATGGAAATGGTAAACAGGTAAGGGATCTACTTTACATATCAGACCTTATAAATGCTTATAAACTTGCAGTAAAAAATATTGAAAGATGTAAAGGAGAAATTTTTAATATTGGAGGCGGAATTAAAAATACATTTTCTTTACTTGAACTGATTGAGTTTCTTGAGAAAAAATTAAATAAAAAGATAGAGTATGAATTTTTTGACTGGAGACCAGGAGATCAGAAAGTTTTTATAAGTAATAACAAAAAATTTGAAAGATTAACTGGTTGGAAAATTAAAATAGATAAAGATAAGGGAATTGAGGAATTAATAAAATGGGTTAAGAAAAATATAATAAAATGAAAAAAATAGGAATTATTGGTTCAGGACATGTTGGACTTGTAACAGGTGCTTGTTTTGCAAAACTTGGGAATAAAGTTATATGCTGTGATAATGATGAAGAAAAGATCAAGAAATTAAAAAATTTACAAATACCTTTTTATGAACCTGGACTTGAAGAAATAGTAAAGGAATGTGTTGAAAAAAAACTTTTATTTTTTACTGAATCAATTTATCAAGTTGTTAAGGATACAGAAATCATATTTATAGCAGTTGGAACACCACCAACAGATGAAGGGAAATTAGATCTTTCTTATGTTGAAAATGTTACTGTTGAAATTGCAAAAAGTTTAACAAAAATTAAAAATGAAAACCCTCAGGAAAAAATTTATAGATTAATTGTTGAAAAAAGTACTGTTCCTGTTTTAACAAGTGAGTGGGTAAAAAAAACACTCAAACTTCTATCACCAACAGGTATTGAATTTGATATAGCAGCAAATCCTGAATTTTTGAGAGAAGGGAGTGCAGTTAATGATTTTTTTCATCCAGATAGAATAGTTGTTGGAGTTGAAACAAAAAGGGCAAAAAAAATTTTTGAAGAAATATATAAACCTATGAAATGTCCTAAAATTTTTACTGATATAAGAAGTGCAGAATTAATAAAACATGCATCAAATTCTTTTCTTGCTTTAAAAATTTCATATATAAATGCAATTTCAAACATATGTGAAAAAGTAGGAGCAGATATTGAAGTTGTTGCAAAAGGAATGGGACTTGATAGGAGAATTGGTAAAGAATTCTTAAAAGCAGGTGTTGGATATGGTGGAAGTTGTTTCCCTAAGGATGTTGCTGCTTTCATATCACTTTCTGAAGAAATTGGATATCCTTTTAATCTTTTAAAAGAAGTCCAAAAAATAAATCAACAGCAAAGATTACTTGTAATAAAAAAAGCAAAGGAATTGTTATGGAATTTAAAAGGGAAAAATATAGGGATATTAGGTCTTTCTTTCAAACCAAATACAGATGATATAAGAGAGTCACCGTCAATAGATATAATAAAAATACTAAAAAAAGAAGAAGCAGTATTAAAATGCCATGATCCCAAAGCAATTGAAAATATGAAAAAAATATTTCCAGATATTTACTATTCAGAAAATCCATATAATATTGCAGAAGAATCACATCTTTTAATTTTTTTAACAGAATGGAATGATTATAAGAAACTTGACTTTAAAAAAATAAAAGAATTAATGAAAATGCCTTATATAATTGATGGAAGAAATTTCCTTGACATTAAAATCTTAAAGAAACTTGGTTTTATTTATAGAGGAATCGGAAGAAAAAATGAATAAAAAGGTATTAATAAGTGGAGGATGTGGTTTTATTGGAAGCCATTTGTGTGATTTTTTCATTAAAAATGGAGATATTGTCTGGTGTATTGATAATTTAATAACTTCTGATAAAGAAAATATTAAACATCTATTAAATGAAAAAAATTTTATTTTTATTGAGAGAGACCTTATATACATAAATGAAGATGAAATAGATGAAAAATTTGATTATGTTTTACACTTGGCAAGTCCAGCATCTCCTGTTGATTACCTAAAATTTCCAATAGAAACATTAAAAGTAAATTCAATTGGAACTGAGAAGATGTTGAATATTGCATTAAAGTCAAAATCAACTTTTTTATTCACTTCTACTTCCGAAGTTTATGGAGATCCACTTATTCCTATTCAAAATGAACAATATTGGGGAAATGTAAATCCAATTGGTCCAAGAAGTGTATATGATGAAGCAAAAAGATATGGTGAAGCATTAGTTATGGCTTATCACAGAAAATATAAACTAAATACAAAAATTATAAGAATTTTTAACACATATGGACCAAGAATGCGATTAAATGATGGAAGAGTAATACCAAATTTTATTTATAGTGCCTTAAATAATCAACCTTTGCCAATTTATGGAGATGGTAAACAAACAAGAAGTTTTTGTTATATAGATGATTTAATAGAAGGAATTATAAAAGTTCTTGAAGTTGATTACAATTTACCTATAAATCTTGGAAATCCTGAAGAATTTACTATAATTGAACTTGCAGAAAAGATAGAAAATATATTTGGGAAAAAACTTGGTTTTAAATTTCTTCCTCCTATGCAAGATGACCCAAAAAAAAGAAGGCCTGATATTACTCTTGCAAAAAAACTTTTAAATTGGGAGCCAAAAATAAATCTTGAAAGTGGATTAAAAAAAACTATCTCTTTTTATTTAAGCAACGATAAGAGATAATTTTGGAATTCACTTACCTCCTTCAATTTCTACAAAATCTTTTTTTATAAATTTTTTGTACCAGTTATTATATTCAGAAGTTGTTATTAGATGAATTTGAAACGGAGAAAATGAACCTATTTTTGATTTAATTTCTGTTTTTATTTTTATTCTATCTTCATATGTATCAGATAAATTGTCTGTGACTATTAAAACATCTATATCACTAAACGGTTTATATTCATTCTTTACTATAGAGCCAAAAACAACAACTTTAACTTTCCCTAAGATTTTTTCTGCCTCTTCTTTAATTTTTTTGCAGTAAAGATAATAATTTTTAAAATACTCTTCTCTTTCTTTAACCCTTTTTTTTAATATCTGAACAAATAATTTATTCATTTTGAAAATTTTTCTCTTGTTATTTTTTCAGTTAAAGTTATAAATTCTTTCGCATTTTCTATTATTTGGGAAGCAAAATTTTTTGAAAACTGCTTAGGAAAATATCTTGTTGTAAAGTAAGCATCCTCAATATTGTTAAAAAATAATTCCTTTTCCTTATAAAACTTTATTATTTCTTCATTTTCATAAACTTCATATAGATTTTTTATCAAATCAGAAAAATAATGAGTTTTTGGCCAATCACCTACTTTTTTTGCTATTAAATATTTTATCCATAATTGAAGTGCCTGTTCTATATTAAATATTGAGAGATTATATTTTTTTTCCTTATAAAGATGATTTCCTTCTTCCCAGAATTCTAAACACCTTATCTTTAAAAAACTAATTTCTTTCTTTCTCATAGAAAAATTATAATCTTTTTAAGATTTCTTAGCAAATTTTGATTTTTATCTTTATTTTTGTTAAATTTATATCTATGGAAAAAGTTCTTGTTACTGGTGGATGTGGTTTTATAGGAAGTCATCTTGTTGACAAACTTATAGAGAAAAATTATGAAGTAACTGTCATAGATAATATTGATAAACAAGTCCATCCAGATGGTATTCCTGAATATATAAATTTAAATGCAAGGTACATTTTTGAAGATATAAGAAAGAAAAAAGAACTTAAAAGATTAATTAAAGAGGTTGATTATATTTTTCATTTTGCTGCAAAAGTTGGAGTAGGACAATCGCAATATAAAATAGAAGAATATGTTGATGTTAATATAAGAGGAACCGCAAACTTACTTGATCTAATTGTAAACACTACGAATAACATTAAAAAACTGATAGTTGCTTCTTCAATGAGTATATATGGAGAGGGACTTTATAAATGTGAAAGATGTGGAGATGTAAAACCAGAATTAAGAGATTTCAAAGAAGAAAAAATTGATAATTGGGAACCAAAATGTCCTTTCTGTAAAGGAAAAATAACACCTGTTCCAACTCCAGAAACACTTCCTTTAAAATGTAATTCAATTTATTCAATAACCAAAAAAGAACAAGAGGAAATGTGTTTATTAATTGGAAAAACATATAAAATTCCAGTTGTTTCTTTAAGATTTTTTAATGTATATGGACCAAGACAGACACTTTCAAATCCATATACAGGTGTATGTGCAATATTTTTAAGCAGAATAAAAAATAATAATCCTCCTGTAATTTTTGAAGATGGACTTCAAACAAGAGATTTTATATGGGTTGAAGATGTCGTAAATGCTTGTATTTTATCTATGGAAAAAGATACTTCAAATTATGAAATTTTTAATGTAGGAAGTGGAAAGCCAGTAAGTATAATTGAAATAGCAAATTTACTTATTAAACTTCTTGGCAAAGATTTAAAACCAGAAATAACATATAAATTTAGGAAAGGAGATGTAAGACATTGTTATGCTGATATAAGTAAAATAAAAAACAAGATCGGCTTTGAACCAAAAACAAATTTAGAAGAAGGATTAAAAAAATTAATTGAGTGGGCAAAAAAAGCAAAAGCAGAAGATAAATTTGAAAAAGCACATAGAGAACTTAAGAAAAAAGGACTTGTGTGATATATGAGTTTATTTTTAAGTATTGTAATCCCTGCGAGAAATGAACAAGAAAGTATAAAAGATACAATTGAAAGTTTAACTCCACATTTAAATATAGAAGAAACAGAAATAATAGTTGTAAATGACCACTCTGAAGATAAAACAGAAGATATTATCCTTGAACTTAAAAAAAAATATTCTTTTTTAAAACTTGTAAGAAATGAAAAAGAACCAGGATTTGCAAATGCTTTAAAAACAGGTTTTGAAAATGCAAAGGGTGAATTTGTATTACCTATTATGGCTGACGGTTGTGATGATCCAGAAACAATAAAAAAAATGATAAAAAAAGCAAAAGAGGGATATGATTTGGTTTGTGGTTCAAGATATACAAAAGGAGGAAAAAAGATAGGAGGTCCTAAAATTCAAACTTTTTTTTCAAGATTTGTCGGAATTAGTTTATATTATTTAATTGGTATTCCTACAAAAGATACACCAAATGCTTTTAAAATGTATAGAAAAAATATTTTAAATTCTTTAAATCTAAAATCAACAGGCTTTTCAATATCAATGGAAATATGTTTAAAATTTTATTTTTCTAACTTTAAAATATGTGAAGTTCCAACTGTTTGGTATGGAAGAAAAAAAGGAAAATCAAAATTTAAATTATCAAAAACACTGCCCTATGTAAAACTATATATTTGGGCTATTTTAAAAAAATGGAAATTTCTATAATAGTACCTGCTTATAATGAAGAAAAAAGGATATTGAAAACTATTGAAAAGATTTATAAATATTTTGCAGAAAAAAATTTGGATTTTGAAATAATTGTTGTTGATGATGGAAGTAAAGATAAGACAATTGAAGTTGTTGAAGAACTTTCAAAAGATAAAAAAGAAGTAAAAATTTTAAAACATCCTAAAAATATGGGGAAAGGTGCTGCAGTAAGAACTGGTGTACTTAATTCTTCTGGTGATTTAATTTTATTTACAGATGCTGATCTTTCAACTCCGATTGAAGAATTTGAGAAACTTAAGAAAAAGATAGAAGAAGGGTATGATATAGCAATTGGTTCAAGAGGCTTAAAAGATTCAAAAATTGTTATACCACAGCCATTTTATAGAAGAATTATTGGAAAAATTTTCCCTTTGCTTGTAAGATTACTTGTTATAAAAGATTTTAAAGATACTCAATGTGGATTTAAATTATTTAAAAAAGAAGCAGGTAAAAAAATATTCAGTCAACTTAAAACAAATGGATTTGCTTTTGATGTAGAAGTTCTTGCAAGAGCAAAAAAAGAAGGATATAAAATTGCAGAAGTTGGAGTTGTATGGTATAATTCTCCGCGTTCATCAGTTAAAATATTTAAAGATTCGTTTAAAATGTTTTTTTCACTTCTAAAAATAAGATTTAAAAAATGTTAAAAAAAATAATATTAA
>JBKBIN010000019.1:0-23485 GCA_046296715.1 Candidatus Ratteibacteria bacterium
CCTAAAACAGCATAAACTAAAGATTCTGCAAAAAATAGTGAAGCAATATGAACAGGAGCAAGTCCCACTGCACTATATGTCCCAATTTCCCTAATTCTTTCATAAACAGAACCAAGCATTGTGTTTAAAACAATTAATGCAGCAATTAAAATTGGTATTAAAATATTGCTTATACCACCAAAAGAAGTAAATCCAATACTGCTATAAACTATTGTTTTTCCTTCAAAGCCAGCAAAAACAATACCAGCAAGTTTTGTTATAAACTCTTCAACAAGCAATTTTGGATTTTCTGAACCTGTAAATTTAACAGCGATTGAATGTAATGTTCCTTTTAAATCCATAACCTTTTTAAATGGCATAATTACAGTATTCTCTGGCTCTGTATGAGTAAATGATCTTAATTGTATCTGAGATGAAAATATCTGAGCCGTTTTTTCTGTTTTCATCTGGGATATCTCTTTTTCAGGAAGGACTGAAAAATCAACAGGTGTTAATCTTTCATCATCAAGGTCTTTAATATCACCAAATTTTTTACTATCAAATATTCCTTTTATAACAAATTCTTTCCCATAAATATCTACTTTAGCAATCCCAATATCTTCTTTTTTAATATTAAGTTCTTTTGCAATTTTATCCGAAATTAAAACACTATCTTCATCATCTTTATCAAACCAGTTTCCAAAAATAAGTGTTTTTTCAACTGGAAGTATTTCTTTTTCATATGGAGAAAGCCCAAGAATTCCTGTTGAAAGGAAAGATTTGTCTTTATATTTAACCTCTATAGCGGTTTTGTTTCCTAAACTTCCAAGTATTAGCCAACTTCTCGGTGCAATTATCCCTTTCCCTGAAAACTCATTTTCAGTATAATCATAAGATATTTCTTGAAGTGGAGTCCAGTTTCTATCTCTTAAAAGTAATCCAGTATAGGCAGGTTTATTTGGTCTTAAAATTTGATTAAACTTTAAATATGATTTAATTGATGTGAAAGAAAGGACTGTAAAGGTAAGAAGTATTAAAGTTATTGAAGTTAAAGCAGTCCTTGTCTTCCTTCTTTTCATATTGGCAACTCCAAGAGAAAATGCAGTTGCACTTGCAGTTATTCTTCCAACATCTGTTTGATAAATCTTTGATGTTTCCTTTTTAATCCTTTGCATTTGTTCTTCAAATTTAGAAGCAATAAGAGATATAACAATCCCTGAAAGTGAAAGAACTATAAAAGAAAGTAATATTACTTCAGGAGCATTTGTTAATTTAAAAGCAGGATGGACATATCTCATAATCCAGTAAATAGCAAGAAAAATCCCAAAAATACCTAAAATTCTTTTTTCAACTTTTGAAAAACCAAAAAATAATCTCTCACAAAAATAAGCAAAAGGTAATAAAAGTATAAAATAAAATATTATCCCTTTAATAACATCATTTGCTGTATTTTTTACATCAGGATATGCTCTTGATTCTATACTTTGAGATTGTCTTGAAAATTTCAAAAATTCATACCATTTTTTTTCTTTTAATGCATCTTCTGCTTTCTGAAGTAATTCTTTTGATTTTTCCTGTAATTCAAATAGACGCTCATTTTTTATTCCATATCTTTCAAAATTGTATCTTCTATAATTATCAAGAATAATCATATCTTTTGCACCTTGATATGGGGTATTATATATTGCTGAAATTTCATTTACATCAAATCCAAGTCCTTCCGCCCATTCCTTATTTGTATATGTTTCTCTTGAATTTAAAAGAAGCAATCTTTTACCAAGAGGGCCTGTTTCTCCAAGAATTTTAATTTTAGAATTTTCCTTTGCAAAAACAGTTCCAACAGGTTCGCAATATGATGACCACAAAAATGGGATACCACCTGGAAATTGTAAAAAATAACCATAAGCATCAGGAGAACTATTTGAAAGATCAAAAACATTGATGTTACTTATTTGGATTAAGTATTGGGGATCAATTAGTCCAAAAAGAGATATTGCTTTAGATTTAAAAAGAACAATCATCCTTTCCTTTTCTTTTACATCCATCTGAAAAGAAATAGGGTATTGTTGATTTCCATTAACTCCCATATCAGGAGCAAAAATAATTTCACCATTATCTTTATTTATATAAAAAGCATTTAAATATATTTGTTGCCCCAAGGTTAATCTCGTAATTTCTGCAATTCCATTTTCATTTGTTATTTCAAGAGGAAATCCACGTACACCTATATTTGTTTTAGTAAAAATCCCATCTCTTACAACAACTATTGCATCTTTAACAGGATCATTAGGGACAAAACTTTTCTTTGGATTAAATGTAACAATTTTTGCTTTTAATGACGCCATTTTGTCTTTCATCTTAAGTTCGCTTTTGGAGATAAGATTTTCATCATTTAAAGCATATGAAAGAAGAGATTTTAAAATATTTACCTGTTTAATAATATTCTCCAAATTCAAATTTTCAAATTTATCAAATGGAGTATCTAATCTCCACCTTCCATCATTAACAGTTATTAAAGTAATTGCAGGATTTGCAGAAAGGATCATAAACTCACCATCAGTTCTTATCTTTTCAGGTAAAAATGTCTCCCATACAACTCCTTTTTCAGGACTTATTCCATTTACAAGGATTGGCTCTGAATATCCTAAAATTTTCCCTACTTTTTCTGAATATTCCATAAATTTTTTACCTATTGGAGCAAAGAATCTCTGGTGATAAAAATCAGTGGAATTGTGCCATATGCCAAGTTTATCATTATCAGATGAGAGTTCAAGCCCTATGAAAAGAGATGCATTAATTTTGTCTTGCTTTTTTATCCTTTCAGAAAATGGTTTTTCAATTCTTAAATGTTTCTGAATAAAAGCATCAATTCCTTTCATATTCATAAAATGAGAAGATGTAGCAAGAAAGATTATACTTCTTTTTGGAGGATTTTTTACAAAGTATTCAACAAGTTCAAGTAGAGCAGATATCCCACAGGCAGAGGTAGCACCAGGAGAAATAGAAGGGACAACACTTATACTATCATAATAGGAACTTATAATTACTATTTGGTCTTTTAAATTTTTATCTCTCCCTTCAAGAAAACCATAAATATTATAATCTTCAACACATTCCCAATCCATTCTTCCATAAACTTTTACATTTTTCTCCATTTCTGCTAATTTGAGTATTTTTTCGTTGTCTGAATAAAATCTCGGAACATTTAATGGAACTGAAAGAAATTTTCTCTCACTTTCTGTCCTTGTTATCTCACCCCTATTTATAAAAATAAAGCACTTTGCACCAAGCATAGCAAAATCTAACCATTTACTTTGTGAATCAAAATCCATAACAATAATATTTCCGTTTATATCTTTACCTTCAACTTTCCTTAAATCCCCTTTACCTGCATATATTAATTTTCCCTCAATTCCTTCAGGTGGTAGAGTTGATGTTCTTACAAGATTAGGCCAAAGACAGTTTATATCAATTCTATTACCTTCATATTCAATATAAGCAAATTTCTCCACAGGTACAACAGATTTAAATACTTCCCTTTTAACATTTTTAAGACCAATCTCTTTAAATTTACTTTCAATAAAATCTGCTGCTTTCTTATGTCCGTCTGTCCCAGGTAATCTTGATTTTAAAGATGAAAAAAAGTTTATGTATGTAATAGTATTATTTTGCGAAAAGGAAAGCAGAGAAAAAAATAAGAAAAGAAAAGATAGAAAAAATATTTTATTTTTCATTTTTCATCTCCTTGATTTTTTGCCATGCTTTTCTTGAACCAGGATTTATATTAACTTCTTCAATAAATTCTTTTTTTGCTTTTGCAAAATCACCTTTTTTTTCATATATCAATCCGATTATATAATGTGCGTTTGGATAATACTTATTCTTTTTTATTAATTCATCCATCGCTTTTAAAGATTCTTCATATTCTTCAAGATAAAAATTTACAAGTCCCAAGTTGAATAATAAATTATCATTATTTTTGAAATATGTCAACCCATCAAGTGTATATTTCTTTGCTTGATTAAAATCACTTTTTATTATAAATGAAGCAATTATTTTTTCATAGGTTTTTAAATCCTTCTTAAACTCAAGAGATTCTATCCAGTATTTTATCGCCATATCAATATTGTTTTTTACTAAATAAGAATCTCCAATTTTTACTTTCTCTGCCCATTTTCTTTCAACATTATTGGTATGACAGGAATTAAGAAAAAAAATTAAAATAAGGAAAAACTCCAATTTCATTTTATAAATTTCTTATTCTTGAAATTCTTCTTTTTAAAATCCATAAAAGAACACCAAGAAAGATAAACATTACATAACGAGTAAAAATATTTTCTCTTCTTAAAATTGTAGGCCAGAGTGAAAAAATTGAGACAATTATTAAAATATCTTCCCAAATCGGTGTTTTTTCTTTAATTTTCAAACCCTTTTTAAAATTTTATTTATTTCTTTTAATTCTATTTCAGCACATCCAATTCTTTTATCAGCACATCCATAGAATATATAAAGAACTTCATCCTTAATAAAAGCACCTGTAGGAAAAACAACATTAGGGACATTTCCGTTCTTTTCCCAATCATAATCAGGTTCAAAAAGAGGAAAAGGCAAACGAGCTATTTCTTTTTGAGGATTCTCAATATCAAGTAACGATAATCCTGCCCTATACACCCTATTTTTATCAACTCCATGATATAAAAGTAGCCATCCATATTCAGTTTTAAGTGGTGGAGCACCTGCACCTATTTTTTGTTCTTCCCACTTATATTTTGGCTTCATTACTATCTTTTTTTCAATTTCTCTAAAATATTCTTCCCAAAACTCTTTATTTTTAAGTTCAAAGAAGTCATCAAAATAAACTATTTGAATATCAGGTTCAATTCTGTGAAGTAAAGCATATTTCCCATTTATTTTTTCTGAAAAAAGGCATCCATCCTTATCCCAGATGATAATATTTTCTCCAAGTTCTTCAATCTGTTTTTTCCAGAATTCTTTATATCTATCACTTTGAGAAATTTTAAATGCTTCAAGAAATGTAATATTTGGACTTATAATGCCTAATTTTTTAAAATTTAATAAATTTTTTGATTCTGCTACACTAATTCTTGCACTTTTACCATCATAAGCAGTATATGTTATAAAATATGAATCATCTATTTTCGTTACTCTTGGATCCTCAACTCCTTGCTTTTCATATGGCTCTGTTGGTGAAATTACAGGGTATTCGTATTTTTCTATTTGATTTTCTGTCTTTAACTTTAAGTATCCAAGACGAGAATAATTTTCACATTTTATCGCCCTATATATTATATGAATTTGATTATCTTCAACAATAACACCTGGATTAAAAACACCGTCCTTCTCCCAATCAAAATTCCCTTCATAAAGTAAAACTCTTTTTACTTTTTTATTTAAATTTTCATTTATCTGCATTTTATCTTCACCTCTTTTTTTAATCTATTATGCCGTGGGATCTATTTCTCTCCCTAATTTTCAAGATCTCAATTTCTACTATATAATTCTTGGTGCCGGGAGGGGGACTCGAACCCCCACGGCATAAGCCATACGCCCCTCAAACGTACGTGTCTGCCAATTCCACCATCCCGGCACTCAATTTACCTTCTGTTTCTACTGCTAAATTTAGTTCTTCCATAATTCTTACAGTTGTTTTCAGTTGTGCTTGATTCCTCAGTTTTCAAATTTTCCCTTCTTTTTTTCCCTGTCATCTCGTTTATCTTCTCTCCTAAGTTCTTCTCGCACCAACTCGCCCCTTGCGAAACCTTGCTTGCTAACCCGGGCTTACTACAGGGGCTCGGTTCCACCATCCCGGCATATTATTATATTATACTTTTTCCTTTTTCAAAGTAAAGTAAAGCACATTTATTTGCAAGTTTTCTAACCCTTTGAATATATCTAACCCTTTCGTTTACACTTATTGCTTTTTTTGAATCAAGTAAGTTAAAAATATGAGAAAGTTTCAAAATGTAATCATATGCTGGATAGATAATTTCTTTGTTTAGCAAGTTTTCACATTCTTTCTCAAATCTATCAAAGATTTCAAAAAGAAGATTTGTATCTGAAAGTTCAAAAGAATAAATAGAATATTGTCTTTCTCTTTCTTTATGAATATCTCCAAATTTTAAATCTTTATTCCAGTATAAATTAAAAACATTCTTTCCTTTTTGTAAAAAATTTACTATTCTATCAAGGCCATATGTGATTTCAACTGCAGGAGGGATCAAATCAATACCACCTGCCTGTTGCATATATGTAAATTGAGTGATTTCAAGACCATCAATCCATACTTCCCATCCAACTCCCCATGCTCCAATAGTTGGTGCTTCCCAATTATCTTCTATAAACCTTATATCATGTTCTCTTTTTGAAATTCCAATATATTCTAAACTTTCAATGTATATTTTCTGTATATTTAAAGGAGGTGGTTTCATTATAACCTGAATTTGATGATGTAAATATAACCTAAAAGGATTTTCACCATACCTTCCATCAGCAGGTCTTACAGATGGTTCAAGATAAACAACATTCCATTTTTTGTTCCCTATTATTCCAAAAAAAGTTGCTGGGTTTAAAGTCCCTGCACCAACTTCAACATTATAAGGATGCCATAAAAGACATCCTTTCTTAATCCAGAAATCCTCTATTTTTCTCCAGATTTGTTGAAAAGAATTTTTCATATAAATATTTATTTTACAAAAAAAAAGAGAAAAAGTAAAATTTATCAAAATGGAAAATAAAAAAGTTAAAATTGTTTTTGTTGGTGTTGGTTCAATGGGACAATGTGCTCATTTAAAAAATTATGTTATTATTCCAGAATGTGAAGTCGTTGCGATCTGTGAGATAAAAGAAAAACTTGGTAAAAAAGTAGCAGAAAGATATGGGATTAAAAATTTTTATAATAGATTTGATGATTTACTCCAGAAAGAAGAGTTTGATGGAATAGTTGCTTCCCAGCCATTTACAAGACATTATACAATCCTTGAGGAAATTTTAAAGGCAAAAAAACCTGTCTTTATAGAAAAACCTCTTGCAAATTCTGTTGAGATAGGAGAAAAAATATTAGATATAATTAAAAAAGCAGGAACATTTGTGATGGTAGGATATCATAAAAGGTCTGATCCTGCATCAATCTATGTAAAAAATCTTATTGAAAAGTTTAAAATTTCAGGAGAGATTGGAAAATTAAAATATATAAGAATAACAATGCCTCCTGGTGACTGGATTGCAGGAGGTTTTAATGACTTAATAACAACAGATGAAAAATTGCCTATTAATATTGAATATGACCCAAAACCAGAAAATATGGAAGAAGATGAATTTAAAGAGTATATTGATTTTGTCAATTATTATATACATCAAGTAAATTTTATGAGATACCTTTTAGGAGAAGATTATAAAGTTAAATTTGCTGATAAATCAAGGATTTTAATGGTCATAGAAAGTTATTCAGGCATTCCAGGAGTAATAGAAATGGCACCTTATAAAACTTCTCTTTCGTGGGAAGAAAAAATTCTTATCTGTTTTGAAAATGGCTATATAGAACTATCTCTCCCTGCTCCACTTGCTTCAAATGTCTCTGGTAAAGTTAAAATTTATAAAGACAAACCTACACCTCAAACAATAATTCCTCAATTTCCTCCCATTTCAGCAATGTATCAACAAAGTATAAATTTTATTAAATCTATAAAAGGCGAAATTAAACCACCCGTTGATGCAGAAGAAGCACTTAAAGATCTGAAAATCGCAAAAGAATATTTTTCTTTATTAAAAAATTAATTTTTATGTCCACCAAGCCTTTGGTTTCGGTTCTCTTATCAATACATTTTTCAAAAATTCAACTGCTTTTTTAAGTCCTTCTTCACCACTCATTAAACTATCTTCATGTTCAATACTTAATACACCATCATAACCAACCATTCTTAAAGTAGAAACAAAATCATTCCAGAATTCATATCCATGACCATATCCCACTGTTCTGAATATCCAACTCCTATTTTCCTCATCAAGATATGACTTTGTATCAAGAACTCCATTTACACTTGATGTATATGGATTTATTTTTGTGTCTTTAGCATGGACATGGTATATTGCACCTTTAAGTTTTCTTACTGCTGCTATTGGGTCTATTCCCTGCCAGAATAAATGACTTGGATCAAAATTTGCTCCTATTTCTTCTCCTACTGCCTCTCTTAATTTCAAAAGTGTCTCCGGATTATAAACAACAAAACCTGGATGCATTTCAAGACATATCTCCTTTACATTATGTTTTCTTGCAAACTCTACTTCTTCTTTCCAGTAAGGTATTACAACTTTTTCCCACTGCCATTCTAAAATCTCTGAAAAATCAGTTGGCCACGGACATGTTACCCAATTTGGATATTTTGCATTCTCACTATCTCCAGGACATCCAGAAAAAGTTATAATTCTTCCAACCCCAAGTTTCTCTGCAAGAAGAATTGTCTTCCTTTGAACCTGCCTATGCGCTTCTGATATATTTTTATCTGGATGGAGTGGATTACCATGACAAGATAAAGCAGAAATTTCAAGTCCTCTTTTATCAAATTCCCTTCTAAATTCATTTAATTTACTTTCATTTTCTAATAATTCATCAACTTTACAAAAAGCATCTCCTGGATAATTACCTGTTCCTATTTCAACTGCATCAAGTCCAAGTTCCTTTACCTTATCAAGTGCTTGTTCTAAACTTTTTCCTCCAAATACTACTATAAACACACCTAATTTCATTTTCCCCTCCTTTTTTTATATTATAAAACCAAATAAAAAAATTTCAAAATTACATTCTTTCTGGTAAAGAAATATTCAAAAGATTGAGAGATAATTCAAAAACTACAAAAATTGATTTTACAAGAACAAGTCGCGCATATGTTAATTCTTTTTCTTCACCAACAATTCTGTATTTCTGGTAATAAGAATGAAAAACTTTTGATATGTCAAGTAAATATTCGGCAAGTAGATGAACTCCATATGTCTTAACAACATTTCTTATAACATCATTAAATTTCCAAATTTTTTTCATTAACTCAATCTCTTCTTCTTTGTTTAATAAATCAATTTGGATTGGTTTTTCTTCAAGTTTATAACCTTTTTCTTTTGCAAATTCAATTAGATGCTTAAGACGAACATATGCATATTGAAGATAAAAAACAGGGTTTTCACTTGAAAGTTTTTTCGCAATATCTAAATCAAAATCAAGATGACTATCTATTTTTCTAAATAGAAAGAAGAATTTAGTTGAATCAGGCCCTATTTCTTCTATAAGTTGTCTTAAGGTTATAAATTGTCCTTTTCTCGTTGACATTCTTAATTTCTCTTTCCCTCTATAAAGTGTTGTAAGTTGGACTATTAAAATAATAAAATTCTCTGGATTAAAACCTAAAGAAGCAACTGCTGCTTTCAATCTTGGTATATATCCATGATGATCAGGTCCCACAATATTTATAATAACCTCAAAACCCCTTTCAATTTTATATTTATGATAAGCAATATCTGTTGCAAGATATGTATAACTTTTATCACTTTTAACAACAACCCTATCCTTATCATCTCCAAAGATAGTACTTTTAAACCATAAACTCCCATCTTTTTCATAAATCAAATTTTTATTTTTCAAAATATCTAATACTTTTTCAACTTCTTTATTCTTGATAAATTCACTTTCTCTAATCCAACTATCAAAATAGACACCGAAATTTTTAAGATCATTTTTAATATCACAAAGTATTTCATTAAAAGCAAATTCTTTAAAAAAATTTTTATCATCTTTAACTTCTTTTATCTTCTTTGCAATATCAATTAAATATTCACCAAAATATCCCTCTTCTGGAATTTCAGATTCAATCCCTTTAAGTTGATAATACCTTGCTTTCAATGATTCTCCAAGTAATTCAATCTGTTTACCAGCATCATTTATGTAATATTCTTTTGTTACATTGAAATTGGTAAACTTTAATATTCTTGAAAGTGCTTCTCCATATGCTGCTTGTCTTCCATGAGCAATCGTTAAAGGACCGGTCGGATTAGCACTAACAAACTCAATAAGTATTTTCTTCCCGTTCCCTATATTTTCTTTTAAGTGTTGAACTCCATCCTCAAATATTTTTAAAATTTGCTTTCTGTAAATGTCTTCATCAATAAAAAAATTGATATACCCATTCTTTATTTCTATTTTTTTAACTATCCCTTCTAAATCAGATGAAATATTTTGTTTGATTATTTCAGCAATTTTTTCTGGTGGATTTTCCTTATCTGCCAATCTAAAAGATAAGTTTGTATAAAAATCACCAAACTCTTCTTTCTCGCAAGGCAATACCATAAAATCTACATCTTTTTTATAATCAACTATAAATTTTTTAAGAGTTTTTTCTATTATATCTTTTACTTCAATTCTCATCTTTTTCTTCTCTTATCTCTTTTAAGAGTTGTTCAATTCTATATTCTTTTCTTTCATCAAGTTCAAATTCAATGTTGGGTGTGAATTTAAGAGATATTTTTTGTCCGAGTTTATACTTAATAAAATTTTTAGCACTTAAAATTCCACGAAATGCGTCTTTCACTTGGCTTTCATTACCTATAAAACTTATCCCAACTTTAACATTTTTAAGATCACCTGTTATATGAACATAAGTAATTGTAAAAAAACATATTCTCGGATCAGATACATCTTTTCTTATAATTTCTTCAATTTCTTTCCTCAACATACTTTCAACTTTTAATTGTCTTCTCGTTTTAATTTTTTCTCCTTTTGATTTATAGAATACCAAAAAAAAAATTTCAATTCAACCATTTTTTTGGAGAATAAAGATATTTTTATTGTCAAAAAGAAGAATTGATGGTAAATTATAATTAATGAGATGGAAAAATTTGGAAAACAGGATAAAAGGTATTTTAATATTTGGCTTTGTATTATATCTATTTTTTCTATTTATATCTTTTGACCCTTTTGACCCAACATTTAGATTCTGTCAAATTGGTTTTCCAGTAAATGAAAATATAAGGAATTTCGGTGGCAAATTTGGTTCATATTTAACTGGATTAATCTTCTTTTTGTTTGGGAAAAGTTCATATCTTCTCTTAATTTGTCTGATTTTTTTAGGTTATAATCTTGTTTGGGGTGAAAAAGAAAGATTGTGGAAGAGATTTGTAAGTATAACAGGTATTCTTTTAGTATTTTCAATATTTTTAACAATAATAAACCCATCTTTTGAAAATTTTAATGGTGGCTTTTTAGGGACTATTTTAAGTTTTATTTTAAAAGAATATTTTGGAGAAAAAGGTATATTTTTCATTCTTGGACTTTGTGGAATTTTATTTATAGGTATAGGTTATAAAATGTATTTTGAACCATTCAAAGTAGTGTTCAATAATTATGTTTTTAAAGAGGATAAAATACTCTTACCTGAAAGTCCTGTTTCTCCTGAAAGATTAAAGAAAAAAATACCTGAAACAAGGAAAAAAATAAAGATTCCTGAACCAGAAGAAAAATCAGAACCTGAACAAGAAAAATCAAAAGAAGAAAAAGAAAAAAAGAAAGTAAAGAAAACTCTTATTTCGCAAAGAGGAATAGTTTATAACTTTCCACCAATTGATTTCCTAAAAATAGGAAGTCCAACACAAAAAGAAACAAAAGATGATTTAGAAATATATGCTCAAGTTATTGAAGAGACGCTTTCAGAATTTGATATAGAAGGTGAAGTTGTTCAAATTAATCAAGGACCGAGAGTTACAATGTTTGAAGTTCAACTTGCTCCAGGAATTCAGGTTCAAAAAATTTTTAAAATTCAGGATAATATCGCTATGAATTTAAAGACAACAACTATAAGAGTTGTTGCTCCTTTACCAAATAAATCTACTGTTGGGATTGAAGTTCCTAATAGAGAAATCTCAATAGTATACTTAAGAGAAATTATAGAAAGTAAAGAATTTCAACGCTCGCAATCAAAATTAACTCTTGCTATTGGAAAAGACATAATGGGAAGACCAATTATAACAGATTTAAAATTAATGCCCCATCTTTTAATTGCAGGTGCTACAGGTTCAGGCAAAACTGTCTGCCTTAATTCTTTGATTACTTCAATTTTATATAAAGCAACTCCTGATGAAGTTAAATTTATTTTGATAGATCCTAAGATGGTTGAACTTACTCTTTATAATGATCTTCCACATTTATTATGTCCTGTTATAGTTGATATTAAAAAGGCAGTCAATGCTTTAAAATGGTTAATAGGAGAAATGAAAAGGAGATATAAAATTTTTTCAGAACAAAAAGTTAGAAATATTGATTCATATAATAATATTTTCAAAGACAATCCCTTGCCATATGTAGTCGTAGTAATTGATGAACTTGCTGATTTAATGACAGTTGCGAAAAATGAGATAGAACAGAGTATCATACGACTTTCACAACTTTCAAGAGCAGCAGGAATACACTTAATACTTGCAACACAAAGACCCTCTGTAAATGTTATAACAGGTGTAATTAAAGCCAATTTGCCCTGCAGAATCTCTTTTCAGGTAACTTCAAAATTTGACTCAAGAACAATCCTTGATAGAATTGGTGCAGAGAAATTACTTGGTAGAGGAGATATGTTATTCTTGCCTCCTTTAAGTTCAAATTTAATAAGAATTCAGGGAAGTTATATTTCAGATGAGGAGATAGAAAAAGTTTGTAATTTTATAAAGCAACAAAGAATTCCAGAATATAATATGGAAATCCTTGAAAGTAAAGTTTTTGAAGAAGTTGCAATTCCTGAAATATTACAAACAGAATATGATGATGAAGAAATACTGTATGAACAAGCAAAAAGGATAGTTATTACAACAAAAATTGCTTCAATTTCAATGCTTCAAAGGAGGTTGAGAATTGGATTTAATAAAGCAGCAAGATTGATTGAGAGAATGGAAGAAGAAGGAATTGTTGGACCATATCAAGAGGGCAAACCGAGAAAAGTTTTGATAAATTTAGAGGAAAATCAGCAAAATTCAGAAGAAAATGGATTTGAAGAGTTTAAGTGAAATAATAAAAAAAGAAAGAGAAAAAAAAGGTCTTAATTATGAAAAAATACATCAAGACACTTCCATACCAAGTAAATTTTTAGAATATATTGAAAATGGAAATTGGGAAATGTTTCCAAGCGAATTTCATAAAAAAGCAGTTTTAAAAAAATATATTGATTATTTAAAGATAGAAGGTTTGAATCTTGATGATATTTTTAGGGATAAAGACAATTTTGACCAAAATCAAGTTGAAGAAAAAGAAAAAAGTTTAGAAAAGTCAGACGATAAGAAAGATAGAAGGTTTTACATTGTAATATTTTTATTTCTTATTTTCTTTTTGCTTTTTATCCTAACAAATATATTATTGAAAAACTTATCAGAATGAAAATTCATCTTATTTCTCTTGGATGTCCTAAAAATCTTGTTGATTCTGAACAATTACTTGCACTTATTGGACAAGAAGGATTTATTATTACAGATTCAATAGACCAAGCAGACCTTGTTATAATAAATACTTGTGCATTTTTAAAAGATGCTGTGAAAGAATCTATAGAAAATATAAAAATGGTCATTAAAAAGAATAAAAAATTAATTATATGGGGATGTCTTGTTCAAAGAGAAAAAGAAAAACTTCTGAAATTTAAAAATTTAAAAGGAATTGTTGGAGTTGGAGATCCTGAACAGGTTTTAAAGATTATAAAAGACGAAAATGAAAAACTCTTAAATATAAGTGAAAATTACTTTGGATATATAAAAGAATATCCTCGTCTTATAACTACTTTTCCTTATGCTTATATAAAAATTTCTGACGGTTGTAATAACTCTTGTAGTTATTGTCTCATTCCTAAGTTAAGAGGCCCTCTTAGAAGTAGAAAAATTAAGGATATTTTAAAAGAAGCCGAAGTAATTGAAAGATTTGGGTTTAAAGAAATTATAATTATAGCACAGGATACAACAAATTATGGAAAGGATTTAAACGATGAAACAAATTTAGTTAAATTACTTGATGATCTTGAAAAATTAAATTTTGAATGGATAAGGGTTATGTATATGCATCCAGGTCATATAAGTGAAGAATTGATTGAAAAAATAGGAGAGAGTAAAAAAATATGTAAATATTTTGATATACCAATGCAGCATGTATCCCCTTTAATTTTAAAAAAAATGAATAGACCTGTTATAAACTGTAAAAAGTTGATTGAGAAAATAAGAAAACAAATACCTTCTGCTGCAATAAGAACAAATTTTATTGTTGGTTTTCCTGGAGAAACAGATTATGACTTTGAACAACTTTTAAATTTTATTGAAGAAGTAAAAATTGATAGAGTTGGTTTTTTTAAATATAGTAGAGAAAAAGGGACAGTTGCATATAATTTTAAAGAACAGATAAGTGAGAATGAAAAAGAAAAAAGATATTTAAATCTTATTGAAAAACAGAGAAGAATATCAAAAGAAAATTTAAAGAAATATATTGGTAAAACTTTAAAAGTTTTGATAGAAAGGAAAAGTAAAAATTTTTTTATTGGAAGGACTGAATATGATGCACCAGAAATAGATGGAATTGTGTATGTAGAAGGTAAGGACTTTAAAATTGGTGAGTTTTATAATTTGAAGATTAAAGATGCAGATTATTACGACCTTTATGCATAAAAATGGAAGATAAAATTATTGTTGAACGAATAATAGTAGGTGACTTTTTTACAAATTGTTATATTATTGGATTTAAACAAGAAAATTTATGTGTAATTATTGACCCTGGAGAAGAAGGAGAAAAGATAAAAAGATTAATTAATAATTTAAACTTAAAAGCAATATTAATAATAAATACACATGGACATTTTGACCATATTGGAGCAAACAATTTTTTTGACCTTCCTGTACATATTCATAAAAAAGACATTGAATTTTTAAAAGACCCCGAAAAAAATCTATCTTCTTTTTTTTCAGTTCCGTATATATGTAAAAACAAAGTTTTTCCAATTGAAGAAAATGATACGATAGAGATAGGAAAGATGAAATTTAAGATTATTCATACACCTGGACACACTCCTGGTAGCATCTGCCTTAAAATTGAAAATATTCTTTTTACAGGAGATACAATCTTTGCTAATGGTATAGGGAGAACAGATTTTCCTTGTGGAGATGAACAAGTTTTAATAAAATCAATAAAAGAAAAATTAATTACTTTACCAGATGAAATCATTATTTATCCAGGACATGGAGAACCTTCAAATTTAAAAGATTTTAAAAGGTGGTTTTTATAAATGGAACCTATAGTAGGGATAAGTAGTTTACATTTTAACTGGACAAATTTAGAAGAAGCATTTAAAAGATGTAAACTTGAATTTGGACTTAAAGTTATAGAATTTTCATATCCTGATTTATTAAAAGATAACAACCTTTCATATGTAAAAAAAATTAATGAGAAATATGAATTAAAATTGGGCTTACATATTTGGGATAACTTACCAGAACTCGGTAAAATAAATTCAATTTTGAAATTAAAAGATTATTTAAAAATTTGTTTAATCACTGGAATTGATTTTATAACAATGCATCTTGGTAAATATGATGAAAAAGAGAAAGGTTTAAAAATTGTTTTTGAAGTTTTAAAAGAAATAGTGCCTTTATATGAGAAAGAAAAGATACAAATATGTATTGAAAATCATTATATTGATGAACTGGGGAACTGCCCTGAAGAATTTCTTTACTTTTTTGAAAAGATTGATTCAACTTCTCTCAAATTTTGTTTTGACTATGGACATGGAAACCTTACAGGAAATATTTTTGACTTTATTGAAAAACTTCATAAATTTTTTGGAATTGCACATATTTCAGATAATAATGGAGAGAAAGACGAACATTTATACTACAAAGATGGAAATATAAAATGGGAAGAATTAATACCTCTAACATTAAAAAAAGGTTTTTATGGTCCTTACATAATTGAATATGGAGGCAAAAAAGAAAAATTTAATAAGATTGAAGAATTTAAGAATGATTTAAAATATTTGGTGGAAAATTTATAAATTCAATTTTTTTAAAAATTCAATATATTTAGAAAATTCTCCAACTTCAAGTAAATTATGAGAATCAGAACCAAAAACAATTCCTATATCTTCTTCAATGCACATTTTAAAAAATTCTGTCTCTGGATAATAATGATGAAAATTGACCTCTGCTTTAACATTTCCTTCTTTTAAAATTTTAATTACTTCATTATAAAGAGTTTTTGGTGTTTCAATATTTTTTCTAAAAAAAAATCTGAATGGATGAGCAAGAATATCAATCTTATTTTCAACAAGTTTCTCAACAGCCCATAAAAAAGATTTTTCTGTTTCTTTTTTGCTTAAACACCATTGGTCAGGTAAATAATGAACTGAGCCAACTAAAATTTCAAAAAGATTTCTATCATCTTCAATCAATGTAAGATTTCCATTTTTATCAACCTCTACTTCAAGTCCAAGTCCTGCCATATCTGAATTAAGAGATTTAAATTTTTCTACATATTCATTAATTCTATCCTTTTTATTTTCTCGCTGCTGTCTTAAAATTTCTGGATTATCAAAAAACCTATAATTCCAGTAATCATCTGGTGATAGATATAGTTGGCCTGCATGTTCTGTAAAATAAACTTTTTTAACACCAAAAATTTTGCATCTTTTAATAACTTTTTCCATACTAACATCTTCAGCACAGTATCCAAATTCAGTATGACAGTGATAATCAACAATTTCTGAGGTATTTTTTAATTCTTTCTCTTCTATTTTTATATCTTCCCCAATTTCAAAAATAAAATATTTAAATGGTTGTTCACATATAGCAGAAGAAGTGAAATAATAAATGTTATCAATTTTTATTAAATCTAATCCCTTATGGTAATGACCACTTATTGAGAGAAAAACATTATTTTCTTTATAAAAACTATGTATTTTTTCTGGTTCAAGTATATTAAAGGGATAATCACTTTCTATTTTTGGATAAACAAGATTATGCTGAATAACAATAATTTTCTTCCCAGGATTTTCTTCAATAATTTTTTTAAAATTTTCTATTTCCTGATAATTTCTTTTGCATATTTCTCCTTCAAAATAATTATCATAAAACACATAAAAAAGAAAATCACCTAACACACAAAATTTATATTCTCCAAAAAAATTTTTAAATTTATCAGATTCTAAATCGTGATTCCCAGGAGAGATAAGTATTTTTTTACCATTTAAACTTTGAATTACTTTTTTTATTTCAATATAATCTTTTTCTGCGCAATTACTTTTATTATCATCAATTAAATCCCCACAAATAACAATTACATCAATTCTCTCATCCTGTATCCTTCTTATAACTCTTTTTAAAAATTCAAGTCCAAATTCTGAATTTCTTTCAGGAATTTTTGAAATCCCTTCACTTTTATAATGGAGGTCACTTAAAAGAACAAATTTCATTTTTTAATGTTTGAAATGCCTTGTCCCAGTAAATATCATTGAAATACCCAGTTCATTACATTTTTTAATTACATCTTTATCTGCATTTGAACCACCAGGTTGAATTATTGAACTAACGCCTGCTTCATATGCAACTTCTATACTGTCTGTAAATGGAAAAAATGCATCAGAAGCAAGAACAATTGGTTTGGGTATTTCTTTAAAATTTTCTTTCATTTTCATAACTGCAATTCTTGTTGAATCATATCTTGACATCTGGCCTGTTCCAATTCCAAGGACTTGATTTTTTGTAGAAATAATAATTCCATTAGATTTTATAAATTTACAGACCTTCCATCCAAATTTAAGTGCTTCAACCTCATCTTCAGTTGGTTTTTTTTCAGTAACAACTTCAAATTTTTCATAATCAATATCATCTGGCATCTGGACTAAAAAACCATCTGAAAGAATTCTAAAATCATAATCGTATTTTATTTTTTCAGGACATTTTATAACTCTCAAATCTCTTTTCTTCTTAAATATTTCAAAAGCATCCTCTTGATAATCAGGAGCAACAATTATCTCATAAAATCTTTTTATTAATATTTCAGCAAGTTTTCCATCAACCTTTCTATTAAAACCAACAATCCCTCCAAATGCACTTTTAGGGTCACATTCAAGAGCTTTCTTGTATGCTTCAATTATATCTTGACCAATAGCAACTCCACAGGGATTTGTATGCTTTATTATTACACAGGCCGGTTTTTCAAACTGCCAAACAAGATTATAAGCACTCTCTAAATCAAGAAGGTTATTAAATGACAATTCTTTACCCTGTAAAATCTCCCTTTTAAATTCTTTATCAATAAATCTATACCATGCACCTTTCTGATGTGGATTTTCTCCATATCTTAAATCACAAATCTTTATAAGACGGATATCTATTTCTGAAGGTAAAATTTCTTTTTCAATCTTGCTTTTAAAATAGGAAAAAATTATATAATCATATCTTGAGGTTAATTTAAATACTTCTTTTGCACATTTAAAAGAAAACTCTTCACTTACACTCCCATTATTTTCTTCAATTTCTTTAATAAATTCATTATACATCTCTGGTTTTACAAGAACACAAACATATTTATAATTTTTTGCACCTGCTCTTATCATTGTTGGTCCACCTATATCTATATTTTCAATTATCTCTTCGTCACTTTTCCCACTTTTTAAAATTTTTTCAAAAGGATAGAGATTACAGACAATAAGTTGAATTGGAGGAATATTATGCTGGTTTATCTGTTTTAAATGTTCAGGATTATCCTTTATTGATAAAATACCACCATAAATTTTGGGATGAAGCGTTTTTACCCTTCCATCAAGTATTTCAGGAAAACCAGTAAATTGACCAACTTCAATAACATCTATTCCATTTTCTTTAAGTATCTTTGCTGTCCCTCCAGTTGAAATTATTTCTATATTATACTTTCTTAAAACTTTCGCAATGTCAATTATACCTGTTTTATCAGATACACTTAATATTGCTCTTTCTATCTTTATCATATACCCCCTCCGTTTTAATATAATCCTTCTTGATTATCAAGGATTTTCTGTATTTTTTTTGCATCTACTTTGTCAACTGTTATATTTTTGTCAAGTGCTAAATATCCAGCAATTCCACCTGCCTGTCCAGTTGCCATACAAGTTGCCATCACTCTTATAGAACTCATTGCTTTATGGTCTGCAGAGATACATCTTCCTACAACAATTAAGTTTTTTGAATTTTTTGGGATAAGACATCTATAAGGTATACTGAACCAGTCATTTGAAGGAGGTCTTAATTTTTCAGATGAAGGTAAGTAATCTTTATATTTATCAAGAGCAATACAATACTCATCTGTTTTACATTCTTTTATGCAAATATGAACATTTTTTGTTCTACCAAGTGGACAATGAATATCAATCCAGTATGTTCCTCTTGCAATACTATCTTCTGTTTTGTTCCCTTTTAAAATGTCCTGTTCTGAAATTGTATAAAGTCCTTCTATCTGCCTTGTTTCTCTTACTCCTATATTGGCAGGTAAATTTGATATATATGAGTTTTCAAACCCATCCACATTTTCTTTTAAAGTTCTCCAATATTTATAAATCTCTTGTCTTAAAAATATCTCTCCTTTTGTTAAATCAAAAATATTTGTTCCATCTCCTTGAAATCTCATAACATTAAAAGACCTTTCTCCTTTTCTTATTGTACTTCCTTTCCCTCCTAAACCATTATTGTAAATAATCAATTCGCCTTTTTCTCTTAAATTTTGTAAAATCTTTTGAGCTCTTTTTACTACATCTTCTGTTAATTTATCCTCATCTATTCCAGCAATTTTAAACATACTTCCCATTGACTGTGTCTTATTATCAAAAAATCTTCCTTTTATATAATTGAAATTAGAAAAGAATGCAATATCAGCATCACCAGTGGCATCAATAAAAACTTTGCCTTTAATTTTCATCTTTCCATTTTTATTTGCAACTTCTATCTCTTTAATTTCGTAATTTTCAATATTAACATCACAGACAAAAGAATGATATAGAATTTCAACTTTTTCTTCTAACAATAATTGTTCAGATGATATCTTTAAAATTTCAGAATCAAAACCAATACCATACTTTTTAAATGCATCTTCCCACTTCTCACAACCTCCCATTCTATGTGTCTTTTCAATTAAAAATTTTAAAAATCCACTTACTGCTGGTTGATTTTCACTTAAATAATGTCCTAAAATACCTCCAACAAGTCCACTTGTTGCCATTCCACCAAGGAATCCATATCTTTCAATTAAAAGAACTTTTGCTCCAAGTTTTGCACATGCCCACGAAGCAGCCATTCCAGATGGACCTCCACCAATAACAATAACATCTCTTTCCATTTTCTACTCCTTTTATTTTTTAAATTCAAATTTCTTAAAATGATATAATTTATATTGGAAATGGTCAATATATTCAGAAAAGTAGAAAATTTTATTGATAAAAAGAAATTGATCGAGAAAAAAGATAAAATTTTGCTTGCAGTTTCAGGAGGTCCAGATTCAGTTTTTCTTCTTCAGTTTTTTGCTTATTTTTCAAAAAAAAAGAATTTAGATATAAAAGTTGCATATATACATCACCATTTAAGAAAGGAAGCAGATAAAGAAGTTGAATTTGTGAAAAAAATTACAAATGATTTGGGGATTGAATTTTATAGGGGAGATATTGAAATTGAGGGAAAAAATAATATTGAAAAGAGATTAAGAGAACAAAGATATAAAAAACTTTTTGAAATAGCAGAAAAAATTGGATGTAATAAAATAGCAACAGGACATACGCTTGATGACCATATAGAAACAATTTTTATAAATTTATTCAGGGGATCTGGTCTTTCTGGTCTTTGTGGTATATGGGCAGTAAGTAAAGTCCTTCATGAATCTGATATTTCTGTTATAAGACCTCTTCTCTGTTTAGAAAAAAAAGAAATAATTGAATATTTAAAAAAAAATAAGATAAAATATATGATTGACACTTCAAATCTCTCAGCAAATTTTTTCAGAAATAAGATAAGACACAAAATTATACCCTTTTTGCTAAAGTATAAACCTTCTTTAAAAAAAATACTTTTCAGGATGACAGAAGTCCTACAGAAAGAGGAAGAATTTTTTAAGGAATATATAGATAAAATTTTAAAAGAAATAGTAATAAAGGAGGATGAAAAAGATATTACAATTAACACTGAAAAATTTAATATTCTTCCGACAGCAATTAAAAGAAGGATTGCAGGATATATTTATAAAAAGATAAAAAAAACGCCTTATATAAAATTTAGTGAGATTGAAAAGATTTTGAAAATTATAGAAAAAGGAGAAAATGTCATTAATAAAGAAAAAATTGAAAAAAGCAAAAGAATCAGTCCACAAAGAAATTTTGAGTTTAAATTAAAAATCCCTGGGGAAATAAATGTTTTTAATTTTATCATTAAAACAGATTTTACTCCTTTTTCGGATCAAATTTTCAAAAATCAAGATAGATTTACAGGATATTTTGATTTTTCTAAGATTAAAGGCGATATAATATTAAGAAATAGAAGACCTGGAGATAAATTTATTCCACTTGGATTTAAAGAAGAAAAAAGATTATCAAGATTTATGATTGATAAAAAAATACCAAGAAAAGAAAGAGAAAAAGTTTTAATTTTTGAAAATAATGGTAAGATAATGTGGGTATGTGGATATGAGATTTCTGAACAATTTAAAGTTGAAAAAAATACTGATAAAATTCTTAAAATTGAGGTTAAAAAATAGATGGAAAAAATTTTTGAAGATAATTATCTACCAGAAGAGTTGAGGAAAAAGAAACTGAAAGAAATTATTGAATTAAATTCAAATTATGGGAAAGAAGAAAGTATTGAGATTGTTTATTATTTAAAATCCAAGGAAGATATTGTAAAAGTTGCGAAAAAACTTGCAATTGATGAAACAACAGGAAAATGGATAGGACAGAAACAACCAACATCTTTGTTTAATAGGTGTATTGCCGATGTTGATAAAATTTATATTTTTGATAAAGGCGAAGGTATTATTTTTATAAGGACTCCTATTATTAATCTATCAGAAGAAAAAGATTTTCTTTACCAAATTCTAATGCTTGCCTGTGGAGGACCTGTTCTTGAATTTGTTTATTACTCACATGTTGCTTTAATTGATATAAATTTACCAGAAAAAATATTAAAAAAATTTAAAGGTCCAAGATTTGGCATAGATAGAATAAGAAAACTCACAGAAACACCATTTCCTAATCCAATTTTAGGGACAATTATAAAACCATGTGCTGGATTGACTGAAAAAGAGGTTGCTGAAAAATGTTACCTTGCTGCAAAAGGTGGAGTAAAATTTATTAAGGATGATGAAAAGATGCTTGGACCTTTTTATTGTCAACCAAAGAAAAAGATAAAACTTGTAAGTGAAGCACTTAAAAAGGCATACCAAGAGACAGGTAATAAATGTATTTATGCACCACATCTTGTTGAAAGAGCAGATAAAATAAAAGATACGGCTAAAAGATATATAGAATATGGAGCAACTGCTTTAATGGTAAATGTTGTTCTTGGGCATAATTTTGAAGTTTTAAAAATTTTAAGAGAAGACCCTGACATAAATGTTCCATTATATGCTCATAGTGGTGGAAGAAGTGCTTTATCAACAGGAAAAAGAAGAATAGATGACGGAGTTATTGTAAAATTTATTCGTCTTTGTGGTGGAGATTTCTTTCAGCATGGTGTTTTTGGTGTAAAAGACACTCATATTGCCTCTCTTAATGAAGATTTATTAAATCATTTAATTTATGTTATGAGAAAAGATTTCAATGGAATAAAAGATACTGTTCCTGTCTGTGCAGGTGGCTTGAGAATTGAAAATATAAAATTAAATATTGAAAAACACTATGATAAAAAATTAGGATACCATGTTGCTTTACTTGCTGGCTCATATCTTCTTGGTGATCCTGAAGGTCCTTATAAAGGAGCCAAAAAATTTGTTGAAAAAGTAAAAGAAATAGTTAATTCGGATGAGAAAAAATGATTTTTCTGGAAATTCAACTTATGATTTTAAAAATTTATTTGTATTATTTTTTTCTACAATTTCGGTTTACTTTAATTCTCTTTTTAATCCTTTTGTTTGGGATGACCTTTCTTTAATTTCTGAAAACTTCTTAATAAGGAATTTTAAGTTTCTTCTTTCATTTTTTAAAACAGATATTTTTTTATCTAATTCTAACTTTTACAGACCAATTCAGATGTTTTTTTATACGCTTGTTTATAAATTATCTGGACAGAATCCAGTTGGTTATCATCTTTTAAATATTTTTTTTCATTCTGGTTGTTCAATTTTAATTTATTTACTTTTGAAAAAAATCTATCAAGACAAAATCTCATTTTTAGTTTCATTACTTTGGGCAATCCATCCAATAAATTCTGAAAGTATAACTTATATCTCAGGAACAGCAGACCCTTTATTTCTATTTTTTGGTTTACT
>JBKBIN010000020.1:0-22754 GCA_046296715.1 Candidatus Ratteibacteria bacterium
ATTTTAACTATTTTATCACCATAATTTTCTTTTATAAAATCAATTACTTGTGAAAACCTCCTTTTTCTTTCATATCTATAATACCATATTATCTCCTGCATCCTTCTAAAATCCCTCTCTTTCACAAAAATCTTATATCTTGCTATACTTTTTGTAAAAACATGATAATAATTCTCAACTCCCATTCTAACCTCCTTACACCTACGAGGTGAAGGCGGAAGATTAAAGAGAGACAAGGCATTTGATGACCCCATTCTTATATTCTGAAACAAGATTTAATGCCTCTTCAATTTTTTCAAAAGGGTATTTATGCGTTATCATTTTTAAAAAAGGCAATTTTGATTTTTTCATCATATTTAATGCAATTTCAGTGCAAAAAGCACTTCTTCTCACATTTATAAGTTTAAGTTCTTTCCTTCTCATTATATGTGCATCAAATTCAACTATATCTTCAGAAGGAATACCAACCAAAACGGACTTCCCACAGATTTTTGTAGTATGAATTACCTGCCTAAATGTTTCCCTTTTTCCTGCTGCTTCAAATGAAATATCAACTCCTCTATTATTTGTGAAATTTTTCACAATCTCTGCGATATCTTCCTTTTTCGCATCAACAGTAAAATCTGCTCCTAACTGCCTTGCAAATTTAAGTCGCTCTTCTATTAAATCAGAAACAAAAATTTTATTTGCTCCACCTTCTCTAACTGAAAACAAAATAGAAAGTCCAATAGGGCCTGCTCCTAAAATTACAACATCATCTCCAATTTCAAGTTGACTTAATTTTACTGCATAAACTCCAATAGCAAGCGGTTCAGACAAAACTCCTTCGTCATATCCAAGACCTTCAGGTATTTTTACAAGATTTTCTTCTGGCATCACAATATATTCTCTAAAAGCACCATTAATCGGAGGAGTTCCAAGAAATTTTACATAAGGACAGGTATTTGGTTTCCCTTTTTTACACGACTCACATTGTCCACAACTTATTCCCGGCTCAATTGCTACTTTATCTCCTTTTTTCAATTTTTTTACATCCTTTCCAACTTCAACAACCTCTCCACTTGCTTCATGTCCAAGAATTATTTTATCTTTTACAATCTGGTCACCAATTCTACCTTCCAAAAAATAATGAACATCAGAACCGCAAATCCCAACCGCTCTAATCCTTACAAGAACATCTTTTCCATTTTTAATTTCAGGACATTTTTCTTCTTCAATCTCAATCTTTCTTTTTTCAACAAGATATGCTACTTTCATTTTCATATTTTATTTTTTTAGATTTTTGAATATTTTTCTGCATAATCACCTATTACTGGCAATTTAAAATATTCGCCCTGAAAAGATTTAACAAGTAAAATTATCCAGATTACAGTTCCAACTAAATAAACAATTGGATAGAGAATTAAAGACAAGATTTTACCTAAAACTGGGATGAGAGATAAGATGTTCAGAAAAATATAAATTAAAGTTAAAGCACCGCTAAAAATTATACTTTGCATAGCATTGAATCTTATATATTGACTTTTCTTTTCTGTTAAAAAAATAATAAGCCCTGAAACCCATCCAAAAAAATAAGAAATAAAACTCATCGTCTTTTCCCTCTCCTCCATTTCTCCTCCTCTTTTAAATTTTAATTATATCATATAAAAACAGGCCTCTCAATTAACTTTATCTTCTTCCAGTTCCCTTTATGAAATCTAATAAAGAAAATAAATCCAATCAAAATTACATATAAAGTACCTATTGACCAACTTACAAAAATTCCATAATTTAAAATAAATGTGCATATATAGAGAGGAATGAGAAAAATAAAAATTGAAGATAATGCAAAAACCAACATAATAAATTTTGTATCTCCGGCGCCTCTTAATCCAGAAAGAAAAATTACATTCATAGTATCAAAAATAGAATAAAAAGCAACAAATCTCAAAAGTATAATAGTTAAATCTCTAACTTCATTGAAATCAGCAGTATGAACTTTTGGCTTGAAAAATTTAATATAAAAGTCAGGGAAAATAAGATAACTTAAAGCAATTAAACACATATATATAAATGTAATCCAAAATCCTATATATGTAATTTTTTCCCCAATTTCTGGTTTCCCTTTTCCTATATATTGACCAATGATTATTGAAACACCTGTCCCAATTCCTATCATTGGCATAAAAGCAATTGTATTTATATTAAATGCAATATTTGAAGATGAAAGAGGGATTACTCCCTGTCTACCTATTATAAGTAAAAAAATTGACCACACAGAGATATCAAGAAAAAACTGAATTCCGTTTGGAACACCATATTTAACTAATCTTTTAAAAATTTCTGAATTTATTTTGAAATTTAAATTTCCAAAAACTCTATTATTTCTGTTAAAAAATAAAATCAAGTAAATTGAAAGTGAAACATAACCTGAAATAACTGTTGCAATTCCAGCACCTTTTATTCCCATTTCAGGAAATCCAAATTTGCCAAAAATAAGTATATAATCAAGAATTAAATTTATAGAAGTTTGAAGAAAACTTACAAAAAGAACAATTTTAGTTTTTCCCTGTCCTGAAAAGAAAGAAGAAACAGAAGCAGATCCAATACCAGCAAAAGCACCTATACAAACAATCTGAAAATAGATTGTTTCATAATATAATACTTCTTTTTCATGACCGAAAATTTTAAATATTGTTGGAGCAAAAGGAATAAGTAAAAGATGAAAAATCCCTCCAATTAAAGCCCAGTATAATCCTTGCCACACAGTTTCGCCTATTTTTTCGTATTTCTTTGCACCATAATATTGAGCAGCAAATGTATTTACAAAAGAGGCAGTCCCAATAAAAATACTTGTTGTCGTTAAATTTAAAAAACTTGCAGGTAAAACTGCAGCAAGTGCTTTTACTGAATACCACGAAATAAACATTCTATCAACAAAATGCTGAATAGTCCAAATACTTGAACTCAAAATTAATGGAAGAGAGATCCTTAGAAGTTCTTTGGTATAGTTTCTGAAAAACATTCTCCCTTCTTCATTTAAAATTTCGTAAAATCGCAGCAAGATTATAAGCCATCTCCTCAAATCCCTGTGAACAAGGATGTATTCTGTCTGTCATTAAGCCCCTTACATCTTTCAATATATCAAAACCAGAAATATGGATTACATTCTTTTTATTTATTTCTTCTACTTTGTTTTTCACAATTTCTCTAAATTTTTTCTGTTTATCCTGATTATCAAAGTCCATATAGAATGGGAAGATATCAATAAAAAATAAGTTTTTATCAGGATTTTCACTAACTATTTTCTCAATAAAATAATCAACTCTTTTCTTAAATTCTTCTACTTCAAAACCACCAACCATATTAACTCCAAGTTCAAAAACACCAAAATCCCAGTCATCTCTTTTAGCAATATAATCTGCAATCTCTTTTTCAAGATGAGCACCACCACCCAAACCAAGATTTATAGCATCCATACCAAGAATATAAGCAGTTTTTGCTACATAAGTATAACTTGGAACAATTGAAAAGCCGCCATGAGTAATTGATGAACCATAAGCAATAAATCTTTCATCTGGAACTTGGTGTTTTTTAGGTATCTCAAATTCTCCTTCAATATCTACAATTCTTATATCTACTAAATGAGGCAGAATAATTCTTACAACCTCTGGATCAAATTTCAACTTTTTTTCTTCCTTTAATTTTTTTAATTTTTCAAGATTCTGAGGATAACAAATCTCAATTATAGTCAGATTTTCATTTATGTAATACCATTTTTCAAAAAAATCACCAAAATAAATCTCACATATTCCATTTCTTAAAACTATCTCTGAACTAACTTTCATAACTATTTTTGCCTTTTCACTTTTCAAATTAAACCTTAATTCAGACCCTGCTGGCATAAGTGCTCTTGTTTTTGCTCCTTCATTCAATTTTTCTCTCACTCTTTCAGGAAGCCGGGATAATTGAAGACCATCTGATTTCTCAAAAATTTCCTCAACATTATAAAACTCAATATTTTTATAAACCATATTTACCTCCTTTCACCTCGTAGGTGTTAGTGGGAAATTGTTGTCTATCAAGGAATTTAATAATCATGTTTGGAAAGAGAAACTAAAAGATTAAGTTTAATTTTTATCGTAAGTGTTTCTGACTTTTTTCTTTTTATATCAGGAGATGGTGGGACCTCAAATTTTGTATTTAAATCAATATTAAAATTCCCTTCAAAATTGATTATCTCACCTTCATTTTCATTAAATATAAAACTACCTTTTGAAAAATTTTTTCCATCAAATGTTATCTTTGTATCATTATCTTTTTTTGTCTCTTTTATTGTTTGAACACCTGAAAGTTGAATTATACTTGATCTTTCTTTTTTTTCATATGAATAGTTAAACTCAAGATTACACATAGGAATTCCAGGGAAATTAAAAGCAGGTATTACTTGTTTCCACTTTTTCACAGTAGTTACTTTGTCCGGGAAGACAGGGAGAAGTTTTAAAACTTGAGAAAGAGTTAAAATACCTTTATTTGATTCTGTTATTTCAATTATTTCACCATTTTTTTTCATCTTTACAAAGTTGATTGATATTACAGAAGAAATTCCTGTTTCAACATTAGTTTTATCCTCAATCACTTCTTGATTAATTTTTACAAAGGTTTTAAATGGAGTTATTTTTAGATTATATATTTCATCTTCAACTCCAACTGTCTCAATTTTCAAATTTCCTTTCACAAAAACATTCATCTTTTCATTTGTGCCTGGATAGGTCAAAAAAACATCACCCTTAATCTGAAATGAATAATAAAGTGGTTTTGATTGTTGAAATTTATATTCAACTTGCGAAAATAGAAATATCGGAGAAAAAAATAAAAAAATAAACATCACCCTTTTTCTCATTTTAGTTCTCCTTTACAAATTCATTTATTCTATCAACTGCTTTTTTAAGTTGCTCTATACTTACAGCATAAGATATTCTTATATAATTGTCAACTCCAAACTCACATCCTGGAACAACAGCAACAAGTTTCTCTGTAAGTAATCTTTCGGCAAACTTATTAGAATCTATATCTTTAAAATTTAAAAAGATATAGAAAGCCCCTTCAGGATATGGATATTTAATTTCTTTTGAAAGATTATTTACAAGAAAATTTCTTCTTTTTTTAAATTCAATTATCATATTACCAAACAATCTTTCTCCTTCTTTTAAAGCAAAAATAGAACTTTTCTGAGAAATTGTTGAAGGAGCAGATGTTGTCTGTCCCTGTATTTTTCCAATAGCATCAGCAATTTCTCTTTTTGAAGCAGTATAACCAATTCTCCATCCAGTCATAGCAAATGTTTTTGAAACACCATTAACTAAAATTGTTAAATCTTTTATTTCTTTTCCTAAGGATGCAATTGAAATAAACTTTTTATCAAAAACAATTTTCTCATATACTTCATCAGATATGCACAAAATTTTATTGGAAACAATTATTTCTGCTAATTTTTCAAGTTCATCCTTTTTATATAAAATACCTGTTGGATTAGAAGGGCTATTCAATATTAACGCTTTTGTCCTTTTTGTTATTTTTTTCTTCAAGTCATCTAAATCTATTTTAAATTTCTCATTATATCTACAAAATACAGGAATACCACCACATATAGAAATCATTGCAGGATAACTTACCCAATAAGGAACAGGGACAATAACTTCATCCCCAGGATTTAAAATCGCAAGAAATATATTAAAAAGAGAGTGTTTTGCCCCATTTGAAACAACTATCTCTTCTGGTTCATATTTAAGATTATTTTCTTTTTCAAGTTTTTCACAAATTGTCTCCCTCAATTCTTTTAAACCTTTTTCTTCAGTATATTTTGTATATCCATCCTTCATTGCTTTGCATGCAAAATCTATTATTTCTTCCGGTGTCTGAAAATCAGGTTCTCCGACTGTTAAATTTATAACATCAAGACCACTATCTTTCATCTCTTTTGCTTTTTTATTTAAAGCCATTGTTGCTGATGATTTTAGTGTCTTGGCTCTTTCAGATAGGTATTCCATATCAACTCCTTTTTATTTTTCTAAATAAATTTTTCAGGAGAAATGTAATCCCCAAATTTTTCCCTTGCTTTCAATAATCTTTCTTTTTGTTCTTGAAGAACTTTAAAAACTTCACTGGGTGCATCTTCTATTTTTTCTTTTACAAATTTTATAACTCTTTCAACTTTTGATATATTTTCTAAAACTCTTATTTTAAACTGTTCAATATAGTCATCTTTTGAATATTCTTTTTTCAAGACATCATTAAATAAAATTTTCAAATCATCATAAAGTGGAATAAGCCCTGTAGGAGTTTCTATAGCCTTCACATCATTATGAATACGAAGTTCCATCCATTTAATCCAAACATGTTTGTCTTTCCTTGAATTTAAAAAATTACCTGTTTTTAAGTCTTTAAGAAAATAATTTACACCAAAAACAAGTGGGACTTTTCTTAACTTTCTTCCAAATTCAATATAATCTTTTATATATTTACCAAGCGGAATAGAAATAAAATCTTGTATACTCATTATATTTATCTCATATTTACCTTCCTGTCCAACAATAGCAAAGGTTGTTTCTGTTTCAAGTGCAACTCCATACGCTATTATTCCATGAACCCAATCAAAACCTTGTTGAACAGGAACATAACCTCTATAATCTCTTCCTCCAAAGATAATACCTCCAAGCTCAACACCATTTGGATTTTCAAGTTCTTCATCACAATTTGGAAGTGCCTTTAAAGATATTGTGTACCTTGCGTTTTTATGAGATGGCAATATTTCTTCTTCATTTTCATCTTTTTTACCTTTATACCATTTTCCTGAATAATTTATTCCCTCTTTAGGTAGTTCACATCCCATATCAAGCCACCAAACTTTTCCATCTTTTATAAGAACATTTGAAAATATTATTTCATTTGGAGATGTTATTGTTTTAAATATTAAAGGGTCATCAACAGGATTAACTCCTTGAATTATTCCGAAAATTCCACATTCAACATTTACTGCTCTACATACCCCATCAATATTTCTAACATAAGCAAGGTCATCCGAAAGTATCTTTTCTCCTTCAAGCATAGCAGTTGAAGTTTTCCCACAAGCACTTGGAAAAGCACCAGCAAGATATGTTTTTCTTCCGCCTGGACCATGAACTCCAATTATCATAAAATGTTCTGCAAGCCATCCTTCATTATGTGCCTTTCTTATCGCAAGCCTTAAAGCAAGTTTTTTAAATCCTATGGAATTTCCTGCATACTGAGTATTAACACTATAAACTGTATTTTCAACATAATCTATATAAATCCTCTTTTTATCATAGTTTTTGCTTGTCATATTTTCATCAAGTTGGCCTGCTGAATGTAATGTAAAGAAGATATCTATTTTATCATCAATCTCTAAAAATTTTTTATAGCCATGCCTGTATAATAAATCAACTGAATGAGCAACATACCAACTATCAGTGCATTCAATACAGGGAATAGCAAAAATGGAATCTGAAGGTCCTAAGACTAAAAATCTAACTATCATTGTTTTACCTTTCATTGATCCATTTAGCAAACTTTTTATTTCATTTAAACCTTCTTCTCTATCTATTTGATTTAAAGCAGAACTTAATTTATCACCTTTGGGAACAAGAAATTTTGTAACTTCTCTATCTCTGCCCTGATCATAATATCCGTCAAAATGGAAAGTATGTCCTGGTGTTAATAAAGCAGCACTTTCTTCTTTACTAACAATTGCCATATTTTTTATATATGCAATTTCATCGGGTGTATCACTGCATATAAAAATATCATCTGGTTGACATAATGAAATACTATCTGCAATAAACTTAAGTACTTTTTGACTCTTTATTTTTTTCAATTTTTCAAACTCTTCTTTTTTTAATTTTTTTTCAAAAATCTGGGTATAATAATCCTCCATCATTTCCTCCTTTTGGACTTTTTTTGTAAATTTACAAAGAATTAGATTGAAGTATATTTTAATATCTATTTTATTTTTCTGTCAAATTTTTAAATCACTTTTTGAAAACCCTTATTCTTATTAGTTTTTCCAATGTCACCTCGTAGGTGTAGATGGAAGTAGAAGTTTTTGGCCAGGATAGATAATATCTGATTTTAAATTATTCAATTTCTTTATTTCATTCACAGAAGTATTATATTTTTTTGCAATTAATGATAAATGTTCTCCTTTCTGCACTATATGATATCTTTCTTTCCCTGTTTTTAGTATAGATTTTGCAGTTTCAGATGTCGGTTCTATTCTCTGCTCTGAAATTTGCATTTTCAGTTGGTGAATCTCACTTTCATGTCTTATCAATTCTTCTAAAAATGTTTTTGTAACTTCATTAATTTTTTTATCCAATTGATTTATTCTTTCATCTATCTGATCAATCTTCTTTGGGAAATCCTGTAATGTTGCTGCAATCTTAATCTGTGAATCTCTTAAATTTAGTATATCTGTTTTAATATTTGATTGATTTTCTATTAAACTTTGATACAAATTGGCTGTCTTTGAAGATAGGTCATTATAAATCAATTTCACACCTTCTATATCTTTTTTTATTCCTTCAATATCCTTTTTTAACTCAATATTTTTTTCAATAAACTCCTCACTCAATTTTTTTATTTTCTCAGAATATTCAAAATTGCTTTCGTCTATTTTGCCTTTTGCACTTTTAATTTCATCTTTTAAATTACTTATTTCATTGGTTAAAATTATTATTTTATCATTAATTTCATCTGTGTTTTTCTTAATTTTTTCGTCACTCTGCTTATAATCGGTTTCTATTTTATTAAATTTTTCACCTATTTGTTTTACAGTTGCATAAAAATCATTTTCTAAATTATTTATTTTCTCCTTAATTGCATCTATATCATCTTTTGTAGCAATATCTGCACAATTATTAAAAATTAAAACAACCCCACCTAATAAAATTGTTGTAAGGATTTTTTTTCTCATTTTTTCACTTCTATTTTAAATTCGCATCTTCTATTTTTTGCCCATGCCTCTTCGTTGCTTCCTATAACTGCTGGCATATCTTCTCCATAACTAACAGTATATAACCTTTTTGGAGAAACACCCATAACAATAAGAAACCTTCTTGCACTTAATGCCCTCTGTTCTCCAAGGACAAGATTGTATTCTCTCGTTCCTCTTTCATCACAATGACCTTCAATTAAAATTTTAACATCCTGATTTTTTAATAGATATTCTCCAATTTTTTTAAGTGTTTTTGCTGCATCCTCTCTTATATCATATTTATCAAAATCAAAGTAAATATTCTGGAATATTTCTTTCAATTCTTCACTTATTTCTTCTGGTTTTACAAATTTTGCTTCAAGAGGTATAGGAGTGATTGGAATTTCTTCTCCTTTAATAACTTTTTTGATTTCTTCTGGAGTTGCTTTCCCTTCTTCTGTCGGAACTTTTGTTTCTTCTGGTGTCTTTACTTCTTCTGGAGTTTTTGTTTCTTCTGGTTTAAGGATACTTACAAGTTCTGGTTTTTTCTCTTTTTCCTCAACAACTTCCTTTTTTATCTTTTTTGGACAGACACAACCAACTAAACTAACTAATATAAACCCTACAATCATATAATTCATCTTCTTCATATAACACCCCCCATTTTTTCTAATTTTACACTTTTTTTTTCTAATGTCAAACAATTTTATAAATCTCCAACTGCCCATAATAAACCTCTTTTAATAATCTCTTTTGCTTCAGGAACTTCAAAATCTTCTTTCTGATGACCAAATGAAGCATAAAAAACTTTTCCTTTCCCATAAACTCTTTTCCAGACAGACGGCATAATAGTTCCATTAATCCATGGTAAATCAGTATTTTTAAAAGTAGTTGTTGCAAGTACTTCGTTTGAAGGATCTACATGCATGTAATATTGCTCTGATTTCAATTTAAAATCAGAGATACCTTTTACAATTGGATCATCTTTTTTAACTATATTTATTTCATATTCAACTATACCACCTGGATGAGCAACAAATTGTCCACCAACAATAAATTGATAAGAAGTATTTTCTCTAAAAGCATCTCCCATACCTCCATGCCATCCAGCAAGTCCAACTCCTGAACTAATAAGTTGCTCTAAATTTTTAAATTGTTCTGAAGTTATCTTACCCATTGTCCAGTTTATCACAATTAAATTTGCTGAACCAATTTTATCTATGTCAAGAAAGATGTCAAGTGTATTATAGATTTCAATATTATATCCTTCTTTTCTCATTATTTCTCCAAAGATTTCTGTTGTTTCTTTTGGCTGATGACCTTCCCATCCACCCCAGACAAATATAATTTTTTTCATCGCTTCCTCCTAAATTTTAAAATTTAAAATTAGATTACTTAAATATTTAACTGCAAATGGCAAAACTCTTTCATCAAGATTAAATTTACTACTGTGGTGCACTCCACTCTTTTTTCCACAACCAATAAAGATATAAGATGAAGGGCAAATTTCACTATAAAATGCAAAATCCTCTCCTCCCATGATAGGATGATATTTATAAAAATACTTTGGAGGCAAAATTTCTTTACTTAACTTTTCAATCGCTTCAGTCAATTTAGAGTCATTCTTAACAGATGGAGAATAACAGTCATAGAGAAATTTAATTTTACACTTAAATGACAAAGCAACTTTTCCACAAATATTTTTCATTTCATTTTTAATTTTCTTCCTTATCTTTTCAGAAAGCGTTCTTACAGTTCCTTCTATTTCAACTCTTTCAGGGATTATGTTAAATGCATCTCCACCTTTTATTTTACAAACAGAAATTACTGCTGGTTCATAAGGACTAATTCTTCTACTTATAATTGTCTGTAAACTTGATATCATGTATGAAGAACAAACAATAGGATCATTTGTTAAATCAGGAGTGCTTCCATGTCCTCCTTTTCCTTCAATTATTATTTTAAATTTATCTGTATTTGCCATTATTGCACCTTTTTCAATATAAATTTTATTAAGCGGTATATCTGATATAAAATGAAAACCAATCAAAAAATTCACATCATCTAAAACTTTCTCTTTTATCAACTCACTTGCACCACCAGGTGGCTTTTCTTCACATGGTTGAAAAATAAGTTTTATATTATAATTGAGTGAATTTTTAAATTTATTTAAAATTAATCCAACTCCAAGAAGTGCAGCAATATGTCCATCATGACCACAAGCATGCATTATTCCTTTATTTTTTGAGCAAAACTCAAGTCCTGTCTGTTCTTCAATTGGTAAAGCATCTATATCCGCTCTTATCCCAATTGTTTTTGAAGAATTTTTATTTATATATCCGATAACCCCTGTTTTTGCTTTAATTTCATATTTTATCCCAATATCTTTTAAAATCTCCTGTATTTTTTCTGAAGTTTTATATTCTTCAAATCCAAGTTCAGGATACATATGAAAATATCTTCTCCAATTGATAATATCTTTTTCAATTTTTTCTACTTCTTTCTCCAGTAAATTATGTTTTTTCATTCTCTTTTTACAAAAATTAATTCAATCCTTTCCTGCTCAAATCTTGTATTTATCTGTTCAATCATTTTATCAATAACTTCCATCTCGTCTTTGTAATTAATACTGAAACAAAATAAAAAAATTGTTTGAGTAGTTGAATATTCAGTTAAATAAACTTCACAACTATCCTTTATAATTTGCAGATTATTTTTGCATATTTCAAATAGTATTTCTTTTATTTTCTCTTTATCTTTCAAATTCTGAATCCCAATTTTCAATCTAACTTTTATATTTGTATCCGGAAAACCAAAATTTACAATTCTTGTTTTAGCAATTTCAGAATTTGAGACAATTACAACATTATTTTCAGGGGATAAAATCTTAGTCCTCCTCATTCCTATTTCTATAACCTCTCCAATTTCTCCTGTAGAAAGTTTAATTCTATCTCCTATTTTAAATGGTTTATCAATTATTATAAAAAATCCTGAAATCATATTTGAAAGTGTATCTTGTGCAGCAAAAGCAATAGCAAAAGAAGCAATACCTGCTGCTCCAAGAATACTTGTTATTGGTTGGTTAAATTTATTAAGAATTATTGTGCCTGCGATAAAAAGTATAATTATTCTTGAAACTCTTTTAAATAACATCATAAACTCTTCATCAACTTTTGTTTTTGTCTTTTTTGCTATTTCTTCAAGGTACCACTCAACAAACCCATCAACTATGCCACTTATTACAAAAGCAATAGAAAGAACTATAAAAGAATAAATAATCTTAGGTAAATTAGAAAGAAATTTTGTAAGTGGTAAATTTTCAGTTTTTATAAAAAGAGATGTCCTTTCCCATAAAATACTTATTCCAGAAAAAAAAACAAAAAAGACAATTCCGTTTCTTGTTCTTCTTAAAATTTTTGTATCAAGTTCTCTATCTTTTAGAAATTTTTTTGGGATAACTTCTAAAAACCATTTAACAAAAAGACAAATAAAAATTATTATCAGAAAATAAATAAGTGTTAAAAGATTATTTCTAAATGTTTCAGCCATTTAAGTTATCTTATCAATTTTCATATATTCTCTTAAAACTTCTGGAACAATTATTTCTCCATTTTCTGTTTGGTAATTTTCAATAATTCCTATTATAGTCCTTGGTAAAGCAATGCCAGAACCATTAAGAGTGTGAACATAATCTGTTTTACCATCTTTCTTTCTATATTTAATATTTGCCCTTCTTGCCTGAAAACTCTCAAAATTAGAACAAGAAGAAACTTCAAGATATTTTCCAACCCCAGGGCACCATACCTCAATGTCATAACATTTACTCCCTGCAAAACTTAATTCTCCTGTACATAATAACACAACTCTATAAGGAAGGTTTAACAATTGCAAAACTTTTTCTGCTTCTTCAACGAGTGTTTCAAGTTCATCGTATGATGTTTCTGGTTTAACAAATTTTACTAACTCAACTTTATCAAACTGATGAACTCTAATAAGTCCTTTTGTTTCTCTTCCATATGCACCTGCCTCTCTTCTAAAACAAGGTGTATAGGCAACATAATAAATTGGTAAATCTTCTTCTCTCAAAACTTCATTTTTATGAAGATTCGTTACAGGAACCTCTGCTGTTGGAATCAGGAAAAAATCGTCTCTTTCAAGGTAATACATATCATCTTCAAGTTTTGGCAACTGTCCTGTATTAAATAAACTATCCCTGTTAACAATTGAAGGGACCCAGACCTCTTTAAAACCATTTTTTATATGTAAATCAAGCATAAAATTAATCAACGCCCTAACAAGTAGTGCTCCCTTTTCTTTGAAAACTGGGAAAAAACTTCCAGTAATTTTTGCTCCAGAAGAAAAATCAAAAATCCCAATTTTCTCACCCAATTCCCAATGAGGAAGAATTTTAAAACTTTTCTCCTTAATTTCACCCCATTGTCTTACAATAACATTATCCTTTTCATCTTTTCCAACTGGAACAGATGGATGTGGCACATTTGGTATAAAAGATATTATTTTTTCTATCTCTTTTTCAATTTCATTTAATTTTTTCTCCGTTTCTTTTATTTCATCAGAATATTTTCTTGCTTGATTTATTAAAGGAGCAACTAAATTTTTATCCTCTATCTTTGATATCTTTTCTGTTAGGTCTTTCTGCCACTTTTTTCTTTCTTCAACAAACATTATCAATCTTCTTCTTTCATTATCAAGTTGTTCAAGTTTTTCCCATTCAACTTTCTGACATTTTAATTCTGCTGCTTTTTTTAGTAAATCAATATTTTCTCTAACAAACCTAAAAGTATACATTTATTCTCCCATTTTAATAGCAAGTTCACCTTCTTTCATCATACCCCACTGTTCTCTTAATAACTTTTCAATATAAAATGGATCATTTTTTATTCTTTCTATTTTTTCTAACAAGTTTTTATTTTCTTTTTCAAGTCGGGCAATTTCATTTTTATAAAACTTATATGTCTTATAGGAAGAATACAGTATTTTTAATCTTACTCCACAGCAAATCATTAAAAAAATCATTATTAGTAAAGGCAAATTTTTCTTTATCTTTCTCATTTTTCTAATATTATTTTGCCATAATATTTTGCTGTTTTTCCAAGTTTTTCTTCAATTCTCAAAAGTTGATTATATTTGCATAATCTTTCAGATCTACTCAATGAACCACTTTTAATCTGTCCTGCATTTGTTCCAACTGTTAAATCTGCTATAAAAGTATCTTCAGTTTCACCACTTCTATGAGATATAATTGTTCTATAACCATTCATTTTAGCCATCTCAATTGTTTCAAGAGTTTCTGTCAAAGTTCCTATTTGATTTACCTTTATCAAAATAGCATTGGCTATTTTTTGTTTTATGCCTTCTTTGAAAATCTTTGGATTTGTGACAAATATATCATCTCCAACAAGTTGAACTTTATTTCCAAGTTTTTCTGTTAAATTTTTCCACCCTTCCCAATCATTTTCTGCCAATCCATCTTCAATAGAGTAGATAGGATATTTTTCTACAATCTTCTCGTAAAAATTAATCAATTGGTCTGAACTTATTTCTTTACCTTCAAATTGATAAAGTCCATTTTTATATAAAGAAGATGCAGCAGTATCAATCGCAAGAAAAATATCTATCCCTGGTTTATATCCTGCTTTTTCAATTGCTGATAATATAAGTTGTATTGCTTCTTCATTATTTTTTAAATTTGGAGCAAAACCACCTTCATCTCCTACTGAAGTTGAATATCCTTTATCTTTTAATATTTTCTTTAAATACTGAAAAACTTCTGCAACCATTCTATATCCTTCACTAAAAGTTTCTGCACCTAAAGGAACTATCATAAACTCTTGAATATCTAAATTATTGTCAGCATGTAACCCTCCATTTATAACATTACACATTGGTACAGGCATCGTATTTGCATAAATTCCACCAATGTAAAAATAAAGAGGAACATTTAAAACATTGGAAGCCGTCCGTGCAACTGCTAAACTAACTCCAAGAATTGCATTTGCGCCTAATCTTGATTTATTCTCTGTTCCGTCAAGTTCAATCATTTTGTAGTCAATTTCTCTCTGATCAAAAATACTTTCTCCTTCAATTTCAGGCCCAATTATCTCATTTATATTTTTTATTGCATTTTTAACACCTTTACCAAGAAATTCTTTATCTCCATCTCTTAATTCAAGTGCTTCTCTTTCTCCAGTTGAAGCACCTGAAGGTACTGCTGCGCTTCCAACTGTTCCATCTTCTACCATAACTTCTACTTCTACTGTTGGATTTCCTCGCGAATCAAGAATTTGTCTTCCATATACACTAATAATTTCCATTTTCTCCTCCTTAATTTTTAAGTTTATTATAAACTTAAATCAATTGATTTTCAATTAAAAATTTTTTAAGTTCTATCAAATTTTTGAAAATGATAGGATTTTTATATTTTAAAAAGTCATCTTCTTGGCATGAACCAGAAAGGACTATATAAGTATCAACAGATGCATTTTTTCCTGTTTGGTAATCAATATCCATATCACCAACATAAAAAGATTGTTCTTTTTTTAAATTACTTATTTCTAAAATTTTCAAAATTATTTCAGGATTTGGTTTTGGATTTTTAACATCATCTGCACAAAATATAATATCAAAATAATTTTCAAGTTTTACTTCTTTTAATAAAAAATCTAAACAGAACTTTGACCTGTTTGTTGCAAGAGCAATTTTTATGTCTCTATTTTTAAGTTCGTTTAAAATCTCAATACATCCATCTAATAATTTAACATTTCCTGGTAAAAATTTTAAATAATTTTTTTTGTAAAGGTTATGAGCAATTTCTAAATATTTTTTTCCATAAAGGTTTAAAATCAATTTTAAGTCACCTCCACCAACATTTCTTTTAACTGTTCTGTAATCAAACTTTTTAAATTTCATCTTTTCAGATATAAAATCTATTGTTTTATAAATTGAATCATATGCATCTATTAAAGTTCCATCAAGATCAAAAATAGCAATTTTCTTTTTCATAAGTAAAAAATAATATACTAAACCTTTTTAATTTTCAAATGTCTAAATTAAAAAAAGGAGAAAAAATGAAGAAAATTTTTATTCTGCTCGTTTTAATAACCATAATAGTTTTATCTAATCTTGAAGCACAAACTCAAAAACAAAATTTACCACCTAAAAGAGAAGAGATTGAAAAACTGCTAAAAGAAAAAAGGGAAAGAATTGAAAAATTAATTGAAGAAAAATCTATTATAAAAGAAAAACTTAAAGAGATACTTGAAACTCAAAAAAGAATGAAAGAAATTGAAAGACAGGAAATAGAAAAAGACCCAGAACTTAAAAATCTACATATTCAGATAATGACATTAAGAATGCAGTTAATGCAAAAGATTCAAGAAAAACTGAAGGATGATCAAGAATACCAAAGATTGAAAGCAAGGATGAAAGAGATTGATGAAAAAATAAAAAAGATGAGAGAAGAATTAGAGAAAAATATAGAAAAGAAAGGAGGTGAAAAGATATGAAAAGATTAATTGTTTCTGTTTTAATTGGTTGTTTGTTCTTGGGACTTACATATGTTAATGCACAAGAAAGAAGAGAAAGACCACAGATTCCACCACAGTTTCAAGGAGAAAGAAGAGAAGGTGCTTTTGGAGAAGCATTTGAAATAAGAAAAAAAATGAGAGAGATAGAAATACAGACAATACAGGCAGATCCAGAATTAAAAAGATTGGATGAGCAGATTAAACAACTTCAAAAACAGTTTGAAGAAAAACTTCAGCAAAAATTAAGTTCAAACCAAGAGTATCAAGAATTAAAGAAAAAACAGGAAGAAATGCAAAAGCAGTGGAGAGAAAGAGCTGAAGAAATGAAAGAAAGGATAAAAGAAAAAGTTGAAGAACAAAAGAAAAAATAATTCTTTTACAAAGGGGCTACTTAAAAAGTAGCCCCTTTTATTTTTTTTATTTTATGTTATCATTTTTATATGACTGGAATTGATTTTATTGTTTTAATTATTTTTGGTAGTGGTATTCTGACAGGAATTTTAAGAGGTTTTATTGGTGGAATAATAGATATAATTGGAATTTGTGGAGGTGTTTCACTTGCTTCAATTGCTTATAAAGCACCTGTTAATTTATTTAGAAGATTTAATATAATTGGCACTCCTGTTGATATTCTTTTTTTTCATCTTTTCTCTTTTCTTTTTATTCTTTCAATAATAGTTGGTATAGAGGTTTTGAGAAGAAAAGTTTATATAAAACACATCGTTGATAGAATTTTTGGATTTTTTACTGGAATAATTGAAGGCATGTTTTTTTCTGCATTTCTTTTAAATATTATGAGTGCTTCACCAAATGCTGCTAAAGAAATTGACCAAGCAAAATTTACAAAATACATAACAAGATTTGTTCCGGGTATTTACTTGAAAAGTGATAAAATTGGCATAACATTACCAAAATTGATTGCTCTTCCTAAAAATTATCAGGATGAATTTAATAGAGAAAAACTAACAATTTCTTTCCAAAAAACTAATTTCTATAAAATGAAAGGTACCTGTATAAAATGTGGAGGAGAAGTTGAATTTTCTGGATATTTTTTAAAAGCAGGAACAAGTATAATGCCAAAATTTACTTGTAAAAATTGTGGAAGAACCTCTGATGGATGTCAAACATTTGAAATTTTTCATTTTTTATATAATCAATGTCCTGTTGAATTAGCAAAAAAAGGAATAAAATTTGATTGTGGAAACTTTCCTAATAGAGAATTGGTTATGCCAAAAACTCAATGCCCAATAGACAAAAACCAATTACAGATTTGGGAATGGCAACCACCTGTAAAATATTAAGAATTTTGTTTAAGATACTCAATTATTGATTTTGCTGCCTTTTTGCCCATACCCATTGCACTTATAACAGTTGCTGCTCCAGTTGCAATATCTCCTCCTGCATATATACCTTTAATATTTGTTTCACAGGTTTCTGGATTTACAATTATATTACCATGTCTACCTGTTTTTAATTCAGGATATGTTTGAGTAATTAAAGGACTTGGTGATTGACCTATTGCAACAATAACAGTATCAAATGGAATAACTTCTTCACTCCCTTCAATCGGAACTGGTTTTCTCCTTCCAGATTCATCTGGTTCACCAAGTTTATTATGAATTACCTTTACAAATTTAACATATCCTTTTTCATCTCCTATTATCTCAAGTGGTTGAACAAGAAAAATAAATTTAATACCTTCTTCTAAGGCATTTTCATATTCTTCTTTTCTTGCTGGCATTTCTTTTTCAGTCCTTCTATATAAAACAACTACTTCTTTTGCTCCAAGCCGTAAAGCACTTCTTGCTGAATCCATTGCTACATTTCCTCCACCAATAACTGCAACTTTCTCACCAACAGAAACTGGTGTATCATATTCAGGAAATAGGTATCCTTTCATTAAATTTACTCTTGTCAAAAATTCATTTGCAGAATAGACCCTCAATAAATTTTCCCCTGGTATACCAAGAAAATTAGGAAGGCCTGCTCCTGTTCCTATGAAAATTGCTTTATATCCAATTTCAAACAATTCTTCTATTGTCAATGTTTTTCCAATAATTACATTCGTTTTTATTTCAACTCCAAAAGTTAAAAGTTGATTTATTTCTTTTTCTACAATTTTTTTAGGAAGACGAAATTCTGGAATTCCATATATTAAAACTCCTCCTGGTTTATGCAGTGCTTCAAAAATTGTAACTCTAATTCCACATCTTGCAAGTTCAGATGCACATGCCAGCCCAGCAGGACCGGAACCAATTACTGCAACCTTTGTATTTTTCATATTATGATCCTTATTAATCTGACAAGACAATCTAAAATCAGCATAATCAGCAGCAAATCTTTCAAGTTTACCAATTGCAACTGGTTCAAATTTTTTCCCAAGAGTGCATAACTGTTCACACTGTGTCTCTTGAGGACAAACTCTTCCACAGATTGCAGGTAAAAGATTTTTTTCATAAATAATCTCAAGTGCTTTCTGAAAATTTCCATCTCTAATTTCTTTTATAAATCTTGGAATATCAATCTCTACAGGACATCCTTTAACGCAAGGTGCTTTTTTACATTGTAAGCATCTTGATGCTTCTTCAATTGCCTGTTTTTCATTATAACCATATGAAACTTCATTAAAATTTTTAATTCTCTCTAAAACAGGTTGTTTTTCATCTTTCACTCTTTTTTTCATTTTATTGTCACTCCTTTTTTACTCACAATTATATGTTTTTTCCAGTTTTTATCATCTATCTGAGGATAATCTTTTCTAAAATGAGTTCCTCTTGATTCCTTTCTTATAAGCGCAGATTCTGTGATTAAACTTGCAACAATTAACATATTTAAACTTTCAAATCCATTTCTATCATTAAATTCTTTCAAAAATGCATATTTTTGCCATTCTTTAAACTTTTCAAGAGCATATTTCAACATTTCTTCATCTCTTTCTATTCCAACATTTCTCCACATTAAACTTCTTATTGACCTTTTTAAATCATCCTTATCTATTAAAACATCTGCTTTTTTTGGAAAAGTATATTTATAATCCGATTTAAAAATTTCAAATTTTTCTTCTTTTATTTTAATTGAAACCCTTTTCCCAAAAACAAGACATTCTAAAAGCGAATTGCTTGCAAGACGATTTGCTCCATGAATACCAACACATGCACATTCTCCACAAGCAAAAAGATTTTCAATGTTAGTTTTCCCCCAGATATCTGTTTTTATTCCACCTATAAAAAAATGTGCAGATGGTCTTACAGGTATTAAATCCTTACTTGGTTCTACACCATATTTTTTGCAGAAATTATAAATTTGAGGAAACCTTTCTTTTATATATTCTTTCTTCAAATGTGTTAAGTCAAGATAAACACAGTTGGAATTTGTTTTTTTCATCTGGTCAATTATTGCTCTTGAAACAATATCTCTTGGTGCAAGTTCACCTGAAGGATGATAATCTAACATAAATCTTTCCTTATTCACATTTCTTAAAATTCCACCTTCTCCCCTAACACTTTCTGATATCAAAAATCTTGGTGCACCAGCCATATAAAAAGTCGTTGGATGAAACTGATAAAACTCAAGATCTGTAAGTTCAACATTTTTCCTATAAGCAATTGCAATACCATCTCCAGTTATATAAGAAGGATTTGTCGTCTCTTGAAAAACCATACCTGCACCACCAGTTGACAATACATATGCCTTTGCTTGAATTAAAACAATCTTATTTCTACTTTCATCAAGAACAATAGCACCTATAACTTTATTTTCTTGCACAATTAAATCAATGAGAAAAGTATTAGAAAAAATTTTAATATTCGGGGAATTTTTTATAAGATTATAAAAGAAAGTGGTTATACTTTGACCTGTTGCATCTCCATTTGCATGTAGAATCCTATTTTTTGAATGCCCTCCCTCTTTTGTGAAATGAAATTTATCTTTTTCTTTATCAAACTTAAAACCAAGAGAAATAACCTCCTTAATCCTATCAATCCCTTCATTAACAAGTATATCAACTGCTTTTTCATCATTAAAATAGTATCCGGTTTTTAAAGTATCTTGTTTATGAATTTCAGGACTATCATCTTCATTAAGTGCAACAGCAATACCACCTTGAGCATAATAACTACACGATTCTTCAAAACCATTTTTAAAAAGAATTAGTGTTTTAAAATCTTTCAATTGGTAAGCAACAAAAAGCCCACTTAATCCACCTCCAACAATTAGAAAATCAACCTCAATTTTTTCAAGCGCCTTTGTATTAAAACTAATCAAATATTCAGGTATCATAATTAATAAATGATTTTATCACATTTTTTTTAAAAAACCATAGACAAAATTGTATTGTAAAAAATGTGCCAGAAAAAAAATTTTTAATGAAAAATCGGATGTATTGATTTTCTATTTTTAAAAGAGTAAAATTTACTAAAATTAATTTAAAAATGGAGACAAATGATTGATTATCATGTTCATATTGGTAAGATTTTCTATGGAAGAAAACATTTAACTCCAAAGAAATTAATTCAAACGATGGATGAAAAAGGTATAGAAAAAGCAGTAATTCTCCCAATTGAAAATCCAGAAGAAACTCACTGGTATAATACAACTGATAATGTTTTAAAAGTATGTAAAAGATATAAAGATAGATTAATTCCATTCTGTAATGTTGATCCAAGAAGAGGACTAAATAGCGAAAATGAAGAAAAAATAAAATTTCTTATTGAAGATTATGTTAAAAAAGGAGCAAAAGGTTTTGGAGAAATACTTGCAAATCTACAATTTAATGATAAAAGAATGAAAAATATTTATAAGATATGTGGTGAGTTTGGTCTTTCAATTGTTTTTCATCTTGGAGGAGTTCCTTGGAAATCAACAATTGGTTTAACTGATGAAATAGGGCTACCCTTTATTGAACAAACTTTAAATGAATTCCCTAATACAATTTTTGTTGCTCATGGACCTGGTTGGTGGGCTGAAATATCAGGAAAAGTTACAACTGAAGAAAGAAATACATATCCAAAAGGGAAAATAGAAAAAGAAGGAAAAATTCAATATTTACTTGAAAATTATCCAAATATTTATGCTGACCTTTCTGCAGGAAGTGCTTATAATGCCTTAACAAGAGATCCTGAATATGGAGTTATATTTTTAGATAAATTTTATAATAAACTTTTATTTGCAACTGATTATTTACATCCAGAACAGGAACTACCAATAATAGAGTATATAAAAAATCTTAGTATCTCTGAGGAAAAGAAAAATAATGTTTGAAAATGCAAAAAAATTGTTAAAATTGGAGGAATAAATGGAAAGGAGAAAGTTTAAAATATATATTTTAGAAAATAACCAAGAACTTGGTCTTTTTGCAAGTAAAAAAGCAGGTGAAATTCTTGAAAAATATACAAACCAGTTAAATAAAAAATGTTTATGTGTTTTTGCTGCAGCACCTTCTCAGGATACCTTTCTTGAAAATCTATCAAAAAATGAAAATATAAAATGGGAAAATATTTATGCTTTTCACCTTGATGAATATACTGATTTACCAATTGGGCATCCTAATACTTTTCAAGAATATTTAAAAACACACATTTTTGAAAAAGTTAATATACCCAAAGAGAATATTTTTTACATGAAAGAAGCAGGAAATAATCCAGATGAAATTATTGAAAATTATACAAAGTTATTTGTAGAAAAATATAAAGAAGTAAAAGAAAACGAAGGAATTTATATTGCTTTTATTGGTATAGGAGTTAATGGTCATATTGCTTTTAATGAACCAGAAACAGATTTATGGACCGATGAAGTTATAGTTAAAGTAAGGATTGATGAAATATCAGTAAAACAACAATATGAAGATTATAAAAATCATCCAAATCCTAATGCAAGGTATAAAAGTTTAGATGAAGTCCCAAGAAATGCTTTAACTATGACTGTTAGTGCAATTTTACTTTCAGATAAAATTTTCTGTATGGTTCCGGGAAGACAAAAATCAAATGCGGTAAAACAAACAATTGATGGAGATATAACAAATAAAGTTCCATCTTCATTTTTAAGATTGCACCAAGATGTTTCATTATTTCTTGATACTGACTCAGCACAACTTCTTCTGAAAAAACCAAAAAGTAAAATTGAAAAAGAGGAATAAATGGAAAAACTTGCGATTTTAGGTGGAGAAAAAGCAATAAAATCAAATTATGAAGAATATTGTAAATGGCCTATTATAACAAAAGAAATGGAAGAAAAAGTTC